>JBAVGI010000278.1:0-1886 GCA_049684755.1 Candidatus Sulfotelmatobacter sp.
GTGTCTTTCGCCGTGACGTTGAGGATGCCATTGGCATCGATGTCGAAGGTGACTTCGATCTGCGGGATACCGCGTGGCGCCGGCGGAATGCCGCTGAGTTTGAACTTGCCCAGCGTGCGGTTCTGCGCAGCCATCGGCCGTTCGCCCTGCAGGACGTGGACTTCGACTTCGGTCTGGCTGTCGGCCGCGGTCGAAAAGGTCTCCGTCTTCTTGGTCGGGATGGTGGTGTTGCGCGGGATCATCGGCGTAGCGACGCCACCCAGGGTTTCGATGGCCAGGGTGAGCGGTGTGACGTCGAGCAGCAGCAGGTCCTTCACTTCGCCGGCGAGTACACCGGCCTGGACCGCCGCACCGATGGCCACGACTTCGTCGGGATTGACGCCCTTGTGTCCTTCTTTGCCGAAGAGGTCTTTGACGAGCTGCTGGATACGCGGCATGCGGGTCTGGCCGCCGACCAGAACGACTTCGTCGATTTTGCTGGCGTCGACGCCGGCATCGGCCATGGCCTTTTTGCAGGGCTCCACGGAGCGCGTGATGATGTCCTCGACGAGCTGCTCGAGCTTGGCGCGGGTGAGCTTGCGGACCAGGTGTTTCGGACCGGAAGCATCCGCAGTGATGAAGGGCAAATTGATCTCGGTCTCGAGCGCCGTGGAAAGCTCGATTTTGGCGCGCTCCGCGGCGTCGCGCAGCCGCTGGAGAGCCATTTCGTTGCCGCGGGAGCGGAGATCGAGGCCTTCATCCTTCTTGAACTCATCAATCAGCCAGTCGACGATGCGCTGGTCGATGTTGTCGCCGCCCAGGTGCGTGTCACCGTTGGTGGACTTGACCTCGATAACCCCTTCGCCGACTTCGAGGATCGAAATATCGAACGTGCCGCCGCCAAAGTCGTAGACGGCGATGGTTTCGTCCTTCTTCTTGTCGAGACCATAGGCCAGCGCGGCCGCCGTGGGCTCGTTGACGATACGCTTCACGTCAAGACCGGCGATTCTGCCCGCGTCCTTGGTGGCCTGGCGCTGCGCATCGTTGAAATACGCCGGCACAGTGATCACCGCTTCCGTCACCGTGGTGCCGAGATGGTCTTCCGCGGCCTTCTTCAGCTTTTGCAGGATGAGAGCGGAGATTTCCGGAGGCGTGTAGAGCTTGCCCTGCGCCTCGACCGCGACGTGGTCGCCCTGCTGGACGACTTTGTAGGGGACCATCTTCATTTCGTCGCTCACTTCGTTGAAGCGGCGACCCATGAAGCGCTTGATGGAATAAATCGTGTTGGCGGGATTGGTGATGGCCTGGCGTTTGGCGACCTGGCCAACCAGACGCTCGCCGGATTTGGTGAACGCGACGACAGAAGGCGTGGTGCGGCCGCCCTCGTCATTGGGGATCACTTTGGGCTCACCGCCCTCCATAACGGCGACGACCGAGTTGGTCGTGCCGAGATCGATGCCGATAATCTTTGCCATAATTTTTGGTGCTCCTGAGAAGTGCCGTGCTTGGCTAGGATGGCACTTGAGTGAGTTGTTGTCAATCTATCTGATGCCGGAAGTGGCGGTTGCGATGCAGAAACGGAAATTATTCAAAATGAGCAATTTAGTCCGCCGCCTCGCGGGAAAATCATGGATTTCCACCCCAGACCTGCATCCACAGCGGCGATTCCCGTATCCAACACGAAGATTAGGGGTTCCAGGCGGGCTCGCGTAGATTCGGGGCCATCGGGCCGGTTTCCATTCATTCGTCATAGTCTCCCCACGCTCTTTCAGAACCAGGCAGAGGTGCATGGCCGACGCAAGCAGTCAGCAGCCGCAGAATTTTGGGGTCAATCCCTGGCTCATCGCGGTCTCCGTGATGCTGGCGACCTTTATGGAGGTGCTCGACACGGCGATCGCCTCGGTGGC
>JBAVGI010000279.1:0-3208 GCA_049684755.1 Candidatus Sulfotelmatobacter sp.
ACGACGAGCGCGAGCAGACCCTGAACCAGCTGCTGGTTGAAATGGATGGCTTCGAGTCGAACGAAGGTGTCATCCTGATGGCAGCGACGAACCGGCCCGACGTGTTGGATCCGGCTCTGCTCCGCCCGGGAAGATTTGACCGGCGCGTGGTGGTGAGCCGTCCAGATGTTCGCGGGCGCGAAGAGATTCTGCGCGTGCATACCCGCAAGATTCCTCTGGCGGAAGATGTTGATCTCCAGGTGCTGGCACGCGGGACACCGGGATTTTCTGGTGCGGACCTGGCCAACATGGTCAACGAAGCGGCTTTGGCTGCAGCCCGGCAAAATCGCAAGGCTGTGCTGATGTTCGACTTCGAGGTTGCCAAAGATAAAGTGCTGATGGGCGTGGAGCGCAAGTCGCTGATTCTTTCCGACGAGGAAAAGAAAGTGACGGCTTACCACGAAGCCGGACACGCTTTAGTGGCAGCGAAGCTTCCCGGCTCCGATCCAGTGCACAAAGTCACGATCATCCCGCGTGGCATGGCGTTGGGCGTGACGATGCAGTTGCCCATCGACGACCGCCATAACTATACGAGAGAATACTTAAAAACCGACTTGGCGATTCTGATGGGCGGACGTTTGGCCGAGGAACTTTTTCTCAACCAGATGAGCACGGGCGCTGGAAACGACATTGAGCGAGCCACGGAAATGGCGCGCAAGATGGTCTGCGAGTGGGGCATGAGCGACCTTGGACCGCTGACCTTCGGCAAGAAAGAAGAGCAGATTTTTCTGGGCCGCGAGATCAGCCAACACCGCGACTATAGCGAAGACACCGCTATCAAGATCGATGGCGAAGTCCGCAAACTGGTCAACTACGGGTACGAAACGGCAAAGGGTATCCTGCAGGGAAATCCAGATACGCTGCAGAAAATTGCAATGGCGTTGCTCGAACGCGAAGTGCTGGATGCGTCTGAAGTGATGCTTCTAGTCGAGGGCAAGGAACTGCCTCCGATGAAGTTGCCATCGAAGCCCGATGACGGCGGCGTGCAGCAAGTATTGAAGCCGGAGCCAGGACGTGGAATCGCCAAGGGCGGGGAAAGTCCGGCGCGAGCTTAATTTAAGACCTCTAGTTGATTATTTCCTTTTGGGCGGCCTCAAGGCCGCCCAAATTATTTACGTCGACTGTGGGTTATTGGTTCACCAGGTTCATCATGTGCTCCGGATAGCGCGAACCAGCAGCTGCGTCACTAGGAAATATTTCGTCGATCCGGCGAAGGTCTTCCGCACCCAGTCTCACATCGAGAGCCCCTACATTCTCCTCCAGATACTTGCGCCGTTTTGTACCGGGGATAGGCACAATGTTTTTGTCCTGAGCGAGGACCCAGGCCAGCGCCATTTGCGCGGGAGTGCAGTGTTTCTCATGCGCAATCTCCTCGACTCGGCGCACTAGATCAAGATTCTTCTGAAAGTTCTCTCCCTGAAACCGGGGAGAGAATCTGCGGTAGTCGTCTTCGGGAAAATCTTCAAAGCGCGTGAATTGGCCGGTGAGGAAGCCGCGTCCCAGCGGACTATAAGCAACGAAGCCAACGCCTAACTCGCGGCAGGTTGCGAGAATTTCTTCTTCTGGTTCGCGGCTGAAGAGGGAATACTCGGTCTGCAGCGCGGTAATGGGATAGACTTTCGCTGCACGGCGCAGTGTTTGCGGAGAAGCTTCGGACAGGCCAATGTGGCGGATTTTCCCTTCCTGTACAAGTTGCGACATCGCTCCCACGGTTTCTTCAATGGGCGTTGCGGGATCGACGCGATGCTGGTAGTAGAGATCAATGGTCTCGACTCCCAATCGTTGCAAACTGGCTTCGCAGGATCGGTGGACATAATCAGCTTTGCCATTGACTCCGCGGTTCTGCGGATTAGCCGGATCGCGCACAATGCCGAATTTTGTTGCCAATACAATTTGGTCGCGCTTGCCTTTGATTGCGCGGCCAACCAGTTCCTCATTCTTGTACGGACCATAAACATCCGCAGTGTCGAGAAAAGTGATGCCCAGTTCAAGAGCGCGGTGAATGGTGGCGATGGATTCATTGTCGTCGCGTCCGCTGTAAAACTCCGACATGCCCATGCAGCCCAAGCCGAGGGCAGAGACTTTGAGACCGCTGCGTCCAAGTTCGCGAAATTGCATCATGATTTCCTCCTCGAAAAACTGGCTTAGTTTATGACAGGTGGCTAACCTAGTAGATGCGGATGAGCGGCTTTTGGGATTCAGTTACCTGGCCGATGCGACGAGCCAGAGCGCCAACGGCTTGCAGTTCGACGATAAGTTCTTCGCAATCGTCTTCATCGAGGGAGATCAACAGCCCTCCAGCGGTCTGAGGGTCGAAGAGCAAAGTTTTAAGATCGTCGGCAATCGAGGATTCGTAGCTGACAACACATTCGGCGAAGTCGCGATTATTTTTGAGGCCGCCGGGAATATGACCTGCGCGAATGCAATCTAGAGCACCGGGCAGAACCGGAATATCTTGCGAAAAGAATTGCAAGGCCACATTACTGGCAAGAGCCATTTCGCGAGCATGGCCAATCAGCCCGAAGCCCGTAACATCAGTCATGCCGTGCACGCGATATTCCCGATTGGCAACGCGATTGCCAATAAGATCCGCTGCCTGCTTGTTCAGCGTCGTCATGGATCGAACCGCGGCATCGATCCAGGCTCGATCGGCCAGTCCTTTTTTGATCGCGGTGGAGATCACTCCCGTGCCCAGCGCTTTCGTCAAGATGACAGCGTCGCCGGCCCGTGCTCCGCCGTTAGTTAGGATTTTTTTGGGATGCACGAGTCCGGTGACGGAATAGCCGAACTTGAGTTCTTCGTCGCGAATGCTGTGCCCACCGATCACGGTGCATCCAGCCTCGATCATTTTCGATAGGCCACCGGCGAGGATGCGCTCGAGAATCGCGAGATCTGCCTTGTCGGGAAAGCAGACTAGCGCCAGCGAAGTAAGCGGACGTCCGCCCATGGCGTAAATGTCACTGAGAGCATTCGTCGCGGCAATCTGCCCGAAAACGTAAGGATCGTCGACGATGGGAGTGAAAAAATCGACCGTCTGGACCAGCGCCTGATCGGGCGCGATTTGATACACTCCGGCGTCGTCGGCGTGATCAAAGCCGACCAGAACATTGGGGTCGTGTTGCCGGGCTAATTTCCCAAGCACCGTGTCCAGCGCCGCCGGACTCAGCTT
>JBAVGI010000280.1:0-5937 GCA_049684755.1 Candidatus Sulfotelmatobacter sp.
TTGTCGGCTCCGCCCGTCATGAGCATCAGGGTCGAATCAGAGAAAACATGGGCTACGTGCAATGTGCTGCCGAACTTGCGGCAGATGGCGGTCGCGTAGGGAAAAGCCGCTTCGGACGTATCTGAAAAGTCTGTGGCGTAGAGCACATTCTTAACGGCAATCGCGGCGGGTTGCTTCCTGGTTTCTAATTCTTGGGTCACTTCCAGGACTGTCATATAGCACCTCCGTCACCAGTTTCAGACTTACACATCGACTCGATTTCGGCTGTGACTATCGTCACTTTTTTATGTGATGGTAGATACCCCAACGCAGGATGCGCTGGTAGCCTTCAGGAATAGTGAACCAACCGAAGCAGTCGATGGTTTCAGCTGGTCACGACTGCACGCTCTTGCAGGGGCAAAGCCTCTAACTGTTCCTGGTAGCCGAGTGCGGCGAAATAGATCGCGTGATCGAAGAACTGCTCCAGCATCTGCAGCAGTTCCAGCTCTCCGATGATCTCTAGCGCGCGGTCTGCAACCGCTTCGCTCTTCAGGAAATCCCAGAGATTCTCCTTGGTAAGGATGATCACCTGGATAACTTCGGAAAGTGGTACCTTCTGCCGTGCCCTTCGCGCCCCGATTTCCCGATAACGCTGCTCAATATCCAACTGGTTCTTTCCCAGAAGCCAATCACCCAGATGGCGGTATATCTCGTAGACGCGTTCTCGCAATTCGTGGGTGGGAATGGTACGGAAGCAACTTACATCAGGAGAAGAGAGCACTTTCTTCTCCAACCCTGAAGCCAGCGTGTCGGCATGGGTTTCAATCAATCGCACCAACCTGTAGGAAAACATCATGGTCCACCCCCTGTAACTTCCAGACTAATAGGCCGACCTAGCCGCTCTGGATTATTCCGGTCGGCTCGGATCGCATCGCGCTATGAGTTGCCTCAATTGGTTAGAACAAAAATGACCGTCACGGTCGTTTCCACTTCGACTGGTTGCCCGTTCAGCAAATAAGGACGGTAGCGCCAGTGTTTGACTGCCTCAATGGCTGCCGGCACTAACATGGGATGTCCGCTCGCCAACTGCAGATCCTGTATGGCTCCCTCTTTATTGATGATGGCCTTAAGCACAACATTGCCTTGGATTCGGGCGGCCTTGGCGATTGTCGGATATACCGGCTCAACTTTCTGGATCAACAGGCCGCTGGTTACTCCCTGGGAGATCCGTACGCGTTGCGGCACAACCGGTTGCAACTTGGGCAGGAACGCCGAATTTTGAGTAGCGCTGACAATGCCTCCAATCACTCCGCCCAGCTGACCCCCCGGAATTCCGCCCGGTACGCCTCCTACCACTCCACCGGTACCAGGCATCAGCGGCGCCTCTTCTTCTCTGATCATTTGTACTTTTTCAGGAATTCTGGTTGGCGTACGGAGCGCGCCTCCTGAGAGCAGGTCGCTTTGAATCTGCTTCATGATTCTGGCGGCTTGCGCTGCTGGCGGTGGTGGAGGCGGCGGTGGCGGCGGAGCCACCAGAAACGTCAGCAGTTGCGACTTCGGCAATTCCTGCGTGAAATAGAGCGGCAATAAGAGCAGCACTCCCAACATTACGCACTGCAAAATGAATGAGGCGACTGTTGCCCAGGTCTGCCGGGTGTGTTGGCCTTCGTATCGCAGTAAGCTGTCTGAGAATAAGGGCCGGACCTGTGCTGGAGCCGCCATCAGGCGCTCCAGGGAGGAATCAGATATTCTTTGTTGCTGTGCCTGAGGAGCTTCCTGGAGTTCCTTTCCCGGGGTCTCGATGGTGCCTTTCATAGCGAATTTTCCCCCAGCACCCTCAGCGGTTCGACTTCTGCTTTGTCCGGTTGTCACAACGACCGCGGGGCACTCCGAACGTCATATCGATTTTCGGCCAGAATCGCGGGAACAGCCATGACCAGCAGCACAACTGCGTGTGATCGGGATCACTCCCGGCGTGCGAAGCAACGCAGCCCCTAGCTTTGTGCAGATGCCTCGCCATTAGCACTGCGAGGCTGACACCCAGTTGCGGTGATCGAGAAAAGTCGGCGGTTCGTAGGTGCACCCTGCGAGCAGACGTTTCTGCTCGCGGCGTGTCGACCACAAGAGGATCGGGCCCAGCGATGCCGCGGTGAGGCGCGCGACGACGGGAAATTCTTTTTCGACTTGGCGACGCAGATCGTGAATTTTGTCGCTCACATCTTGATTGACTTTCTTGGATTCCCGTTCCATTACCCAAAGCGCGGCGTTGTAGGCGCTGCTGCGCTTTTTCACTTCCCGCGTAAACCGCTCACGAACGCGAGCATCGGGATGGTTCTTATAGCGTTGCCAACCCTGCAGCATGGTTTGGCACAGGCGATAAAGACTGGGTCCATTCCTTTCGAAGTCGCGCCGGAAGGCCCAATCCAGGAACCGCTTCGAATCCTCGCGAGAGATTGCGCTGTGCTGGAAATTGAATTTGTACTGTCCATGGATGTCGGCGTACTCGATATTCGCCAGCAGACGGCCTTGGTCGGCCATTTCCTGGTACAGCGGCGTGCCGGGAACCGGCGTGTAGAGCATGAACTGGTGGAAGTCGGTCTGGTATTCGATTGCGGATTCGATTTCGTCGACGATGTTGTCTGGGGTGTGGTGCTCCAGTCCGATGATGGTCGAGCCCTGCACTCGTATGCCGTGCTCGCGCAGTTCTTTCGTGAGTTGCGTAACGTCGTGACCTTGCAACTTGCCGTAATTCGATCGAGGAGACTCCAACCCCATCCATACCCATGAAACGCCGAGTTCCACCAGTTCCAGCATAGTGTATTTTCGAATGGCATTGGCAGAAGCAAAGACGGAAAGCTCCCAACTCTTACCGGCCTGCTTCATGCGCTCCAGTAATCGCATGGCGCGAGTGCGATGAAGAAGGAAGTTTTCATCCATCACAAAAAAGGAATTTACCCTGAGCTCTTTTTCAATTCCACACATGACGTCAAACAATTCGTCGCCGGTCTGATAAAAATTGATGAACTTTCCTTTACCTCCAAAAAAAGCGGAAGTAGTACAGAAGTTGCATCCCATAGGACAGCCCACCGAAGGGATGATGGTTGCTGCCGTCGCGCCCTTGCGCTGCGGAAGACGCACTCCCATGATGCGAGTCTGCAGGCCGGAGATGATGGCGGGATGCCGAATCGGCGCGTGCTCGTCTTCACCCAAATAACGGCGCATCCAGGAGATGCCTTCGCCGCGCACGATGTGATCCGCGTCGACCATCGTTTCCAGGCCGGGAATGGCGGCCACGTGTCCGCCCACCACGATTGCCGAATCCGGCGATAGTTCTCGCACCATCCGGCACATCTCCCGCACCTTCAGCACATTCACGATGATGGAAGAGATGCCGACGATATCGTAGTGGTTCTTAGTCAATTCACGAGCGAAAGCTTCGCGAGTGGGAAAATCCAGAAGGCTGCAAGGCGCCGAAATATTTTCCTGAATCATCATGATTCCCCAGGAGCGGTGAAACATGCGCAATGAAAAGCTGCCCTGGGCGCGGGTTACCTGATTGTGATAGAGCTCCATGGGATTGATGGAGCGGCTGCCAAATTCGTCATCTTGTGCGTATGGTCCGAAGACTGAACTGAGCAGAATGCGAGCATGACTTCCCTTAGGATGAATTTCCATATGATTAATGGGAGAGTAACTCGCGGGAAGAAAATTTGCGGTGATGCGCGATACATTACGAAACTATTACATGCCGGTTGTCTTTATAAAACGTCTCTGCTTGCTTGCGCTCGCCCGCTTCTCGCCCATTGGTGAGCTTATGTGTGAACCCTTCGACGGCGCGAGCGCTAGTTCTTTTAGGAAGCATCGGCTATGATTTCAGCTGCACTCGCGGACATGAACTATTTAAAGTTTGCAGTTGGGATGGTCGTGTGGCTCTCGACTTTCGCTCCGTCGCCTGGAAATGCGTTGGGCGGCGTTCAGCCCTCGGGCGCAGGCAGTCAGACAATTTCCTCCGCCGACGACTTTGACTGGCGCGAGATCGTTCCCTATCTTTTTTCTGCGTCTGCTCTACCCGGCGAACAAGGGATTAAAACGGTGCTGGAAAACTCCCGGGTGCTTCGCTCCTATGTCGTGAATGAAATTCGGGCGGAGTGCAATCCAGATAAAGGCCGGTGCGCGGCAAAAGGTGAGGGATTTACGCTGGAAGGAGAAGTCCACAAGCGAATCGACGGGATCGTGCAGGAACAGATCTTCCATCAAAAAACGATGGCAGGCGTCGACTATTCATTGGCCGGCCAGCGTTTTCCTTTTTCCGAGATCGCGGCTTTTAAGAGCGAGAGGCACGCGGACGCGCACTTCATTCTTGCGCTGACCGACCGCAGCTACACAGCAGCGCAGGTGCAGGCTAAATACGGCGCCCCGTATGATACCGATATTTTTCAGATGTACAGCGTTTTTAAGTACCGGCTTAATAGCCCGGACTATACGAGCAAGGCGATATTCGAAATCGATCCCGTCGACGGCGCGGTTTTAAAGATAGCGATCAGCCTGAAACCAAAAAAATCCAAGCATGCGACGCGCTGATAACAGTTCGAACTTTATCGCAGCTTAATCCGCTTTGCGCCAGCTCGAGTCTGGATCGTATTTGGTCATGGCTTTCGCGATCGCGGCGGTTTTGGGGCCGAGATCTTTTTCGTAGACGATTCCATCCTGGTCTACGATGAACGTCATAACGCCGGATGACCGGTACTCTGCCGGGTACGCGACGAAGGCGAAACCGCGGGTCATCTTTCCATCGGCGATGTAGCTGTGTGCGCCGCCCGCGGCCTTGGCTCCTTGCGCTTTCAAGATGCGGAAGTAATATCCCTGAAATGGTTCCAGATTTCGATCTGGAGGCTGCGGATAGCCTTCAATCGCGGCCACCGCGATCAGGGGACCGATTGGGCTGTTGGTCTCACCGGAAGCGGTCTCCCAGTACAGGCCGTTTTGTTTGCCCGGATCGCTGAAGAATTTCTGCGCGTATTCCTGCTCCTTCTGCCCATCATGCGGCTGCGAGTAATATTCCTTTTCCGCGTCGACCAGTCCACCGCAAGTTTGAATTACTGCCAGCTCATTTTTCCCGATTCTTCGATAAAGGATCTCTTGTTTTCCGGCAGCCGTATCGAAGTACCAGTTACTGCCCTTATGTACAAGAGGAATCGGCGTGGGCCAGTTTTCCGCGCCAATGTAGAGGGTGGTGGTACCATCCGGTTCCATTACCAGGCGATGCATCTGCTGATACTTTTTCAGAAACTCATCGCGGTCATTCTGATCTTCGGCATCGTCGCCGGAGGAGACGATGGTCTTGCCGGTCGGCCCCAGCACTTTGAGTAAAGCGGCTTGGTCGCCGTCCTTAACAGCGGCAACGAGGGCCTGGGTCGCCTGTTCGGCAGAGGAGAAAGTCTGTTGTCCCGGCTGCGGCGGGTCTACGCTGGCTCGCGCGGCGGATGACGATGGCGAGGCAGAGGCGGATTTCTGCGTGCTGGATTGGGCGGTCGCCAAAGTTGCGCAGAGGCCAAAGGCGGCAAGAGCAGTGACGGCAAATCGCGGGAGAGTTCCCGCCGAATACATTTTCGAATTGCGTGTTTCGAATTTCATGTTCGTTCCTTTCCTGAGGCCGATGATTCCCGCGGCCGATCTTTTGTGAGGCCAATCTTTCCTGAGGCCAATCTTTCCTGAGGCAAAACCTTCCTGTGGCCAATCACTGTGGAATTGATTTCCGTTAACTCAGTAAATGGTTAGCGTCTGCCACCGCCGCCGTGGCCACCGCCACCACCATGCATTCCACCCCCGCCGCCGTGCATTCCGCCGCCGCCGAAGCTGGATCTGCCTCGGGAGGAGAATCCTCGGGCTTCGCCGCCACGGCTGATTCCACCAAAGGCACCGCCGTGGCCGCCACCCTGAGGCCTACCTGCGAAACCC
>JBAVGI010000281.1:0-1521 GCA_049684755.1 Candidatus Sulfotelmatobacter sp.
CGCTGGCGATAACCACGTCCATTTGTGCCAGGACCTCATCGTCGAGATCGAGAGCGCCGTCAGCCAGGATGTCGACTTCGATGCCCGTGAAGACGCGAATGCGGCCGCCCATCTCGCGGTCCACTGCGCGCACCTGCTCAATCTGTTCAAGCGCGCGTCTTTCGTCGAGACCATTGGTCATGGCCAGATTCTTGGAGTGATCGGTGATGGCAATGTACTCGTAGCCGCAGGCAAGGGCGGCCTCTGCCATCTCGCGGATCGAATTGCGGCCGTCGGTGGCCGTTGTGTGCATATGCACGTCACCCCTGATGCACTCCGCGCTTATGGGTTTTGGAAGAGATTTGTGGGCAGCCAAATCGATCTCGCCCAGGTTTTCGCGCATCTCGGGCGGCATCCAGTCCATGCCCAGCTTGGCGTAAATCTCTTCCTCGGTGGCCGCAGCTACCGGGGTACCGTCGTCGAGCCGCGCCAGCGCCCACTCGCTGAGCGTGTAGCCCATCTTGAGCGCCCGCTGGCGCAGCGTGACGTTGTGCCCCTTCGACCCGGTGAAATACTGCAGGGCCGCTCCGTAGCTGGCCGTCGGCAACAGCCGCACATCCACCTGCAACCCCTGCTCCAGATTGAAGCTCACCTTGTTTTCGCCCTTGGCGATCATGCTTTGGATGCCAGGATAGGCGGCAACATATTCGACGGCTGCCGCGGTTTTTTCCGGCGCGCAGGCCGGCCCGGTGACCAGCAAATCCAGATCGCCCGCCGTTTCGCGTCCGCGCCGCAACGAGCCGGCGGGCGTAACCCGCTCGAAGCCGGCAAAACTCATGAGGAAGGCCGCAATCTTTTTTGCCTCCTCGTCAGCCACGTCGATGCGGAACCGGCCCGCCGACCGCCGGTAGTCCTCGATGCCCTTGCGCAACTTTTCAAGCTGTTTGACGCCCATGCGCGGCAGGTGCGCCAACCGCCCATCCTCAATCGCCTCGGCAAGCTGGTCGATGGTCCCGATCTGCGCCGCCTCCCAGAAGAGGGCAACGGTCTTGGGTCCCATGCCAGGCAGCTTCAGCAACTCCAGAATCCCGACGCCGTACTTTTTTAAGAGATCATCGCGCAGCTCCAGGCTGCCAGTCTCCGCCATCCGCTGGATGTGCGCCGCCATGCTCTTGCCGATGCCGGGGATCTCGAGCAGCCGCGCCGTTTCCTTTGCCGCATTGGCCAGGTCGACCGTGGTCTGCTCCGCGGCCTCAGCGGCACGCCGGTAGCTGCGAATTCTGAAGCTGTCGGCGCCGTCGATCTCCATCAGGTCGGCGGTTTCGCCCAGCAGACGCGCAATCGTGCGGTTGTCAATCAGGGTCGCGGCGTGCCCGGTCGCCGTCAGTTGCGCCATGGGGAAAGCCTCCAGCCGCAGTATCGGTCATCTGCGCGAGAAAATGCTACCGCTCCGCATCACGACGCACACCGGCACCGGCAGCGCGACACAAACGCGTGGACACACTTCACCCCGGCTCGCAGTGCTCGCTATTTTCAGTTTTG
>JBAVGI010000282.1:0-1567 GCA_049684755.1 Candidatus Sulfotelmatobacter sp.
CTCCCAGCCCTTGCGTTCCGAGCCCCGGCAGCCTCACCCCAACTCCCACCGGCGCAGCATTTTCGCTGAATGCGGGTAGCAGCACGATTGGAAATTACAACTTCAACCTGCAGGCTTCCGGTACCGATCCCAATAACACAACCCACACCGCAGCGCTCACCTTGCAAGTCATCAACTTCAGTGTGACGGCGCCCTCCCCAACCACGGTAAATGTGCCTCGGGGCGCGACTTCCCTTCCCGTAAGCTTTCAACTCTCCGCGCAAGGTTCTTTCAATCAAAGCGTGACTTTGAGTTGCAACATCGGTCTGCTCATCCACGGCGCGACTTGCGCTTTCACTCCCGGCGCAACCTTCATCCTGACTTCCGCCTCCCCGGTGACCGCGACGGCTACCGTAACCGTCCCCGCCACCTCTCCAATCGCCGACTACACGGTTACGCTGCAAGCCAACACCGCCGGAGCCCCCGTTCCTCTGGCGACCACATTCACCGCGGACGTCATTCTGAACCCGACTTTCGCACTCAGCGAACCCACGGCCTTTCCCAACGTAAAAGCGGGCAGCACCAACACCACCGGCTCGATTACCATCTCTTCGCAAGACGGCTTCGCAGGCCCCGTCAACCTAAGTTGTGTTACCACCTTCGGCCCGGGCAGCTGCAGCATCAGTCCCGCATCCGTGAGCGTGGCCCTCCCTCCCGCTGCCCCCGCCACCGCAACTCTCACCATCAACGGAACCAGCTTCTCCCCGGGGGCATATCAAGTCAGCGTCCAAGGCACAACTGGATCGCTTTCCAGTTCCTTGCCCGTTCCCTTCTCCGTCGGCGACTACATCATCGCCGGAACGCAAACCCTCGCCACCATCCCCGGCGCTTCCGCCACGGCAAATCTCACCTTCACCTCCGAATACTCCTACAGCGGCAAAGTCAATCTCAGTTGCGACGCCACAGCCCTCCCCAATGCGACCTGCGCCCTTAGCCCGGTCAGCCCGATCACCGTAGGCGTCGGTTCAATCCTTCCGGTCACAGCTACCGTCACCGTCCCCAGCAACTCGGCCGTCGGCACCTACAGCATCAAGCTCACTACTCAGGATTCCACCGGTGAACCCGCCCACTCCTGGCCGATCGCTCTCACCGTACAGGATTTCGCTTTCACCGCCGTCACGCCACCCACTCAAACCGTTGGCTCCGGTCAAATCGCCACCTACAACCTCAGCGTGATGCCGGTCGGTACCGCGTTCTCTAACCCCGTTACTCTTTCCTGCGCGGGTGCTCCCGCAAACTCCACGTGCAGCTTCGCTCCTAACCCTGTAACCCCCGGCAACGCCGCCACAGCAGTAGTCATGACCATCGCTACCAGCGCTACAGCCCTACCCGGAACTTCCACTATTACTGTTACAGGTGTGTCCGGTTCACTCTCACATTCGACCACGCTCTCACTCACCATAGCCAGCAGCTTTCAGCTCGCCATCGCGCAGCCGTTTCCCTCCGCCGACCCAGGATCCCAGCAGACTGCCAAAATTTCTCTGACGCCCAATTACACCGGCTCCGCCAATGCCACCTGTAACGCAAC
>JBAVGI010000283.1:0-1848 GCA_049684755.1 Candidatus Sulfotelmatobacter sp.
CTGCTGAGCTGGCATTGGTACGAATGGCTGGGCATCGTCGCGCCATTTGTGCTGCTTTGGTGGTTCGCTCAGATGGCGCGGAAGCGTGGTATGCGCACCGCGGAGCTGCTTTGCCGCGCATTGCTCATCTATCAGGCGGTCTACCTCATGCTCGGGCTCGTCATGACGGTTCCGCCGCGGTTGCTCGCGCTGGTGCGCTATCAACCGATGCGGAGCCTGCAGCTCGTCTACGTTCTGCAGTTTCTACTGATTGGCGGGTTCCTCGCGGAGGCCGTGCTGCGAAATCACGTATGGCGGTGGCTGGCGTTGTTTCTCCCGCTTTGCGCGGGAATGACGTATGCGCAGATACAGACCTTCCCCGCTTCGCCGCACATCGAATGGCCCGGAGCCGCGCCACGGAATGACTGGCTGCGCGCCTTCGCATGGATTCGCGCGAGCACGCCGGAGAACGCGATCTTTGCGCTCAACCCGAATCACATGGCATTGCCCGGCGAGGACGAGCACGGCTTTCGCGCGCTGGCGGAACGCAGTATGCTCGCCGACGCTGTGAAGGACGCGGGCGCGCTCACCATGTTTCCCGATCTTCCGCTGGCCGAGCACTGGGAGGCGCAAATGGCAGCACAACGCGGATGGGAACATTTCCAGCTCTCCGATTTCGAGCGCCTTCACCGCGATTGGGGCGTGACGTGGTTTGTGCTAGACCAACCGGTCAGCGAAACGCCGAGCGCGGGGCTCGATTGCCCTTACTCGAATCCGACCCTGCGCGTGTGCCACCTGCAATGAGTGCACTGAGATGACCGCAGTCACAAATTCCAGCGGCGCTGCTACGGCCAACCCGCCGCCCGCGTCGCGCTTCCTGGCTTCCGCGCCCGCGTTCGCGATTGTCGCCCTCGTCTGGCTCCTGATTTACATTCCAGCGCTCGCGCGGCCGGGCCTGCTCGACGATGCCGACTCGATTCACGCCGAGGCCGCGCGCGAGATGGTGCTGAACCACAACTGGGTGACGCTTTACATCAACGGCGTCCGCTACCTCGAAAAGGCGCCGCTGATGTACTGGACTGTCGCCACGAGCTACAAGCTCTTCGGCGTCGGCGAATGGCAGACGCGGCTGCCGCTTGCGCTCGGGGTACTCGGGCTCGCGTGGTGCGCGTTCATTTTCGGCCGGCGGTATTACGGCGTCGAGGCCGGCTTCTATGCCGCGCTGATTCTCGTAACCGCGCCCGGACTTTTCGTCTACACGCGCTTCCTGATTCCCGACGTTCTCGTCGCCATGTGGCTCACGCTCGGCCTCTATTTCTTCCTGATCGCTTACGAGCAGGAGCGGCCCTCGCGCTGGCTTTGCTGGGGCATCGCCGTCACCATTGCGCTCGACGTCCTCACGAAAAGCCTGATCGGCATCGTTTTCCCGGGCCTGATCATCGGCGTGTTCCTGCTTCTAACGGGCGGGCTGCGCAAAATTCTGAAGTTCCATCTCGTCTCGAGCACGCTCGTGTTTTTGGCGGTTGCTGCGCCGTGGCACATTCTGGCCGCGATTCGCAGTCCCGCGCAGCCGACCGGCCCCGAGAAAGGTTTTCTCTGGTTCTACTTCATCAACGAGCAGTTCCTGCGTTACCTGAACAAGCGCATCCCGCGCGATTACGACAAGGTTCCGCTGCTTCTTTTCTGGGCGCTCCTGCTTGCGTGGCTGATTCCATGGTTTGTGTACATGTTTCCGGCGCTGGGCGAGATTCCGCGCCGCTTCCGCGACTGGCGCGACCACCTCGACGCCCGAGCACGCGCAAATCTATTTTGCGGAATCTGGGCTGCGGCCATCATGCTCTTCTTCAGTTTCTCGACGCGACAGGAGTA
>JBAVGI010000284.1:0-2734 GCA_049684755.1 Candidatus Sulfotelmatobacter sp.
CAAGCTCTACAGCGCCTGGGTCAGCCGGACCTATCCGTTTGCCAGAATTGGACGTGACGTCTCGTTTCACTTCACTTGTAAGCTGAGTCGGCAGCGGGCGACCAGAATCAGCCTGGGCAATTCGATACGCTTGCTGGAGAGTGCTTGGCTTAGCGTTGCGACCGACGATCCCACAGGCGAGCCTACGATCATTATCGAGGACAACTGCAGCATAGGCTACGGCAGTATTCTGTCCGGCAAGAATCGCGTCCATTTGGAGCGCGATATCCTAGTCGGTCAGCACGTCGTAATTCAGGATCACAATCACGCCTACGAAGATATCGACGTCCCTGTCATCAGCCAGGGGATTACCGACGGCGGCAAAATCCGGATTGGCGAAGGATCATGGATCGGCCGCGGGGCGGCCATCCTATGCTCACGAGGCGAGCTGACCATCGGCCGCCATTGCGTCGTTTCCGCCAACTCCGTGGTGATGCGAAGCATCCCGGATTATTCCGTGGTTTTTGGCACGCCTGCTACCATCATCCGGCAATACGATCCAGAGAAACGAGCCTGGCGCATGGGGCAGCGCAGGAACGCTAGCGTTGCCGTCTAGGAAAACACGGCGAAGCTCAGCCCCGGTGGCCGTAAAGCAGAGCTGGTGGAAAAATCATAAAATACGACTTGAAATTCGCTTCTAATCACCTGAGTGTAGCTCTCCCACAAATAGTATGAAGACGGAGTCGCCGGTCGTTAGCATAGGATTGCCAGTGTATAACGGAGAGCGCTTCGTCTCTGAGGCAATCCAGTGTGTGTTGGACCAGACTTTTTCAGACTGGGAGTTGGTTATTTGTGATAACGCCTCCACCGATCGTACGGTAGAGATTTGCCGCCAATTTGCCGAACGTGACAGCCGGATTTGCATACATCAAAATGCCCGTAATATGGGGGTTTGCTTTAACTACAGCGAGGTATTTCGCCTCTCGCGAGGCCAATATTTTAAATGGATGGCGCATGATGACCTCTTCGCTCCACAATTTATCGAAGCTTGTGTGCGAGAACTCGAAAAAGACCAGGGCGTGGTGTTGGCGTTTTCAAGAATGTGTTATGTCGATGCCAAAGGCCAGATGCTGCGACGGCAAATTTCAGAGCTCTCGGTTTCCGCGCTAACAGTGGAATCAAGGGCCAAGCAATTTCTGGCGTCGGCAGCCCAGAGTACCGATTTCCTTTGGCTCGCGTACGGAGTAGTTCGCCGCGACGTTCTGCAAGAGAGTGGCTCCATGGGCTTGTACGCAGGATCGGATCACGTAATGCTTTTCCGAATCGCCCTCCGTGGACGCGTAAAGCAAATCCAAGAGGAGATGTTCTTTCGGCGAGAACATAGCGAGGCATCAACCTGCAAGCGGGGGTCAACCGTCAGGGAAAGAGCGAAATTTGCTTATGCGGACGATAATCGCAGACTAGTCTTGCCTTGGTGCCGAATGTTGAAAGAGCACCTAGACTCAGCTATGAAAACTCCAGTTCCATTCCGGAGTAGGTTAGCGTGTGCGTCTGCTGTCCTCAGGAGATTTCTGACAGCGTGGAAGTTCTTCGTCGAAGAAGCCATACACTCTCCGCTGGATGCCCTGCGATCCAAGTAGCTGAATGTCACCAATGAATATTTTGGATATCGCGGACCGGAGCGCCAAAAGAGAGTCCTTGTCCGAATTGTCAAATATCAATCGGCCAGTTACCCTCTTGGGCAGAAAAACCAAGAAAATAGCTCTCTTTGGCCACTTTGGCTGGGGCAACTTTGGCAACGAGAGCACGTTCCAGGCGATGCTCGGTTATCTAAGCCATCGTGACCCCGACGCTGAATTCAATTGTATCTGTAGCGGGCCCGAGAACGTTGCTATGACCTATAGCATCAAGGCCGAGCCGAGCCGGTCCACTATAGTTAAGCCCTGGGCATCGAAGAATACTGTGGTCAAATGGGGGCGACGATTCGTCATTGGCGTACCGAGTGAAATCTATCGCTGGTTGAAAAGTATTAAAAGGCTTTGGGGCAGCGAGGCGCTTATCGTGCCAGGTACCGGGGTGCTGACCGACGCCTATACTCTCTTGAATTGGGGCCCTTACGATATGTTCCGGTGGTCAGTCGCGGCCAAGGTTTGCCGCAGCAAGCTGTTGTTTGTAAGCATAGGCGCTGGCCCCATCTACAGTCGTGCGGGAAGACTCTTTGCCAAGGCCGCGCTTTCACTCGCGGACTTCCGGTCTTATAGGGATGAATCCTCACTGGAGTATCTTCAAAGCATTGGCTTCCCAAGTGGTGATGATCCGGTCTATCCGGATCTGGCATTCAGCTTGCCGGAGGATTTGACCCCACGCGGCCAGAAAAAAAAAGGCTGCAGATTGGTCGTGGGCCTAGGACTGATGGAATATGCAGGGAAGTACAGCATCGAGAGACCAACCGATACCATTTATTCTGTTTATCTCGAGACTCTCGCGGAATTTGTGAAGTGGCTATTGGCTCGCGATTACGACGTCCGACTATTGATCGGGGATCTTGTCGACGTGCCCGTGAAGCAAGAGTTCCGCTCCTTGCTGAACCAGCGCTCAGTCAAGTACGAAGAAGGGCGAATTATTGATGAACCGGTGGCATCGGTGGATGATCTGTTGAAGCAAATCGCGGCCACAGATTACGTGGTCGCGACCCGGTTTCATAATGTCCTCTTATCGCTGATGCTTAACAAACCATCGCTTGCGATTTCTTTCC
>JBAVGI010000285.1:0-1814 GCA_049684755.1 Candidatus Sulfotelmatobacter sp.
GTCGGGAAGACGCCGGACGAGCGCCTGCTTCATGGCGGCGTCCTTCAGCGACTCGAATCGGCAGACGCAGAGCACGTCGCGCACGAAGTCCGCAAGAGGTCCATCAAGGCGATCCTGCGGCTCATTCCAGGTGAAGCGCTCGGGTCGTCTCGCGCGCAGCCAGACGATGCAGCAAGCATTCAGTACACTCGCGAGCCGATTCGGAGGTCGGCCGGTGACAGCGTCATCGTCCCTCGCGAGGATTGAATCGATCGCCATAACGAGGGATTCCAGCGCTGGACGATCCAAGGCGTTCGCCTGCAATCGCTCGAGCAGCTCGGGCGCGTTCACCCGCACCGAGGCGGTCGCAAGCCATACCGTAGCCTCCAGGTTCAGCAGCGTCCTCAATGCCTTCGCGCGCTTCGGGATGCTGTCGTGGCGGGAGGATCCCCGCTCGGAGTACTTGAGCAGCTTGGCGGCGTGAGTGCTGGCCCGACGCAATCGATCCCGCGGTGACAACTGCTGCCCCTTGGCCCGCTTCTGCCGCGGTCCGAGTTCGCGGCAGCGCATGATGGTCCGCGCGAGCATGTCGAGAGTGGCCGGCGGGACGGTCAGGCCATGTTTCTCGAGGAGCGCGGTCGCGGCAGGCCGGTACCGCCCAACGATTCCCTCAGCGGCCGTGAGTGGTGAGCCAACCACCGGCGGTGCGCCCTCACGCCGCGGCACTGGCGTGCTCGGTACTCTGATCCCTCATCGCGAGGATCTCCCGCAGATGCTCGGCCCAGCGCTCGAGCGCCACACGCTTCTCGGGCAGGTAGTCGTGGCGGTCGTACACCTCGGCAATGTCACCGGTCGAGTGATTCAACACCTTCTCGACGTGTAGGCGCGGGACGCCGATCTTCGTCATGAAGCTCGCGGCCGTACGGCGCAGGTCGTGCGGGGTCCAGTGCGGGATGCCGAAGTGCTCTTCGTTCTCGCGCACGGCCCGGGAGAGCACGCGCTCGGAGTAGGACTTCTCGAGCTTGCTGTTGCCGCGCTGCGGGAACAGGTATACGCCGGCTCCGGTGATCGCCTGGAGCTGCCGCAGGAGCTCGAGCGCGAGATCGGACAGCGGAACGATATGCGGCTCGGGCGCCTCCCGTCTCGAGTGCGCCGACTTCAGGAGCGACACCGGAATCGTCCAGGTGCGCCGCTCGAGGTCGAAGTGATCCCATCGGGCGAAGGTCAGCTCGCCGCGGCGCTGACCCGTGACGAGTAGCAGCTTGAGGGCGAGCCGGGTGGGCTCGGACATCTCAGCCGTGTCGAGCTTGCTGCAGACGGATTGGATCTCGTCGGCCGTGAGCACGCGCTTGCGGGGAGCCTCGGCGCCGCCGGGTCGCTCGATGCCTGCGATCGGTGAGGCCGGAATCCGATCCGTCGCCGCTGCCCAGGTGAACATCTGGCCGAGGAGGGCATGCACACGGTTGGCCGTCACTGGCGCTCCGCGATCGACGATCGCATCGAGCAGCCGCACGAGCTGACGCCGTGTGAGGTCCTGCGCCTTCATGCGGCCGACGACCTGGCCGTCGAGAGTGGCATCAACGAGATTCGCCTTCAGCAGCGCTTCGGCTGCCTCGGGCCGCTTGCGGGGCTTCGACTTCACCTTCGAGTCGCGCACCCATGCACCGCGCTCCTCGTCCCACCGCTCAGCGCGCAGCTTCCGATGCACAAACTCCTCGGCGAGCCGCGCCACGGTGTCAGCGTTCGCCCGGGCCTCACGGGACTTCTGTGCCTCGGCCTCGCGCCGATCGCGCTCCTCGATCGGATCGAGTCCCCTCTCGAGCTCGCGTTGCGCC
>JBAVGI010000286.1:0-2775 GCA_049684755.1 Candidatus Sulfotelmatobacter sp.
CAAGCTCTACAGCGCCTGGGTCAGCCGGACCTATCCGTTTGCCAGAATTGGACGTGACGTCTCGTTTCACTTCACTTGTAAGCTGAGTCGGCAGCGGGCGACCAGAATCAGCCTGGGCAATTCGATAAAAGTGAGTGAACTCGCGTGGCTCAACGTGGCCACCGATGATCCTACTGGCGAGCCGACCATCGTTATTGAGGACAATTGCATCATAGCCACAGGCAGTGTTATTTCGGCCAAGAACCAAATTCACTTAGAGCGTTCCGTTAACATCGCGCAACAAGTCCTGATCATGGACCACAATCATGCTTACGAAGATATCGAGGTACCAATCATTGAACAAGGTATTACAGAGGGCGGCAGTATTCGAATTGGGGAAGGATCCTGGATTGGACGTGGGGCAGCCATTCTATGTTCAAGAGGCGAGTTGACCATTGGCCGCCATTGCGTCGTGTCCGCCAGCTCTGTGGTGATGCGAAGCATTCCCGATTATTCCGTGGTCTTTGGAACGCCTGCCACCATCATCCGGCAATACGATCCGGAAAAACGAGCGTGGCGTATGGGGCAGCGGAGGAACGCGAGCATCACGGGACAGAAAAATAGCTCGAATCCCATGTCCGTTGGCCGCGGGGCGGAACTCGTGGTCAAATCATAATTGACATATGAGAATGATCCTTTTTCCTGTGGCAAAGGGGGATCGGCACTGCTTTTGAACTCTCCTCTCTCCTCCCTCGAGCGAGCACCCGCGCAACTTGTATGAAAACAGAATCGCCACTTGTCAGCATCGGGTTGCCGGTCTACAACGGAGAGAACTACGTTGCAGAGGCGATTCAGTGTGTGCGGAATCAAACGTTTTGTAATTGGGAGTTAATCATTTGTGATAATAGTTCCACCGATGGCACAGTCGCCCTCTGCCGCCATCTTGCCGACCAAGACAGTCGGATTCGTGTCTATCAAAATCCCCGAAATATGGGAGTGTCTTTCAATTACAACGAGGTGTTTCGCCGGTCGCAAGGCAAATTTTTCAAGTGGGCTGCACATGACGATCTGTTTGCACCCCGGTTCATCGAAAGGTGTGTCGCAGAACTTGATGAAGACCAGCGGGTGGTCCTGGTTTTTCCGAAACTCAGCTATATCGATACGGATGGGAACGTGCTGCGACGACAAGCGTCCGAGCTGTCAGTCCTAGGATCGACGGTTGAATCCAGAGCGAAGCAATTCATGAAGCTGGCGGCCCAGGGTACCGA
Source organism: Candidatus Sulfotelmatobacter sp. (assembly GCA_049684755.1). Classification (GTDB taxonomy): domain Bacteria; phylum Acidobacteriota; class Terriglobia; order Terriglobales; family Acidobacteriaceae; genus Sulfotelmatobacter. The sequence goes on from JBAVGI010000286.1 coordinate 1,248, forward strand.
CTTCCTGTGGCTAGCATACGGTCTATTCCGTCGTAATGTTCTGGCAGAGACTGGAGCGATGGGCTTGTATGCGGGAGACGATCAGGTTTTGCTGTTTAAGATCGCACTTCTCGGCGACATTAAGCAAATTGATGAGGAAATGTTCTTCCGGCGAGAGCATCGCGAAGCTTCCACATGCAAACGAGGGTCGACCGTCAGGGAGAGAGCAAAATTCGCTTACGCAGACGATAATCGTCGGCTAGTTCTGCCGTGGTGCCATCTGTTGAAAGAACACTTGAGCTGTGTCCTAAGAACGCCCATTTCGTTCTGGAGCCGGTTGGGATGCGCGACTGCTGTCCTTAGGAGATTTCTGGGGCTATGGAAGTTTTTCGTTGAAGAGGCTATACACTCCCCGCTGGACGCTCTCCGATCTAAGTAGCATCGATGACCACACTGAACACTCAGGAAATCACAGAGCAGCGTGCGCAGAGTGAACCGCTGTCCGCCGCATCGCTCATTGCGAGAACTTCCGCGGCCGCTCGCGGACAAAAGATAGCTTTCTTTGGGCACTTTGGGCGGGGTAACTTTGGCAACGAGAGCACTTTGCAGGCGATGCTCTGTCATTTACGGCGTCTGGCACCAGACGCTGAATTTAATTGCATTTGCACGGGACCCGAAACCGTCTCAGCGACCTACGGCATCAAAGCAGAGCCAAGCAGATCCACCATTGTGAAGCAATGGATTCTACGCAATCGAAGGGCTAGATTGTGGCGAAAACTCGTTGTCGGCATACCTAGCGAGATGTATCGGTGGTGGAAAGGCCCTAGAAGCCTGTGGGGCAGCGAGGCGCTGATCGTGCCGGGAACCGGGGTGCTGACGGATGCATTCACTCTGCTCGAATGGGGCCCCTACGATATGTTCCGGTGGGCGGTCACCGCCAAGCTTTGTCGTTGCAAGCTCTTGTTTGTGAGCATCGGGGCTGGTCCAATTTACAGTCTTCGAGGAAGAATTCTGGTCAGGGCAGCTCTTTTCCTAGCGGACTTCCGCTCTTACCGGGACGAGTCCACGCGGCAATACCTCAAAGGCATTGGTTTCAAGACCGGGGCTGATCCGGTCTATCCGGATCTGGCTTTCAGCTTGCCAGAAAGTCTGGCGCCACGCAGCCCGGAAAAGAGAGGACGCAGGCTAGTTGTGGGCCTTGGACTTATGGAGTATGCCGGGAAGTATAGCATCGCGAGGCCGGACAACGCGGTTTTTTCGGCCTACTTGGAGAAGCTGGTAGAGTTCGTGGGATGGCTGCTGGCCCGCGACTTCGACGTCCGCTTACTGATCGGAGACCTGGCGGACGTGCCGGTGACCCAAGGGTTTCGGTCGTTGTTAAAGAAGCGCTCAGTCGCGTTTGAAGGAGGACGAATTATCGACGAACCGGTGGCATCGGTGGATGATCTGTTGAAGCAAATCGCGGCCACAGATTACGTGGTCGCGACCCGGTTTCATAATGTCCTCTTATCGCTGATGCTTAACAAACCATCGCTTGCGATTTCTTTCC
>JBAVGI010000287.1:0-1636 GCA_049684755.1 Candidatus Sulfotelmatobacter sp.
ACGGAAACCGGGTATCCTATGAGCTGCGATGAGTCGCGACATTCGCGCGCGTTCGTGTCGCGAGCGCTCGCGAAGTGACAGGAGGTAGAAGCGAAATGGATGCACAGAGCGGCGGCGGCACGCCGCAAAACCAGGTGGTCGCGGCGGCGGCTTATCTGTTGGGGCTGGTGACCGGAATCATCTTTCTCTACCTCGAGCCGTACGACAAGGACGAGTTCGTGCGCTTTCACGCGCGGCAGTCGATTGCGTTCTCGATCGTCTGGTTCGTGGTCAATATCGTGCTCAGCGTGTTCATCGCGGTGTTACCCTTCGCGCTGGGCCGGCTGCTCGGCGGGCTTCAGGGACTGATCAACCTGGGGCTGGCGATCATGTGGATCTTCCTGATGTACAAAGCCTACATCGGCGAGCGGTATCGTATCCCCGAACTGGCCGACCTCGCCGATAGTTTCGCCAAGCCGTAGGCGGAGCCGAAAGGCTGATCGAACAAAAACGAAAAGGCCAGGATCCGATCCTGGCCTCTCCGTATGGTTTTGCTACCGTTCGACGTTCGCTAATAGGGAGCAGACCCGAGGCGAGCGAACCGGATCAGATTATCCATCACCAGGTTAGTGCTGTTGGATGAATCCGCTTGCTCTCCGGTTGCTCTGATGTTGCACAAAGTATAGTCGCAGTTCGCACTATTGTTGCAGTTGTCGACCAGTCCCGCCTCGGCCCAGAAAAGCGGATGAATAGCCGACGGAGGGCCTCCGAGCTCGCTGCGGGTCAAGGTCACCTGGGCGGACTGGCCCGGAACCAGCGACACCGTCTGCGATTTGACCAGGTTGCTGTTGGAGTCGAAGAACGCAACCTCGACCTGGCAGGTGCTCGGCGGGCTCGCCAGGTTCGTTACCACTGCCGGCGCTGGTGGATAAGTCAGAGTGATTTTCGCGCTCTGGCCGAGCCCGAGTCCGACCAGACTGCTAATAAAAACGATTAGTGATATGATTGACGGCATTTTTGTACCTCTATTTAGACAACTAGACTGGCTATAACCTAATCTCCCGCTATCGTCATCAAGGAAGCGACGGCAATATACACCTGGAATCGAGCGGGATATTAGGTATTGTAGGAGTGAGACCAAGCAAGGTGGAAGACGGGCCGGAAGTCACGAACTGACCAGTGCCGTTATCGAGGATGTTCAGTAGTCCCACCATACGAGGCACCTGGACGGCCGCTAGGGTATCGACGAATAGCTCGTCTGCTCCACAGATTCGCCCCGCCAATTGCGTTGCATCGGCGACCAAGACAAGGTTCTCCGCTCTGGTCAGCGCGCCGAATTGCAGAGGGTCGTAGCCCGAGTAAGGAAGAATTAGATCTTGGACCGGGCTGCAGGCGTTGACGATCCCATTAACCAGGCTCGTCGAACCCTGACCAATTTGCGTGAACCACTGCGAGCAATCGCGACGTTCCTTTGACAATTCCTGATTATACTGAGTCGATCCAATTTGCCCGGCTTCGAACCGAACCTGCGTATCCAGAGCCTCGTATAGGCAATCGTCGAGGTACTTTTCCTTCAACCCGGTGAATTGCTCTCCCCAGTACGTGATCGCTTCCTGACAACCAAGGACCCCGTTAACTTGGATTGAATTTAAAAGTG
>JBAVGI010000288.1:0-13263 GCA_049684755.1 Candidatus Sulfotelmatobacter sp.
CAGACTGGCGAACAAGTCGCCATCACCAATTCTCTGGTCTCGCGCTCCAGCCTCGCGCAGTTCGATGGAAAATCTTTCCGCGTGCCCGCGCCGGAAGATCGCCTCATGATCAGCACTCTGCAACGCATGTACCGGCACTTTTACCTGCGTCTTTGCGACGTTGCCGATAACGCCCGCTTGGTCGAGTCCTGCGCCATCGACTATGCGTATCTCAAGAAGCTGGCCCAGTCCGCCGGCCTGTGGGATGGTCTGGCAACCTATCTGGTCACGATCTCCGGCTACGTCAAAGCCTATCGCGGAACCGATCTGCCGTTGCCCTCGCTGGTGACTGACGCAGCGCACTTTGGCAATGAACTGGTTTATTTCAGGAAAAAATTCCTGCGGATCCCGATTTTTCCCCAGGCCGCCCGCTTCTATGCCGCAGAGTGGAAACGCCTGTTGCTGAACGGCGATCTGCAAAGCACGTTCCGCCTCAGCCTCCTTCCCCCGTTGGCGGCGGCTGCGGCCATTGAAATGAAAATGACAGGTAGCGACAAAGGTATCTGGTGAGCTAAGCGCGTGATCGCCAGTAGCATCAAAGGTTGTAAGGGCTTCACGGTATTGCGGTCGAAACGGTGGAATCCTACCTTAATGAATTAGACCGGGAAGGGCGGGAGGCTTGGTTCGCATTCTTGTTGTTGACGATAACCCTGCGGTTCGCCACTATTTGCGGGCTTTGCTCGAGCAGCAAAGCACCTGGCAAGTCTGCGACGAGGCACGAACCGGGGGCGAAGCGCTGCTGCGGGTAAAGAAAAATCCGCCAGATATGATTCTGCTCGACTTCCAAATGCCCGATTTGAATGGCTTGGATGTCGCTCGGGAGATTTCTGGCCTTTTTCCTGAAATCCCAATTTTGTTGGTGACCATCCACTTATCCAAGCAGTTGGCCGATGAGGCTCGCCGCGCCGGAATCCGTGGCGCATGTGCCAAATCGGATGTAGGCTCCATCGTCGAGGCAGTGGATGCGCTTTTGCACGCTCGAACCTACTTCCCCACCGGCGTTTCGGTCGAGAATTAGGTTCTGTCAGGTGGGAGGCCTAGAATACAGTATTCGCTGTATTCGGACCCGCTTGTTACCGTGCTAGCTTCGATAAAGGTCTGTGTACACACAATTTGCCTGGTTATAAATTTGAATAGCTCAAGTAGAAGTCTGCGGCAGGGCCAACTTAAACTGTAGCCAACCGTGGAATACTTTAAAGAGGTTCACACGGTGCAGCAGCGGAGAAACGAAAACAGCATGGCGGTTCGCATCCTGCTGGTGGACGATCATCCTATCGTAAGACAAGGGCTAAGAACTCTTCTACAAGGCCGGGGTGACTGGGAAGTCGTAGGCGAAGCCTCCGATGGAATGGAAGCCGTGGAAAAGGTTGAAAGTTTACAACCAGACGTAGTTGTGCTCGACGTCACCATGCCACGCATGAATGGGCTGGAGGCCTGCCGGCTCATCCAGCAGAAGCACAAGAACGCCGGTCTGGAGGTTTTGTTCGTAACCCAGCATGACTCGCCGCAGATGATGCGCGAAGCTCTCGATGCCGGCGCCCGGGGATACGTTGTTAAATCGAATGCCGCTCGCGATTTATTGGAAGCCGTGGAATCCGTTAGTCAGCACCGCGTTTTTACAGCATTGGCCCGAAGCCCCCAGGTTTCGGGATGAAGGCTGGCCGCTGTGGGCCCAGCCCGTCGAACTCAGAAAGGTTTTACCCGGAGGAGATCTGCCATGAAACTGCGAATCCTGTTAGCCGACGATCATGAAATTGTGCGTCGCGGATTGTGCTCGTTGCTTCAGAAACACGAAGGCTGGGAAATTTGCGGAGAAGCATCCGACGGTCGCGAAGCGCTGGAGATGGCCAAGCGTCTGAAACCCGACGTCGTCATCATCGACATTGGTATGCCCAGCCTCAACGGTCTTGACACCACGCGCCAGCTCATGCAGCATGACCCGCAGTTCAAAGTGATCGTCCTCACCATCACTGACTCCGATCAGGTCATCCGCGAGGCCCTCGATGCCGGCGCCCGTGGTTTCGTGCTGAAGTCCGATGCCGCGCGCGACCTCGTCTCCGCCGTCGAAGCCCTGCAAAGCAAGCGCATGTTCTTCACCCCGCGCGTAAACGACTTGGTATTGGCCGGCTTCCTCGATAAAGGCCACGTCGTCTCCCGCAATGAAGCGCCCAGCCTGCCCACTCTGACGGTCCGCGAGCGCGAAATCACCCAGTTGCTGGCCGAGGGAAAGAGTTCGAAAGAAGTAGCCACTCTCTTGAACCTGAGCACCAAGACCGTCGAAACTCACCGCAGCAACATCATGCGCAAACTCAGCCTGCACTCGATTCGGGATCTGGTGGTCTACGCCATCAAGAACAACATCATCCAGATTCAAATGCCGGCGCAAATGCACTCCCCCGCTGAAACCCCTGTTGCGTAGTCAAAAAGAATCGAAAAGGCGCGGCGTCAAGCCGCGCCTTATTCTTTTACCGTTGTCATCCTGAGCAAGCATGCGGATTCGCCTCGCGAATCAGCATGCGCAGTCGAAGGATCCCTGCACCCCACGCGCCGCTGAAGACATTGACCTCGATTTCGTCGTTGGCGAATGTTGGCCTCCGCAACCGTGGAAGAGCGGCGCTTCAGCGCCGCGGAATGTTCTTATGAGGATCGGGGCTTTAGCCCCCGGAACTAGCGATTCTGCTCCGGCGGATAATACCCACTCCGAGTTCTCACTGTCAGCTTCCCATACCCCGGCGCATTCGCGTCCACTCGTAGCGATCGATACTGCGGCTGCGCATTTTGATTACGTGGACGGAACGCCAAAACATACTGGCTGCGAATATCCCGCGCCACGGTGCGCGTGATGCTATCCACCTGGTCCAGCGAATCCGGAAAATACGCAACTCCGCCAGTGCTCGAAGCCAGCTGCTCCAGTGCATTCCGGCCTTCGCTGCGTAGCCCGCTTCCCAAAAGCCCGATCGCATAAAGAGTCGGCCCGTTTGCCTGTTGCAGCCGGCGCGCCGCCTCCTGCAAAGTCTCCCGGCTCATGTTGTCTTGCCCGTCAGTAATCACCAGCAGCACTTTCTTGCTCAGCCGGGAATTATTCTCCAAATGCACCGCCGAGGCCACAATTGCGTCATACAGCGCCGTGCTTCCCCTGGCCGACACTTGATGCAATGCCGCCTGCAGTAAGTTCACATCCGACGTAAAATCCTGATCCAGATAGGGATTCTGTCCAAAGTTCACAACAAAAACCTGATCTTCCGAATTACTCGCGCGAATCAGATTCACCACCGCCTGACTCACCTGCCCTCGCTTATCCCGCATTGAACCCGAATTGTCGATCACAATGCCAATCTCCACCGGGACATCCTCACGGCGGAACGATGTAATCGTCTGCGGTACCCCATTCTGCGAAATCGAGAAAGCACTCTGCGGCAGTCCCGTAACCAGATGTTGATCCTGGTCGACCACCGTCGCGTGCAGCACTACTTCCTCGACCTGCTTCTTAAATACGAACATGCCCTGGTCATTGCCGGAAGCCGGCTGCGCTGTTGGCTGTTGGTCGGGCGAGGCTTGGTCGGGCGAAACTTGTCCAGGCGAGGCCGGTTGCGAGGTATCGGGCGCTGTTTGCACGGAGGCGGGCGGCATCGATGTCCTCGGCGGAGCATCACTTTGCGCCGCGCTCGTCTGCCCCAATGCGCCGGTCAGGATCAAGATCAAAATTGTTGAGGCAACGCCCCAGGTAGCGGCCGACCGCATGGAAATTCCTCCGGCGTATTGGATGCCATCTCGGCGTACAGCGAAATGCTCGGGAACAACTTTGTCGTCTACTGTAAACACCTGAGTCAGTCCTGTTTTAAGGCTGCAACGGCTGCTTATTCGTTGGCTCTAAGCCCATCGGTGAATTCTTTGGCAACCGTTGCCGCCTGTCCACGCACCTATTTACAAACACAGCCGTGCTCTCGGCGGAAACGGCGTCGATCAGTATTCGTGGCTGGCGAAACCGGAAGTAGGAGGCGTGCGCGTGCTTCGAATCCTTATCGCGGATGACCACGAGGTAGCCAGAAAAGGAATTCGCTCGGTCCTCGAAGACCGTCCCGGATGGCAGGTTTGCGGCGAAGCCAAAGACGGTCGTGAAGCCGTCGAACTTGCCAACGAACTTAATCCGGACGTTCTCCTGCTCGATATCGGCATGCCGAACCTGAACGGCCTGGATGCCGCCCGGCAAATTCTAACCACCACGCCCGATGCTCGCATCCTCATTCTTACCATCCACGATTCCGAGCAGGTAGTTCGCGAAGTCCTCGCCGCCGGCGCCCGCGGTTTCCTGCTGAAGTCAGACGCCGGCCGCGATTTGATCGCCGCAGTGGAAGCCCTGCAGAATCGCCGCACTTTCTTCACTTCGAAAGTCGCCCAGATGATGCTCGACGGTTATCTCCGGCCCCACGAGGAGCACGAGACTCCGGACCAGCACATCCTCACCCCCCGCGAACGCGAAGTCATTCAACTGGTCGCCGAAGGAAAAACCACCAAAGAGATTGCCACCGCTCTCAGCCTGAGCGTTAAAACCGCCGAAACTCATCGCACCAACCTGATGCGAAAACTCGATCTCCACTCTATTGCCGATCTCACCCTCTACGCTGTCCGCAATGGCATCGTCCAAATCTATTGATGGCGTCGTCATTTGATAGCGTTGTCATCCTGAGCGAAGAGTGCGGATTCGTGAAACGGATCCGCAGCGCAGTCGAAGGATATCTGCCCCTCATCCGCTGCCGCGGGACCTTGGCCGTGGATTTCGCAGGGCGCGTACGGCCCGTGCAGCACCGTTGAAGAGCATCGCTTCAGCGCCGCGCAAAGGCCGTAAAGGCATGGCGCTTCAGCCCCCGTGGTGCCCTTTCCCTTGACGCGCAAGTTCCCCACACCCTCGTCCGCTGCCGTCGGACGTCTCGCTTCATTTCGACGACAACAAACCCTATCCCCCTGGCATCCTAATTTTTAACCTGAAAATCCAACCAACTCTCGTGAGGTCAAATCATGAAATTCTTTTCCGCAAATCTCGATAGCCTTCTTAAGCTCTATATCGATCAACTCCAGCAACTCCATTCCGCCGAAACCCAAATCACCGAAGCCCTCCCGAAAATGATCCAATCCGCCACTGAGCCTCAGTTGAAAAATGCGCTGCAAACTCACCTGCAGGAGACCAGAGGCCACGTCGCCCGTCTCGAGCAGATTCTCAATCAAGCCACTGGCTCAGTCGAGTCCAAGAAATCCAAAGGGATGGCTGCACTCATCACCGAAGGCGAAGATGTAATCAAAGATGCCGCTGATAGTTCCGTCCGCGACGCCGGAATCATCGCCGCCGCGCAAAAAGTCGAGCACTACGAGATGGCTGCCTACGGTGCAGTGCGCACCTTTGCCGAAATCCTTGGCAACGACGCCCAGGCCGCGCTCCTCGACCAGACTCTCGAAGAAGAAAAGCACGCGGATTCAGTCTTGACCCAGATATCGGATACTGCGAATACCAGAGCCGACAGAGCCGCGTAAGTCTTGTCGCCGGCAAACTCGTTCGCTCCGAGATCGACATCGAACGAACGACTGGCCAGCGACCAACAAACCAATAAAAAGAACAAATGTGCGATTCACTTCGCACATTTGTTCTTTTTTTCATACATATGCCCGCCTCTTTCTTGAAAAATAGGGCTGCTCCATCCTTGTGCTACACAATCGACCCGATATTCCCAGTCATCTCCCTTGGCTACCCTGTGAAAGCAAAATAGCTGGACAAACAACGCACGCGCGAAAGGGGAACACGATGCTCTGGACCATTGCAGTGATACTTCTCATTCTCTGGTTGCTCGGGATGGTCAGCTCCTACACCATGGGCGGATTCATCCACATCTTGCTGGTACTGGCGATTATCGCCGTACTGGTGCGTCTCATTCAGGGGCGCAATCCCGTATAGCGCGGCGCTCAAAAAGATCGGCGGAACATTTCACAATTCGTAAGGCGAGTGGTCCCGTAGGGGCCACATCTTAATCACGGAGAGGAGCAACAACAATGAATAAGGACGAGATAAAAGGAAAAGCGAAAGATGTGGCCGGCCGAGTCGAACGGCAAGTAGGCGAATGGACCGGAGACTCCGAAAAACAGGCTCACGGCGCCGCCAAGCAGGCCGAGGGCAAAGTGCAAAACGCCTGGGGCAAAGTGAAAGACGCCGCCAAGGACGCCACCAACGACACCCGCGACCAGAACGACGCCGATGCCGAAGAACAGCGACGAATCAACGAAAAGAAAGCAAGCTAGCCACGAACTCCGCTAAACAACCGCCAGACACCCGGGCGGTTTTTTCTTTGGCGATTGACGCTGCCGTGGAAGAGCGGCGCTTCAGCACCCGGCCCTGAGTGAAGCCGAATGGGCCGCGTAAGTATCGCAAAATAGCTGGGCTTAAGCCCCTGCGGAAACATCTACTGCGCAGACCCGTCCCGCTCCCGCCCCTCGGGCGGCATATGCACCTGAATAATGTCGTTCTTCACCGCATACAAAACCAGATCTCGTATCGAATGAAAGCCCAGCTTCCGCATAATATTGCTGCGATGCGTCTCCGCGGTCTTGGTGCTCAGGTTAAGCAGCGTCGCCACTTCCTTGGAACTTTTCCCCTCCGCCAGCAACTGAATCACTTCCCGTTCCCGCGGCGTCAAACTGGGAAATTTCGGTGGCGCTCCGCGCGGCGCCGCGGTTCCTTTTTCCAGAAACCCCGCCAGCACCATCTCGTTCACTCTCGGGGTGAAGAACATCTGCCCGCGCTGCAGCGCCTCGATCGCGGAGACTAAATCCCGCACCGCATCCGATTTCAGCACGAATCCCCGCGCCCCCGCATCCAGCGCCTCTCGTATCACATGATCCGAGTCGGTGATGGTGAGAACGACAATCTTGAAGTTAGGATCGTGTTGCGTCAGTTGACGAGTGGCTGCCAGACCGTTGAGATTTGGCATACCAATATCCAGAATCACAAAATCCGGCTTCAGCAACTTTGCTTTTTCCACCGCCTCGCGCCCGTCCGATGCCTCTCCGCAGACCTCCCAACCCTCCTGCGTCTGCAACAATGCCGCCAATCCGCGACGGACAACCTCATGATCGTCAGCTATCAGAATGCGGAGTTTCAACGCGTCGCCCCCAACGCTTCCATCACAGCCTGGAAAGCGCGACTTCTTTCTTCTCGTGGGAATTTGTTCGGGGGAATCGTTCCCTTGGCCGCCGGACTGCAGCGGAACGCGACAACCTGCGCCGGAATAAGTAACCCGTGTTCAATAAACTCTTTCACGCGCCCGAGTGCGAAGGGGTGACTACTTTCATCCCCGGCTCCCTCGAAACAACGAACTCTGGCGCACCTCGATTCCTTCGACCCGGAATGTGTTTTGAATATAAGCGGCTCTCATGTACGAGCAATAAGGTGTTTGCTGTATTCCAAAGGTCGTCAAGCGGCTGAAAATCCTCACCCGCTGATTTGGGGCCGATCAAATCATAAGGATAGCCGAATCTCTGGCGCGAATTCCGCTGACAAGATACGATAACAGCCAGAGATGCGAATGCTGGCGAGGGGCTGAACGCACTCCAGGATATTTTGACTTGCGACTGGAAGAAGCCCCAAACCTCATCTATGTCCCCACATAAGAATGCACAAGCAGCTTTCGTCTCCGCTGTTGCCGTGCTCCTTCTAAGCGCACTCGCAGCCTACATCACCATTGGTCATCTTGAGAGCAGCCAGAAATGGGTGGTGCATAGCTACCAGGTCCAATCTGTCTTGGGAGAAATAGATGCTGCCGTGGCCCAAGCCTCGCGTGCCCGCAACAGCTATGTCGCCACCGGCGATGAAAATGTATTGCCCTCTTTCGGAGCGGCCATCCCGGGAGTTAATCAGAAGTTAGCGGAAGTGAGAAAGCTGACGGAGGATAATCCCCGGCAACAGGAACTTTGCTCTCGTCTCGAAGATCTCACGATGCAGCGTCTCGGTCTCTTTCGGCAGGCCATTGCTCTCGCCAAAGCATCACCTGAGGATGCCGCGGGTCAGAGCGAGATCGCCCGGCATGATCTGGCTCTTGCCTTCGAGAAAGCCTCCGTGGCGCAGGATATGCGCGACGAAGAGCAACGCCTGCTGAAAGTGCGCACAACCGCCTCAAACCGTTTCTTTTCGTTGACCATCGTTACCCTCGCCATCAGCTTTGTCTTGTCCCTGATATTGTTCTCAATTCACTACCGGCTCCTAACCACCGAACTCGACGCCCGCGTCCAGGCCGAGGCCGCCGCTCGCGAGAGCGAAGAATCTCTGCGTCATCTCACCTCCCGCCTGTTGCAAATGCAGGATGAAGAGCGCCGCAAGTTTTCCCGCGAACTGCATGACAGCCTGGGCCAATATCTGGCAGGCGTCAAAATGAATCTGGAAATGTTTGCCCGTACCCAGCCCGCGGCCGAACTTCTGGCCGCAATTCAGCTTCTCGATCAATCCATCGCCGAGACGCGAACCATCTCTCACCTCTTGCATCCCCCGCTTCTGGATGAAGTCGGTTTCTCTTCGGCCGCACGCTGGTACGTCCAGGGTTTTTCCGAGCGCAGCGGCATCGACGTCAAGCTGGATATGCCCGACGATCTGGGACGGCTTCCCAGAGATTTCGAGCTTGGGCTTTTCCGCGTGCTGCAGGAGAGTCTGACCAACATTCACCGGCACTCCAAAAGTGCCAAAGCTGAGGTCACCCTGCAGTCCTTACCCGGCGAGCTGATTTTGCAAGTGAAGGATTATGGAAGTGGCATTCCCCAGGACTTGCTCAAAAGGTTTCGAACTAAAGGTGCGGCTTTCGGCATTGGCTTAACTGGTATGCGCGAGCGCGTGCGCGAACTCCACGGCCATCTGGATATTCAATCCAGTGCCTCGGGTACTCTGATCTCAGTTACCCTGCCCCTTGCCGCCGAAATGCGGCAGCCGACCTCTTCGGTGGCCGGCTGACGCCGCACGCCGAACTTTAGGAAGGTACCGCTACCATCGGCGACAGAGGTAAATGTCGTCTTCGTTTATCCTCTGCCGGGCGCCGTTTCCTTCCGATGCGCTTCTTTCCCGAGGCCAACAGCTTCCTCATCTTCAATCTTGCTTTATGCAATTGCGATTTCGAATTGCCAATCGAACAGCTCAATTGCTCCGCGATCTCGTGGTGCTCGTAGCCTTCCACTTCGTGCAAAATAAATATCGCTCGGCAGCCTTCCGGCAATTCATTCGCCGCTTGCGTTAGCGCCACGCGATCCACGGCACCCATCAGCTTGTTGTCGTCTCTTCCAAATTCACGCGGAACCGGGGAGTAATCCAGATTACCCGGCTCATCGAGCGATACCTCGCGCAGATGCCGTTTGCGGCGCGTCATCAGCACGGTATTCACCACTACCCGGTAAATCCATGTCGAGAATGCCGAGTCTCCGCGAAAAGTGCGGATCCCGCGGAAGATTTGTATGAAGGCGTCTTGCATCAGATCTTCCGCATCCGCCACATTTTTGGTCATTAATAAACAGGTGGAATAGACGCGCCTTTTATGCGATTCGAAAATTGCGGCACAAGCTTCTGGATCTCCATCTTTCGCGCGGGAAATAAGGTCGGAATCGGTTTTCAGTTTTTTTGTTCCCGGGACAATCGTCTCCGGGATAATCTTCGTTTCAGGAACCAGCGATGTGGCGGAAACTGCGCAAGCGCTCACGGGGAAGTCCTTTCTTTTTGCGTCGTTGCCGCGGGCGCGGACGGCATCAACGTCAGTTAAGAAGATAAGAGCCCGTTTCTTCGCTAGCTATGGGGTTGTAGCTGTAATTACGGGTAGGTCGCACCCTAAGGCTGTATACAGCTGAAGCCGCACAAGAATCTAAGCGGAAGCGCCCCCGCCTGTAACCGAGCCCAGGGATCGCACACCGGCGGCACGATCCTCAACGTTGCGCCGAATCGAAATTCTTCTCTAGAGGCGCGTGCTCGTCCTTGTGTCCAAAGTCCAGCCCAAAGTGTGGCTCCGATTCCGTTCCTGTAATCCTGACCGGAACCTCTGTGCCCGCCCCATCCTTGCTGAAGAATCGATCCACCGGCTTGAGTAAAAGAGATTTCCACCCCGTGGTCATTTGCGACAACTTTGCATCCAGCCGCGCCGTCCCGCGAAAGTCAAAAGTCCGCCCGTCCAAACTGTAATCTCCCGCCAGATCCACGTGCGTTCCCGGGATCATGAAATGCAGCAAAGAGAAGGACAACAATCCATCCTTCAAAGTGAACACGCCGCGCAAATCGGTTGGAACCTTCTCCGCTTCGTTCTTCTGCGCCTCTTTCATCTTGCCTTGCGTACGCAGGCTCAACGAATCCAATCTTGACTGCACCTTCTGATTCGAGAAATAGCCGTCGGACACACGGAAATTGCCCGCCAACTTCAAGCGATCGGCCACGTCGGCATCGCCCGGTGTCAGGCTCATCCTGGTATGCATCTGCACCGGCCCAGCCATTACGGATGGATCCGTTCGCACGCCCAGTTTCAGTAGATCTTGAATCTGCGCATGCTCCACCACCACGTCAAGTTCTATGTCGTGCCCGGGCTGGTTCCGCATGCGCGTCACCGAGCCGGTCGCCGTAAACGACGAGTGCAGCAGCGTTGCCTTCACCGGCGCCAGATCCGTGTCTCCGCTGGTCCCATCCACAATGGCATGAAAATCCGTATGCAGCGCCACCGGATGCCCGCTCCGCGCAATTTGAAAATCCGGCGTATCCGTAGACCCATTCACTACGATCTCGCTGAGTGTTCCCTCGTATTTCCCAGTCGAAGAGAGAATCCCTCCAATACCCTTCAGCGTGCCGAGGTCCGCATTGCTGAAGGAATAGTCCCCCTGCACCGGCGTTTCCCGCGGATTTTCTTCGTGAAACGGTCCAAACAACCCGGTTGAGTGAATGTCTCCTACCGGCTTCGGATTCACTAATGTCGCATCAAAGCGCATAGGCAGACCCGCGCCAATGTCCTTCATCTTCAAATCGCCAATCGCAAACTCCAGCGGCACTTTTTCCGGATTCGAGTTATTAATCAGCAGGTCCGTGTCCTGGCACACGAACTGATCGACGACTACAGACATTTTCCTGGTCTGCGACCTCATCTTCTTCGTGAACGCGGGGCGGCTTTCCTTCGGAGGAATATTCAGCTCCATCCCTTTCACATAGACCGTATCGACGTGGACCACCGGCCGAAACAGATTGCGAATCCCGGTATGAAAGTGGAACTCCCGAATACTGATCAGCGGCTGCACCCCGGCCTCGTAAGGATTTGGGTCGCTGGCGCCGTAAATCTTCAACCCGCTACCATCAACTTCCAGCCCCCGGACCACGGAAACTCCTAAACTATTCAGCTCCACGCGGCTTTGGAATCGATTCGATAAGGTCTGAATCACTCGCGCCCGCAGAATCGGTTCGGCCCGGTCGATCACTATCCGAATCACTACTACCCCCGCGACCACAAAGAGGCACAGAATTATCCCCAGTAATGCCCATACGCGCTTTTTCTCCGTAGTCTTTTGCGTAGAAACCTGCAAAACTCCCCTCCACCTCCTACATCAGGCCATGCCGCCAAACAAGTCAATACACTAAACTCCTAAGCGCATATTGCTAAGGTCTCTGTCTCAGTCTCCCCTGAGACGGAGTTCGATCTCCGCGTCGCTCCGCGGAAGTTCTCAGCGCCCTCTGCGTTTCAAGCTCCGCCGTCCTGACCAATCCGATCCAGCGAGTCGCTCCTTTTCAGCGCCCCGCCCTTTCTGCTACTGTTTTCTAGTGCCTGTAATGTTCCCTGGGTGCTCTGCAGTGTGACGAGCATCACATCCGCTCCCGCGCTGGATCGATAGTATTCAGTTCGGCTGGCCGAGTTCGAAAAGGAAACTCGCGTGATTGTTGGAGTCCCCAAAGAAAGCTATCCCGGAGAGCGCCGCGTCGCTCTGGTTCCCGCCGTCATCCCCATCCTGGCCAAAGCGGGCATGGAGGTGGTCGTCGAATCTTGCGCTGGCGAGCAGGCCGGCTATCCCGATGCGGCCTACGTAGAAAAAGGCGGGAAAATTCTCGCCGATCGCGCTGCCGTCTTCGCAACCGCCGATGTTATTGTGCAAGTCCTCTGCTATGGCTCCAACGACGTCACTGGCCAGGCCGACCTTCCGCTCATGCGCAGTGGTCAGCTCCTGATCGGATTTCTCCGCCCCTTCGGCTCCGCCAAGGTAATTCAGGAAATCGCCGCCGCTGGCGTCACCTCATTCTCCGTCGAACTCGTCCCCCGCACCACCCGCGCCCAAAGCATGGACGCGCTTTCTTCCATGGGCACCATCTGCGGTTACAAAGCCGTCCTGCTCGCCGCCGAAACCTCCATCAAGATCTTTCCCATGATGACTACGGCGGCTGGCACCATCACTCCCGCGCGCGTCTTCGTCATCGGCGCCGGAGTCGCAGGCCTGCAAGCCATCTCCACCGCCCGCCGCCTGGGTGCCGTCGCTTCCGCCTACGACATGCGAGCAGCTTCGAAAGAGCAAGTGCAAAGCCTCGGCGGCCGCTTCGTCGAACTCCCTATCGAAGCCCAGAATGCGCAGGACGCCCGCGGCTACGGTACCGCGCAAGACGAAACCTTCTACGCCCGCCAGCGCGAACTTCTGACCCGCGTAGTCGCTGAAAGCGATGTAGTGATCACCGCCGCCGTGATCCCCGGCAAGAAATCTCCAGTGCTGATCACCGCAGAGATGGTCAAAGGCATGGCCCCAGGCTCGGTCATCATCGACCTCGCCTCCGAGCGCGGAGGCAACTGCGAACTCACCCGTACCGGCGAAACCGTGAAGGCCTTTGGCGTGACCATCATCGGCGCCATCAACCTGGCCAGCAGCGTTCCCTATCACGCCAGCCAGATGTACGCCCGCAACATCGCCACCTTTCTCGCCTACATTGTGAAAGATGGCAAACTGCAACTCAAGCTGGAGGATGAAATCATCCGCGAAACCATGGTCACGCAACACGGTGAAATCGTAAACGCCCGCGTCCGCGACTTTTTCAAACTGCCCGCGTTAGTGACGGCCGCCGGATGAATTCTTTGGACAAGCAAGATGCTCTTTCAAATCTGTCATCCTGAGCGCAGCAAGAA
Organism: Candidatus Sulfotelmatobacter sp.; assembly: GCA_049684755.1. Classification (GTDB taxonomy): domain Bacteria; phylum Acidobacteriota; class Terriglobia; order Terriglobales; family Acidobacteriaceae; genus Sulfotelmatobacter. The sequence continues at coordinate 13,182 of JBAVGI010000288.1, forward strand.
TTCGCAAAGCGAACTCTTGCGCAGTCGAAGGATCCCTGATCTCACATCGGCGTTCTCAGGATTTCGTGTTCGAGATTCCTGG
>JBAVGI010000289.1:0-1664 GCA_049684755.1 Candidatus Sulfotelmatobacter sp.
CCCATTGTCTTTTCTACCGTTTTGGGAGGGCATGCCAACAATCGTTGCCGGCAGAACATTGGAGGACGGGGTGGATCATGACGTCGGATGGGGCGTTCCTCAAGAGAACCGGCGTTCATGGAAACGCCGATTCTTTGTGTCGGTAGCAAGTTAAAATGTCCGGTTTTTGTAGCAAGTGAAATGTCCGGTTTCAAAGTTATGCCCTCGCCGTTTGGGTTGGGTTGATTTTGGGGATGGGGTTGCAGGGGAAGGGGGCAGTTCCCCTTCCCCTGCTCGTCTGTGTAGAGGCTTTGGCCGGCAGGGGCGTTCCGCCGCCGTCATAGCGACCCAAGCAGTGCGGTCCGTGGGTAAGACTCAAGGTTCCATTCAGGTGTTGATGCACCACCACCTGACAACCCGCCAACGTCGCGCGCCAGCGCACCCGCTCGATCTGCAAGCTCAGATTCTGAAAGCTCACCGTGTTGTCGCGGTTCACGCTGCGTTCGAACTGCAGCGAGAAAATCCGTTCCAAGTCACGATTCCGACAGGGCACAAAAGCGTTTCCCCGCTGCCTGGGCGCGACCTGAAAACGGCGATTGAACTCAGCGATGTAATCTTCCCGCAAAAACCGGTTCGCCGCCTCCAGCGTCCTGAGCTGGCGCAGCCGCAACTCCTGCGGCAAGCGGCCCTGCCAGGTCGAGAAGTTGCGCTCGCTGCGCCCACGCGCTTCCGGCGAGTAGGCTGGGATCATCTGCACTCCCAACTCGTGCAACGCCCGCCCCACCTGCGTGCGCCGATGGTAGTCCACCTTGCCGCCCACCTTCGGCGTCAGCCAGAAATGGCTTCCCCGATCGCTGTACAGCGCGCAGAACACGCCTTTGCGCTCGATCACTTCCTTCAGTCCCGCCATCACTGTCGCCGTCGATTCCTCCTCCACCAGCTGCGCGTAGTAGATCTCGCTCGTGGCATCATCCAGAATCACGATCAGGTCGTACCAGCGTTCGTCCTGAAACCACTGGTGGCGGCTACCGTCGATATGCAACAGCATCCCCGGCAACGGCCGCCGCTCGCGCCGCTTGCGATGCGCCCCGCGCTTGCGTCCGCGCGCCACCAGGCCTGCTCCCTGCAGCGCCTGCTTCACCCAGGTGTAACTCAGTTCGATCCCGTGCTCGGCCTGCAACTTCTCGTGGAAGTGCTGCACGTTCAGATCGAAATACTTTTCCCGGTACAGCGCGAACACCTTCTCCACCGTCGCCACCGGCACCCGGCGCCGCGAGGGCTGGCCCCGCCGCCGGTCCAGCAACCCGTTGTAGCCTTCTTCCACGTAGCGCTCCCGCCACCGCCGCATGTGCCGGTCGCTGATGCCCAGAATCTCCGCCGCCTGCCACCACGTGATCTTCTTCGCCATCGCCTGCAACATTACGTCCTGCACTTTCATCGCCCGCTCCATCGCGGCCCTCGGATAAGCTTCCATGCTCCGCATGGTCTCTTATCCTCACCGCCCGCAAAGCGGACATATCACTTGCTATCTCAACCGGACATATCATGTGCTACCGACACATGTTTGAGGCAAGCCTCGACAGTCTGGCTCCCGGCGGATATCTTGTGATCTACGGTCAATCCAGTGGTTACGTGCCACCGTTTGATCTTATGAAACTGCAGGAAAAAGGATCGCTGTTCTTGAC
>JBAVGI010000290.1:0-6443 GCA_049684755.1 Candidatus Sulfotelmatobacter sp.
GCAGTCATTTCTACTGGCAACTCCGCGGGGCACTCGACATCCTGCAGGTAGATAAACTTCCATCCCTTGAGTTGGGCACGGTAGGAGAGATCGGTGTCTTCGGTCAGCGTATCGTGCTGCCACCCACCAGCTTCGTCGATAGCTTGACGCCGCCAGACTCCGGCGGTGCCGTTGAAATTAAAAAAGACGCCGCTGCGGGCGCGTCCCGAATGCTCCAGCACGAAGTGGCCATCCAGCAGGATGGCCTCGACTTGTGTCAGAAAAGAATAATTGCGGTTGAGGTGAGTCCAGCGTGTCTGCACCATTCCGATCTTCGAATCGGTGAAGTGGTGGATGGTGCGCAGCAGAAAGTCTTCCGGCGGGGTGAAATCGGCGTCAAAGATGGCAACGAATTCTCCTTTGGCGGTTTTCAAACCCTCGGCGAGCGCTCCTGCCTTGAAGCCCTCGCGATTGGTTCGATGGTGATAACTGATGGGATTGCCGAGGGCAGCGTAGCGTTCGACCAGGTTCCGGGCCACAGCAACGGTTTCATCAGTGGAATCGTCGAGCACCTGGATGTCGAGTTTTTCGCGGGGATATTTCAGCTTACAGATGGAATCGAGCAACCGTTCGACGACGTATTGTTCATTGAAGATTGGTAGTTGCACTGTGACTCGAGGTAACTCATCAAAGTAGGCCGCGGGTTCGATTGTTCGATTTTTCTTGTGCTTGTAGTAAAGATAAACGAGGACATAGCGGTGCATTCCGTACCCGGCGAGAAGAACAAGCACAATAAAATATGGAATCAAAAGTGCGCGATCAAACGCATCGGTGTGGTAGAGACCCTGAAACGTCTTATCCAACAAATGCTGGCGGAGATAGGGTCCAATGCCGCGGGGAGCGGCATACGTGGCGAATCTCAAAAAAAACAGGCTTGAAACAGAAGTCAGCAAGAGGTTCGGTGAAAACCTCTATTCTACCGGATTCAGATAACTGGGACACTCGGTCTACAAAGATACCGTGCTCTAGAAACAAGCGATGATGGGACGCTACCATGAAGCGGAGTTCTGAGTATTTTTTTCCTCTGTGTTTTGAAGGGATGGGTCAGCGCACCGCTCGGCCTTATCCAAAAGTATTCGCAAGTCCATCGCAAAATTCTTGCGTGCTTGTGCCTGTAAGCGCCATTGATCTTGCACTGGAGCGCAAACCCGGGGGATCAGATCCTCGAAGCGCTCAATAGCGCGAGTGAAATAATCAATGTCTGTCTTGAGCAGCTTAAAGAATTCCGCGTCACTGGCAGCAGGCATATGGTACCTCCAGATGCCTGAATAAATGCAATTCTGATGCCACGCTCTACGGACAATTGTGGAAGCGGGCAAGTGCTGTCTTTTCAGAATGGTAGTGTGCGCAAATCCCAAATTTCATAGGCCTTTCATGTCCTTCCGCGTGGGACCGTGCATGTAAGAATGGGGCGATTACAAGTTGCGAACGAACGATCTTTCGCAGTTTTCAGTCGCAGTTCGTTGAGTGTAAATTTTTGCGCGTGGGTTGTCCTTCCTAATGGCGAATCATCCAAGCGAGGCCATCGGGATTTGAGCCGGCTTGAATATGTCCGACTACTTCCATCGAATGCAAATCGATTACGGCAACGTAGTCATCGGGAGTGCACGCGACGTAGGCGCGTGCGCCGTCAGGCTGCATCTCGATACCCGCAGCGCCGTGTCCAACTGCAATTCGTTTTGTCGTTTTTCTGGTTGCGGCATCGATGACGGTAACATCGGCTCCGCGCAGAGCCGAGATCAGCACAAACTTTCCATCCGGGGTGAACTTCAGTCGATTCGCGCTGCTTACGTCTGCCGCGAGAGTTTGCGCCACTCGCTTGCTCGCCACGTCAATGATCGATACAGTTCCATCGCCCGCGTTCGCCACCCAAATTTCTTTGCCATCGGGAGAAATATCAAATCCTTCACAGCCGTTACCAACGCGGACCACTGTCTCATTCCAATCGGTACGCGGAGTTGCGGGCGGACCGTCTTGGCCGGGACCGCCGGCGGTTTTTTCGATCATACTCACCGTTCCCGAACTTACATTGGTGGTGACGATCAGCCGTAAATCCGGAGAAACGTAAATCATGTGCGTCCGGTTTTGACCAGTACCAAGAATCCAATCAATATTTTTCTTCGCAGGATCGTAACTGCCGATCGCCTTGGCGCCTTCGGCGGTGAACCAAACTTTTCCGTCCACGAAAGTCAATCCGTGTGGACCGCGCAGCGCTCCAAGATCGATTGAGGGCAACGCTTTCTGTACGATTAGATCTACGACGGCCAGGGTATGGAACGCACCGGATCCGTAGTTGGATACATACGCGACCTTGCCGTCGGTCGATGAAATAACTTCGTGGGGATCGTTACCGACTGGGACTCGCGCAATCACTTTCAAGCTGGACGGGTCGACAATGGCGAGCGTCTCGTCGTGCTTGGAAAGTACGAGCAATGCATATGCAGGAGTGTCTTCCGCGAAAACGGAGCTGGCGGCGAGCACGCCGGCGAGCAGAAAGAGGGGAGCGAGAAGAAGTTTCATAATCCCAAAGCATACGCCGTTGCAGCCTGAACGGACAAAGGCTCAAGGCCGATCTTCCGCCGGAAGAATTGCCTTGAGCTGCACGTTCGTTCGATTTCCTTCATGCACACGAATCGCTTTACCGCGGTCTTCATAACTTTTTATGAATTCGGGGTTGTAAAACGGCTCGCCGTCCACGCTCTCCCATGCGAATAACGTGTAATCTCCGGGAGGCAGGCCGCGCAAACTGAAATGTCCACTCTGATCCGCAACGGCTTTGCGATAACGATCCGGGCGATTGCGGAAGCGGGCCTCGGGAACGGCGGCAATCACGGCGTCAGCGACCGCTTCATCGTATTGATTACTGGCCACGCCGTCGACAGTGCCTCCGTTGGCGCTCGCCACTAAATCCAGGGTGATAGAGCCCGCCCCGACGCTGAATCCAGAATCTGTTGCATCGTGTCCATCCGACGCGGCAGATTTTAGAAACCAATCTGGCATCGCGCTGACGTCTGAGATCTGAACAGAATAAGTTCCTGGGGGAACATCCTTCCATGAAAAGCTGCCGTCGTTGCTGACGTGGGCAAGATTTGAAAAGCTTCCTCCCATAATGACGGTGCCGAAAGAGTCGTCACTGCTGTCATTTTCCTCGGCCAGCGAGTGCAGAAGAAGGAAAAATTGACTGGGATCCAGCCGGGAGTTCGCACCGGGCTCCATGCGAAGGCGGCCACGAACGGTGGCGCCGCTTTGCGGCGACAGACGCAAACCCTCCACACTTTCTGCCACCTGCAGGGATTGCCGCGCCATCATCGGCACTGCAACGTTTTCCACGGTGGCCACAATGTTGTAGGCTCCGGGAGAAACATCGCGAATCTCGAAGCTGCCGTCCTTGTGCATCTCCGCGCCGCTCAGCACGAGATTGAAATCTTTGGATTGCAGCAGGATCGCGGCGCTCGACCCCGGCGGCAGATTCACCACAGAACCGCGAATGGTCAAACTGGGGCTGGGAGTTAGTGAGAAGTTTGCCGGGAAGTCATCGCCAGCATGCAATGGGATGGACGTGGCCTGGGAGCGATCGCGGGTGCCGGGATAATAAGTGGTTTGGTAAGCGAGCGGCACGGGCTTCTCGGCATCTGCTCCGGGGTGAGGTGCGGGTCCAGGCGTGCTGGTAGTTTCGATCAGGCTTCTGAAATCTGGCGGTGGCGTAACCGCCACGAAATATTTATCCGGGGCCAATCCGGCGATGCGATATTCGCCGAGATCGTTGGTGCGCTCCGCGCCTGCCTGATCCCAGTGGCTGTGCCCCTGAAGGAAAGTCTGGCGGAGCACGGCGACTTGCGCTTCGGCCAAGGGATCGCCGTCTTCGTCCGTGACGCGGCCTTCGACCACCGCAGCCGCCTGCAAAAGAATGACGAGATCTTTCACCTCCTGACCTGCGCTCAGCGTGAGCACGCGGCCCTCGGTGTGACGGTGACGCTTGTCGATTTCTTGATATCCGTTGCGCTCGACAAGCAGGCGATAATGCCCGGGCTTGATGTTCTCAATGCGAAAGCTGCCGTCTGCTGCAGTAAGTGCAGTGTAGTTTGCGCCATCATTCTGGCTCTCAGCGACGAGTTCGACCAGAGCCTTCTTGACAGGCTCGCTGCCAGGATCTCGGGTCACCACTCCTTGTAAAAGAGCGTATGTAATAGAAGAAGACTGCGGGGATGAGGTTTGCGATGAAGCGATGGAGGAAGGGGTTTCCTGAGCGACGATTGCGCCGGCGGCCAGTAGAATCACGCACAGACATTCAAACGGAGCTCTCGAAAAACGCCGCGCGATGAGTTCGTGTTTCATTTCCGAGTTTCGAAGCAGACTCAGGATGTTCAGGAAATAGAGACAGTTTCCGACCGGGAGGATCGGTCGGGTTCAGTAGTCAATCCATTCTATCCGTCTCCGGGCGTCCGCCCAAGAATAAAACGACAGAGCGGAGCGGACGTGCCCAGCGCTAATTCAGGAAGTACTGCCGATACAGCGTATCCCGACGAGCAGGTCTAAACCCGGCGTCGCGGATGATGCGGCGCAACTCCTCTTCGGTGGTGCAGTTGGTCACACCTGCGGCTTTCACCACATTTTCTTCCAGCATCACCGAGCCTACGTCGTTGCCGCCAAAGCGGAGGCCCATCTGGCAGACTTTCAAGCCTTGCGTGACCCAACTGGATTGCACGTTCAGGAAATTCGAAAGATACAGGCGCGAAATAGCCAGCACTTTCAAGTATTCGACGGCGGTAGCTTCGTCCCAGTGACGACCGCCAAGAGCGGTATTTTGTGGCTGAAAACTCCATGGGATAAAAGCGGTGAAGCCGCCGGTTTCTTCCTGCAGATCGTAGAGTTCCTGGAGGTGGTTGATGCGGTGTTTGTAATCCTCGCCGACGCCGAACATCATGGTTGCAGTGGTGCGCATACCGATTTGATGGGCGGTCCGGTGAACATTAATCCAATCGCCGGTGAGGCACTTGAGGCGGGCGATTTTGTAGCGGACTTCGTCGTCGAGAATTTCGGCGCCGCCGCCGGGGATGGAATCGAGTCCGGCATCGCGCAGGCGGAGAATCGTGTCGCGAATGCTGAGGCTGCTGTACTCCGCGATAGCGATGATTTCGGATGCTGAATAACAATGGAGATGAACCTGCGGAAAACGCTCTTTGATTCCGCGCAGCATCTTCTCGTGCCAGTCAATTTTGAGGTCGGGGTGCAAGCCGCCTTGCATCAGCACGCCGGTGCCACCGAGTTCGACGGTCTCGCGAATCTTCTCGTAGATGGTGTCGAAATCGAGGATGTAACCTTCTTTTGCGGCCGGGCCCTTCAGCGGACGGTAGAAGGCGCAGAAGGTGCAGTATTCGGTGCAGAAATTGGTGTAATTAATGTTGCGGTCGATGATGTAGGTGACCGTGCCTTCGGGATGCAGCTTGCGGCGGATTGCGTCGGCTTCCATGCCGATGCCGATCAGATCATCGGATTCGAACATCTCGAGAGCTTGCTGCTTAGTCAGGGACATGTTGGCACTTCAATTCTAAAGGAGGAACTGGCTGGGGCCAAATCCATTCGTTCGAGGGTTGCGACCAACATCATCCACCACGAAGGTCACGAAGTTTCTCGGAGGGCGGGAGAATTACTTCTTTCGCATCCGCAAATACTGGATCACGCTCATCACCGCTCCAATGACCGCCAACCCAATGAGAATGGCCATTGCGGGCTTGGAGTAGCGCGAGAAGAAACGCAGGATGTGGACGCCGTAATGAAAGCCCAGGAACGCTGCGATGGAGTAGCGAACGGAGCGGCCTAGCGCCAGGGCGCCGATGAATTTGGCTTTCGAATACTGCATGGCGCCGGCTGCGACGAGAAACGGCACAAAGGGGAAAGGCGGAGGCAGAAGTGCGGGAATTGCAACCGCGGCAAATCCCCATCGCGCAAAAGTTTTGGAAACGGTTGCGGCGCGCTTTTTAGATAGCTTGCGCTCCATCGCCTCTTTGCCGCCTTCGCGTGCCAAAGCATAAGTAATGTAGCCGCCGATCAGCGAGCCTAGCGTGGCCATGGCGGCGTAGTAGGGCCATGGCTCGTGGTGGCGGGCGGCCAGCCATATGGTAAGAACATCCATGCTGCCGGTCAGCGGGACAACGGAGTTGTCAGCGACTCCAAGCAAGACCAATCCAGGCCCGCCCATGCGGCGCAGATGGTGCCATACCGACATTGCCAGCCAGGGATGAAGATGGAAGAGCATTTAGGTTGTAGGAGTGTACAGGCTAGGCTCGTGACTGTGCTATACAGGCTTTCGCCGTGCTGAGAAATTTTATCTCTGGGACGGCAGGCAGGGCTCCGATCTCAGCCGCATAGTGATAGAAGAGTTGCAAGCCTTCCAGGCAACGTGC
>JBAVGI010000291.1:0-2838 GCA_049684755.1 Candidatus Sulfotelmatobacter sp.
GTGGACTGTGCGATGGTCCGCCATCGCTGTATTGATGACCGCGTTTGTAGCCAGCCTGGACGAATGGCACCAAACTTTCATCCCGTCCCGCACCGGCCGCTGGCAAGATGTGGTTCTCGATACCTGCGCTGGCATAGCGGCCCAGTTGGGGATTTTCCTGTGGCTCATGAATTTTGGGAAGAGGAAAGCTTCCTCCATGCCGATCAGGCCCAATTAAGTCGACGCCCTTAGCCGCTGAGGAACCCTATTACTTCAGCGCTGCCCCGTTTGCAAAAGAACCGCAGCCAGCAGCGCCGCCCCGGCTGAAAAATAGAACGGGATTCCAGCACCATAATGTTTCCACAGTTGGCCCGTAATCAAGCTCGCCGCAAGTGTTGCGACGCTAGTCACGAAGAAGTAAATTCCCAGCGCGCGGCCGCGCACGTTCTCGCCAACCGTCTCGACCACCAACGCTTTCAGTACCGGCTGCGTCAGCGCGTAATAGAGGCCATACACTGCCATCGCAATCCAGATCGCCATGGTTGAGGAGGCTCGGCCGAAAACAAAATACACTCCGGCAAAAATAACATAGCCGACAGAAGCCACCAGCCGCCGCGATACACGATCACTGAACCATCCGGCTGGCCACGATGCCAGCGTGTACGTAATATTGAAAACCAATCCCAGCAATGGCGCGAGCGCCACGCGGATGCCCACGTTCTGCGCCCGCAAAACCAGAAACATATCGCTCGAATTGCCGAGAGAAAAAAGCGTGACGGCGATCAATACAAAATAAAAACCTGCAGGGAGCTTCACCCCGGCAGTTTTCGACAAGGTCGGGATAACCTTGCTGCTTTTTGCACCGCTAGATTTTGCATCGTGGCTTTGCGCCGAATCGGTTCCGACTTTTCTCGTTTCACGTATTCCTGCCCACGCCGCGAACACGCACAGAGCTCCGGGAACGGCCGCCGCCAAGAATACACTTCGAATCCCGAAATGCGAGAGCATCAGCAGAGCGGTCAACGGCCCCGCGACCGCGCCTGCAGAGTCCATCGACTGGATCAACCCGTAAGCCGCACCCAGCCGGTTCTTCGGCACAGACTCGGCCACCATCACATCGCGCGGCGCAGAGCGAAATCCTTTTGAGAGCCGGTCGCTAAAGCGAATCAGCAAAATCTGTGGCCATGCCGTGACAATGGCCAGCAGCGGCTTGACTGCATTCGCGATGAAATATCCGGCAACGACGACCGGCTTGCGGCGTTGAATATGATCCGCCAGATATCCAGAAAAGAGTTGCGAGAACGATGCGACACTCTCTGCAATTCCTTCGATCACTCCTAACTGAGCCGGCCCCGCGCCCAACGTCGCCAGAAACGCCGGCAGCACCCAGTACGCCATTTCGGTGGCTGTGTCGTTCAGAAAAGAAATGATGCCGAAGGCGTAGATGTTACGCGCGGCGGAAGGCTCACGCTCGGCAGTGCGTTCAGGCATTCCTAGTTTTTATCACGGAGCCAGATATCTGGAGAAAACGATATCGCCGGAGCAGATAATGAATTCCGTGCATCGCGAAGAGAACTGCGAACCGTGCTCAGTACATCGCATCGTACTTTGTCACCACCCACTGTCCATCCTCGTTTTCAGTGGTGACGGTGAAGACGTCCTGATAGGTGCCGGGCTGGCCACCGCCGTAAAGCCGCTTGCCGCGGTAGTGGAGGATGGTTAAAGGCGGCGCACTCTCCCACTCCGCAATTTCCCAGGAGACCAATGGATGCTGCTTCTCCGAATCGCAGATAAAGTGAGCATACTTCCTGCGGTAGTCGTGCTCCCACTGTGAGAGCAGTTGATCGCAGTGACCTTCGCGAAGCTCGTGCAGAAATTGGTTGGCGCTGTGCTCGATCGTACGATCGCGCAGAGGATTCATCCGAATACTGATGGGCAGGCCCGTCAGCGGGTCGTGGTCTTCGGAGCGAGACAGGACTGGCCCCTGATTGCTCAGCCACCAAATGTAGCCGAGAAATCCGAATACCATCAGCGCACCAACGCCAACGGCAATCGCGATCTGTGTGCGAGTGAACCCCATCCTGATAGAGAGTTTATCCGGATGGCAACTTCTCACAAGATTACCAGCGGAAGGCGCGGGAGGACATGTACGACCGCGCTTGTCGCTTGTCCCTGGATTGTTGTTTGTTATTCCGACTTGGGCCGAGCCCACGGAGGAACCTGGTTTTTCGAGCAAAGAAAAAGGGCGCAGCTCTCGCTGTGCCCTTACTCGAAAAAAAAGCGTTACTCTTTCTTATCCTCGGGTTCTTCTTTCACCGGCTCCACGCCGCCATCGTGCTGCGCCTGCGCCTCGGCATCTTCCATCGCCTTGCGCGTTTCGGCAGCTTTCTTGGCGCGGACTTCGGCGCGCTTCTCGCGCTTTTCGTCGAGCACTTTTTCGCTGCCCAGCAATTCGAGGAATGCCTTGTCCGCGCCGTCGCCTTTATTCCAGCCAGTACGGATAACTCGCGTGTATCCGCCATTGCGATCACCGAAGCGTGGTCCTACGGTATCGAAAAGCTTTACCACCGCTTCGTTGGTCATGAGGTATGATCCGGCGAGCCGCCGCGCCGCGAGGTCGCCGCGCTTGCCGAGAGTAATCATCTTCTCGACGATGGGCTTCGCAGCCTTTGCCTTGGGAACGGTCGTCTCGACCCGCTCTTCTACGATGACCGACGTGACCAGGTTGCGCAGCAGCGAGCGCCGGTGCGCGGTGTTCCTTCCGAGTTTGTAGCCTGCAACTTTATGACGCATGAGAAACCCTCAGGGGCGAAAGCCCCGCAATTCTGATCTCAAGACGGCGCGGCTCAAGGCCGCGCC
>JBAVGI010000292.1:0-2461 GCA_049684755.1 Candidatus Sulfotelmatobacter sp.
TCTTCGACGGCGGGCACTCCAGCCGGGCCGGCGACAGCAATAGCAACGCCTTGTGGGGCTACAACGATCTGCAGACAGTGTTCGATTTTGGTGTCCGGGCGCCGCACGTCGCCGCGTTGGCCGGGAAGGCGATCACCGAGCGCTTCTACGGCAAGCCTCCTGCAGAGTCTTATTTCGCCGGCTGCTCTTCCGGCGGACAGCAGGCGCTATCGGAAGCGGAGCGATTTCCTTGGGATTTCAACGGGATCTTGTCGGGTGCTCCGTCGCCCACCTTTTCAGGCCCGATGATGTACTTCCTGTGGGGCGGCCGGGCACTTGCCGGTAAGGTGACCCAGGGCGATTTGAGACTTGTGCACGAGCACGCGCTCGCGATGTGCGACAGGGACGATGGTGTTAAGGATGGGGTTATAGGGGATCCTCTGCACTGCAACGTGCATCTTCCAGATCTGTTGTGCAAAGGGGCCTACAAAGAGGGGAAGTGCCTGACCGCGGAGAAAATCGAAGAGGTGAGGAAAGTCTATTCAGGGCCGACAACATCGAAGGGCGTGAAGATCTACACCGGCGGCCCTCTACCCGGATCGGAGCTCAATTGGATAAATGACGGAAGAAGCGGTAGGTTTGATGCGTACGTGAACGATGCCGGCAAGGTGGCCGGATGGTCGGGGGAGTATTTCCGCTACATCGGCTTCATGCCCGCTCCGGGCCCAAGCTGGAAGGCAGCGGATTTCGATTTCGATCGCGACTACAAGCGCTTCGGCATGGCGGAAGAGTTGATGGGCTATGCCGATAATCCGGATCTGCGCAAGTTCAAAGCCGCCGGCGGCAAGATGATCCTATACCAGGGAGGAGCGGACCAGTCCGACATTCCCACCGATGCCATCGATTACTATGACACCGCGGAGAAGACCATGGGCGGGCGGGCTTCGACCCAGGACTTCTTTCGTCTTTTCCTGATTCCGGGCATGAATCATTGCTTGGGCGGCGAGGGTGCCTGGTCAATCGATTACCTGAGCTATCTCGAGGACTGGGTGGAGCGAGGCAAAGCGCCCGCGGTCATGATCGGATCACATCTGGACCTGGGTCCGTTCTGGCGCGCGCATAGCAGCGAGCCGGATTTTTTTGAGCAGATCGAACGATTCCGCAAAGACCCGCGGAACGTGAAATTTACGCGGGCGATTTACCCGTATCCGGTTCGCGCGGTGTACCGCGGCAAGGGTGATCCTAACAGGGCGTCGAACTGGGCGCCGGTCGGACGTTGAGATCGGTCCCATATTCCAAAAATTTAGAGCTGTCCTCAAACGCCCTTGGGCCACAGTGAGGCCCGAGGAGTGTCCGATGCGAAGGAGGGAAGAAGCGCTGATGAAGAGCGATGACGATGGTCCTCGAAAAAACTATCTGTTGTGCTACGTTTGTCGAAACGTGAAGGTTCGACAAAGGTGTATTGAGGAAATACACGGCTCTTTAGCCCCGTTGTATGTTGTACGTTGATCATGTCACAGTGCGCCGCCTTGCATCTCCGCTTGAGATCGTAAGCGCACTTGACGGAGCTCTTCGAGCGGACTACGTGATTCCGCTGCGGCAGCTCCTTGAACTGCCCAACAGGGAGGATGGGGGGGTATTCGTATCCATGCCAGGCTTCGACAGTACGGGAGCGGGCGCCGTCAAGCTGGCAACCGTATGTCCGGGAAATCCCAAAAGCGGGCTGCCAGCCGTTCAGGCCGTGGTCGTAGTGTTCTCCGAAGCAGGCACGCCAGTCGCCGCGATAGACGGAGTTGCTCTGACCTATCTTCGAACTGGAGCTGTGTCAGCGCTCGCCACACGATATCTTGCGAGAGAGAACAGCACGCACTTGGTGATCATTGGGACAGGCGGGTTAGCGCCGACTCTCGCGGCCGCCCAGTGCTCGGTGCGCCCGATCACTCGCGTCACTGTATGTGGACGGCGCGCCGAACACGCTGAGGCGACCGCCCGTGCCATACGCGCCATGGTGAATCGCCGGATCGAAATCACATCAGGCACTGACGTCGACAGCGCTGTCCCCTACGCCGACATTGTTTCCTGCGCGACGAGCAGCGCTACTCCAGTTTTTGCGGGGAAGTCTCTTAAGGCCGGGACGCACGTTGATTTAGTCGGGAGCTTCTCGATCACAAGGCGCGAGGCGGACGACGATGCCGTGAAGGACGCCCGTATTTTCGTGGACAACTTGGAAGGCGCGCTGGCCGAGGCAGGTGATATCGTCGATCCATTGAGAAGAGGGGTGATCCGAAGGGAGCAGATAGAGGGTGACCTAGCGGGTCTCGCGCGTGGGAGAGTCCGCGGGCGATCGAAGGACGACGAAATTACTCTGTTCAAGTCCGTCGGGTGTGCAATGCAAGACCTAGTTGCAGCGAAGTTGATCTTGGCAAAAGTCTCTGCGGCGCAACACCGTCATTGACAGTTCGGCTATGTAGGAGGCCACAAG
>JBAVGI010000293.1:0-22729 GCA_049684755.1 Candidatus Sulfotelmatobacter sp.
GGCTTGTAGTAGAAGCCGCGCAGTGAGGCTTCCGAGGTGATCTTCACCAGATTGCGGTAGCCCTCTTCGTTTTGCGCGAGAACGAGCAGGTGGTTGTAGGTGTCGCCATCGGGCGGGGTGCGTTCGATGTTGTGATCGTCTCTTTTACAGATGTAGAGTTCGCAGCCGATGATGGGCTTGACGCCGTATTTGTGGGCGGCATTTACGAAGTGGACCGCGCCAAAAATATTTCCATGATCGGTCATGGCGACGGCGGGCATGCCGAGCTCTTTCACGCGCTGGCAAAGTTTTTCAACGTCGCAGGCGCCATCGAGAAGAGAATAATCGGTATGGAGGTGCAGATGGACGAATTGGGACATGGGATGAATTGTTGATTGATGATCGTTGATTGATGATTAACGGCCCAGGGCGTCTGGTGTTTTAATCGACAATTAGCAATCAACAATCATAAATTTCGTTGACGCCATTCTATCGGGAAACAACGCTATTCCCGCAGCCACTTTATCCACAGAGCACTATATTGGGTGCGAACTACTGGCCTTCATTGGCTCCGGGCAGATGGAAATCGACACCGCGGTCTTCATTCGCTTTTTCTGTCGCCGGCAGATCGAGAGTGGAGAGCGGAATTTTCTGGGTGCGCTGCGGGGAAAAATTCCAGAGCATCTGGCCTACGATGGCGTAGTTATGGATTTCCTGCTTATGCTGATCGTGGAAGACGAGCACGGTGGCGGGATCGGCTTCCGTGGTTTCGGCAGAATGCGGGCGAGCAGGCGCGTACCGCGCGTAAGCATCTTGATCGTTCTGCCGGCGCATTTGCTGCTCGTCCAGACTCTGCTGGTTCATCTGATTGGCTAAGCCGATCTGATCTTGCTGGTCTTGATCGCCGGATGAATCTGAATCCCACCACCAGTAGGGATCGACGCCACCGTCCAGGTAGGGATAGCCGTAGCCGTAACCATAGCCGCAACCATATCCGTAACAATTTCCGTAGCCGTAGCTGCGCAGCCGAAAGCGGTTGCGGGAGCGGTCGAAGCCGCGGGAACGATTGAAGCGGTTGGAATTGAATCCGCGGGAGTTGAATCCGCGGGAAGCCAGAGGGCCACGAAAAGAAGAAGGTGCGGAGAAAGATCGCGATGCAAAACCGGAACCAGAGCGCATTCCACCAAAAGAGTGGCCGCCGGCAAAGCCTCCGCCAAAACTGGCATGGCCGGAAAATCCACCGTGGCCTCCGGCGGATGCATGGCCGCCACCGCCACGCTGGGCCTGAAGTTGCAGGGACGCCGCCAGGAACAAAAACGCCGTAATCGCTACCAGGCGCCGCATAACTATAATTATAGGCCTGATTCGAGCTGTGGGCGCGGGAATTTCTTGCGGCGAAAGACTAACGCTTCCTGGCCTTCGCCGTCTTCTTGGACGGCGACTTTTTCGCCGGCTTCTTTGGCGAATGCCGGGCCGTGACTGGCTTGTGCGCGGGCTTGACAGGTTTCTTCGCGGGCTTGGAAGGTTTCGATTTCGAGTCCGCTTTGGCACCGGCCGCTGGTTTCGTAGTCTTTGAAGGCACCGCCGCTGGCGCCACGGGCACGGGCGCCGAGACTGCGGCCGCGACCTTTTTACCTTTACCCTTCGCCAGCTTCGCTGGTACTTCTGCCACAGGTGCAGTCGCGACTGCGACGGCTTTGGGACCGCGGCCGCGCCGTGGCGGGGGTGGTGGCGGCGGCGGGGGTGGGGCAAACGGCTTGAGGAATTTTAGAGTCTCGGTGCGGGAGCGCAGCTTTCCATCGAGCAGGAGCATGAAGACGTCGCGCGCGATTTTAGGATATTCGGGAAGCTGTGGAGTAATCAACAGCTCAGTCATCTCGGGCAGGGGTATGCGCTTTTGTATGTCGCGCCATTTGGTGAAGAAGTTTTTGATTTTCTGGGCGACGGATTGATTTTTCGAGGTTACCGCCAGAAATAGAACCATATCCGGACGAGCGGAGGAAAGAAGATTCCAGGTGCGCGAGGGGGTTGCGGCCTCCTTGCCCATCAGGCGCTTGGCGAGTTCTTTGGCGTGATCTTCTATGTCGCGCCAGGCTTCGATCAAATCTTTGCGCGGAATCTGGCGGCGTATATCTGAGACATCTTTTTCCGACAAGTGTACGGTCAGGAAATGCATCACGGACGCGGAGGGATCGACGGTGTAGCCGAGATCGACAATCTGCTGGCGGGTTTTCATTAACTGGGTCAGGCCGTTGGTATCTACTTTGGCAACAGTCCAGTGAGGATGTAAAACTTTGAGGAAGTCTTCTTTCTCGAGCGCGCGCACCACGCCCAGGGGATCATCTTCGTGGGCGAGTTGAGCGATCTCGTGTCCGATGGCGCTTTTCGAGATGTGCTCGATGTAATTATTTTCTTTGGCGGAGTCGAAGCGCTGCTGGGTTTTCTCTTCCAACGGCCAGTGGAAACGGGCGGCGAAGCGGCTGGCGCGAATCATTCGCGAAGGATCTTCGACGAACGCGTAATTATTTAGCACGCGCAGAAGCTTTGCTTCGATATCGGCCACGCCGTTGAAGGGATCGAGCAGCAGTCCGCGAGACCCTTCGTTTAACGAAAGCGCCATGGCATTTACGGTGAAGTCGCGGCGGCGGAGATCTTCCTGGATGCTGGCCGGGGCAACCACGGGAGGCTTACCGACCTTCTCATAGACTTCGGTGCGCGCCATACCGATTTCGGCACGGACGTTGCCGGGGAGAACCAGGAACAAAGTGCGGACGTCCTCGTCGTGGCCGGCCAATTGGGCGCCAGCGCGTTCGAAATCCTTTTGCAACTTGAGGGGATTGCCCTGGACGGTGAAATCGAGATCGCGGATGGTGAAGCCGCTGATGATGTCGCGGATTGCGCCACCGGTAAGATAGAGTGTGATTCCCGCCGCGCGGGCTACATCTTGCACGAGGTTGACGCCTTTCATTTGATCCGGCGTCAACCGGATTTCCATGGTGTAAATGTAATCAGCCATTCGTCTTCAAGCGATCAAGTTCAAGCGGTCAGACCGTCAGTTCCGGGTGGGGTAGACCCATGTTTTCCACAACATTTCCACAGCCAGAAAAGGTCCGACCCCGGCAAATCCGCTTCATATTGTGCACAAGCCATTCAATACAATAGACTTATACTGACTTGAGTGGCATTCAGGCAACTTAAAGGAATAACACAACGTTTACGATTTGGCTACTGCCATCGTGGATTCCGGCGAATTTCGAGGAAATGGTGCGAGAATCATGAGGGTGGGCTCGGGCTTCGGCCCCTGGCTCTGCCGGTGTCTAGACTTTTCAACGAATAATAACTGGATGAAGGGTTGATTGTGCCTGGCGTCACGCCTGTTGGCCGGCGCCCGAGCTATGCCTTCGACGCACAAAAAGGTGATTGTCCGCAAGATGGACCGGGATTCGGTCTCGGGATATGTTTCGCCCGCGCAATTTGTGAACGAAGGCAAACTCGAGTTGCTGAACACGGCTGGCAATGTGGTGGCGATGGATCTGCGGGAGATCAAGGGAGTTTACTTCGTGCGCGAGTTTGGCGACTCGGAATCGCTAACGCGCAAGACGTTTACTTCACGTCCGCGGTCTGAAGGATTGTGGGTACGCCTGCGATTTAAGGACAATGAGATTCTTGAGGGGTTGATGCCCTCCGACCTTACCCAGACCACGCCGGAAGGTTTTCTGGTGAATCCACCGGACCAACGCTCGAATACGCAGCGGATCTTTGTGCCGCGGACTGCACTGGAGTCGCTGACGGTACTGGCGGTGATCGGCGGAACACGGCGGCCACGGCGTGGCGCCTCCGGCGATCAGCGGCAGGTGCCGATGTTCGAAGAGTGATCCCTTTTTATTCCACCGGAGTCAGCAGGAACGCACGGTTTTGTCCGGCCTTGGTGCCGTAGCCGGTAATCTGTCCCAGGGCGTTAATGGCGTTGGCATTGATCAACACCCAGCCGGCGCCTTTGGGAATCAGGTCGTTCAGATCTAACATGCCGCGGGTGGAAGTCCAGAGCATGGCGTGGGGGACGTTGGGTGCGACGTCTCCGTAGCCGACGACCTCGCCGCTATCGTTGATGGCAAAGGCAACGCTGTAAGTTCCGCCGGGCAAGACGCCGAGGTCATCGATAGCGTTGGTGGCGCTCCATTTGACCGCGTGCCAGGCCGAGTTCGCGCGCGAGTTCGACTGCCCGACGATGACGCCGGAGGAGTTAATGGCGTTGGCTATGCTGGTGTTGCCGCCGGAGAGCGTTCCCAGATCTTTCAAGCCGCCTCCCGAAGTCCACTTGAAACCGTGAGAGGTAAACGGCGGGCCGTAGCCGAATATCGATTCTCCGACGATTTCGTTGCTATCGTTAAGATCGAGGGCGGCGGTAAAAATACTTTTGGGCAAAGCGCCGAGGTTCTTGATTTTCTTATCCGTCCAACTGGCGGCATCGACGATGGTTGCATTTACAAAGGAATCGCCGGCAATTACTCCGGAAGTATTAATTTCGAAGGCGCAACTGGAATTTCCACCGGAAAGCTTGCCGAGGTTGACCATTCCGCCAGTGGAGGTCCACTCGAAGGCGATGAAGTTGTACAGGTCAGCTGGATTAGTGCTGGTGTTGGAATAGCCGACGACTTGTCCCAGGTTATTAATGCCGATGGCACCGCTGATATTTCCGCCGGGCAGAACTCCCAGGTCTTTGATGCCACCGCTGCGCGTCCAATAAAAGGCGTGCTGGCCGGCGCCGGTGCCAGTGCACGGATAGCCCTCGCCGTTGGCGATGTCAGCACAGCCGACGACCGCGCCGCTGGAGTTGAGCCAAAACCCGCTGTTCTCGTTGGTGCCTTTCAGTAAACCAATTTCCGCAATGGTGAAAGTTTGCGCGGCCGCGCAGGCGGTGAACAGTAAAACTGCAAAAGGCGCCAGCAGACAAAACTTTTTCGTCATCGCTTATTCTCCTTTTTCGCAGCTCAAAGTGCCTTCGATGCTTTTGGCCGAAATGGCGGTTGGCTCATAATCATATTGCAATCCGGGGAAAGTTAGGATAAAAAGGCTGCTCCCGCGCGCCGATAAGTGCGGTGCGGCGAGATGGACGGGCCCACTCCTTCCTCTACCCTGTCCGTTCTCCGGGGCGTAGCTATCTCTTAGCGTAGGTGCCGAAGACATGTTCGCTCTCTGCCGCCTCTCCTGTCAGTATTTTTGTGCCTTGGCTTTGATTGCTGTGGCGATGCAACTCTCTTCGCAGTTATTGGCGCAGGAAACAAGCGCCTCACCCGCGACGCCCGTGCCGCAGGTGTCAATTGCGCAGCCATTGATTACGCAACCGGTCGATGAAACGCACCTGACCGTGCTGAAAGGCAACACGCATCCGTTGGCGAGGCCGGCGTTTGACTTAGGGGCCGCTCCAGCCACACTGCCGATGCAGCGCATGCTTTTGGTTTTGAAGCGAAGTCCGCAGCAAGAAGCGGCGCTGAGAAAACTTCTCGACGATCAGCAGAGAAAATCTTCGCCTAATTACCATAAGTGGCTTACCCCGGAGCAATTCGGGGCACAGTTCGGGCCCAGCGACAGTGACATGCAGACGATTACTTTGTGGTTGCAGTCGCACGGATTTCTGGTGGGCTCGACGAAGGGGCGCACGGTGCTGGAGTTTTCCGGATCGGCCGGCCAGGTGAAGGAAGCGTTTCACACGACGATACATAAGTACATTGTGAAGGGAGAACAGCACTGGGCGAATGCCAGCGATCCGTCGATTCCGACGGCGTTGACGCCGGCGGTGGCGGGAGTTTTGACGCTGCATAATTTTTTGAGCAAACCGCATATTCGTTTTTCGCCGCAGGCGGTGGCTGCGAAGCTGGTGTCGCCGGGGCCGGGCAAACGGCCGCTGGTTACGTTCCCGGCGCAAGGTGGGCAACCCACGACTTATGCGCTGGCGCCGCAGGATTACGCGGTGATTTACGACATCAATCCGGTCTACAACGGACCTACCGGGGTTAATGATGGAAATTCTACGAGCATTGCTGTGGTTGGCCGGAGCAATCTGTACAACGGCGGCGCGGATGTTGAGAATTTCTACAGCATGGTTGGATCCGGGAGCGGGTTCGACAGCCCTAACTTCAACATCGTGTTAGACGGTCCGGACCCGGGTGATTTGGGCGGAGGTGAAGAAGCGGAAGCCACGCTGGATAGTACGTGGTCGGGGGCTATCGCACCGGGGGCGACGGTGGACCTGGTGGTTTCCGCGTCGACCAACACGACCGATGGGATTGATCTTTCGGAGTTGTACATCGTCGACAACAATCTGGCAGACATCATGACGGAAAGCTTTGGCACCTGCGAGTATTACGCCACCGACTCGCGAGTTGCAGGGGTGAATGCCGTGGCCGAACAAGCGGCGGCGCAAGGGATCACTTATTTCGTATCGACGGGCGATGATGGAGCCGAGGGCTGCGACGATCAGAATTCTGAAACCGTTGCGACCGGGCCTTTGTCGGTGAATGTGCTGGCGTCCACGCCTTTCACGGTTGCTGTCGGTGGAACGCAGTTTAATGAGAATGGGGATGACACGAAGTACTGGACCAGCAATCCCCCGATTTCTGAGACAGCAAATTCTTATATTCCGGAAGATGTGTGGAATGCCAGTTGCCTGAGTTCGGCGTGTAGCTCTAATGCTGGCATCTCGGCGGGAAGCGGCGGGGTGAGTTCAGGCAACGTCGCGAACGGTGGAACATTTGCGGGATTTTCTAAGCCGGTGTGGCAGACCGGTTTTGGAGATGGATTCCGGGATGTACCTGACGTTGCCCTGACCTCTGCGGGGCACGATCCTTATCTGTTGTGCCTCGAGGGCTCCTGCGAACCGGACAGTCAAGGAAATTTCTATATTTATTTTGTATGGGGAACCTCGGCGGCAGCGCCTTCGTTTGCCGGCATCATGGCGCTAGTCGACCAGCAGATGGCGAACTTGAATCCCACCCAGGGGCCACGCCAGGGGCAAGCCGATTATGTTCTTTATCCTTTGGCCGCAGCGCAGGAGGCAAATACGGCGCTGACCGGACAATGTAATGGATCGAGTACAACCACTCCTCCGAATACGTCTTGCGTGTTCAACGACGTGACCGTGGGCAACAACGCGGTACCGGGCGAACTCAATTACGGATTGGCGAATGCTGAGTACCAGGCTGGAGTTGGGTATGACATGGCCTCGGGGCTGGGATCGGTGAACGTGGCGAATCTGGTGAGCCAGTGGAATTCGATCAGCTCAAAGCTCGATGCCACCACAACAACCTTAACTCTCAATTCGTCGACGACGCTGGTGCATGGTTCGCCTTTGAGCTTTACCGCCGTGGTGGCGCCTAGCGGCAGCGGAACAGGCGTTCCTACCGGCGATGTTGCGCTTTATTCGTTTCTTGGGCTGGGACCACTCGCTGAGGGATTTTTTACGCTTGCCTCTGGTACGGCTGCTTCGACTATCAGCAGTTTGCCGGGCGGAACTTACACGCTCACCGCGCAGTATGGCGGGGATTCAAATTTTGCCCCGAGCTTGTCAGAGCCCACGGCTCTTATAACCGTCACGCCGGAGGCCAGCACGACCGCGCTTTCGGTTCTGACTTTCAACCAGAACGGCAGTCCGATTCCGGTTACCAGCGAGCCTTTTGGGACCTTCATCTATTTGCGGGCTGATGTTGCGGGAGTTTCGGGACACGGCATTCCCACCGGCGGGGTCACCTTCTCTGACACATTCGGTCCGATCCCTGGTGCCAGCAATCTATTTGCTCTGAACAGCCAAGGCAACACGGCGACTCCTAACGGAGTGCTCACGTTCGATACTGGCACGCATAAGATCTCTGCCAGCTATGGCGGAGATGTCAGTTTTAATCCCAGCGCGAGTTCGTCCTTGAGTTTCACCGTTCAGCCGGGATTTTTTGCGGCGGTATCGTCGAGTCAATCGCAAGTGGTGATCAGCGCGCCGGGCTCGTCGGGATCGACGGCCGTTTCGGTTTCTTATTCGACGGGATTCAGCGGGACGATCTCGCTTGCGTGCTCTGGACTTCCGACGGGGGCGGCTTGCGTGTTCAGTCCGGCTTCGATCAAAAGCAACGGTGCGGCCACCACGACCAATTGCACGATTACCGTGACTACGACGGCAGCGACAGCGAAGTTGCTGCCGCCAGCGCGGGGAATATATTTCGCGCAATGGATGACCGGGATGGGCTTGCTCTTTGGCATGGTCGTAATTGGCGCGCCAAAGCAGCAGCGGGCGCGGGGAATGTTTCTGGCTTCGGTGCTGTTGCTGATTTGTCTCGTCCCGGGGTGCGGAGGTGGGAGTTCAAACAAGACTCCGCCAACGCCGCCGCCGGCGGTCAGCACTCCTGCGGGAAGTTATAACGTGGTGGTCAACGCCACCAGCGGCGCGACGACTTCCAGCACGGGCTTCGGGCTTATTGTTCAATAAGGCGTTCAATAAGACGTCAGCTGAGACGTGGAGTAATCTGAAGCAGCTCGCACGAGCGTGTCACCCACCGACCGGCACGTGGCTGCCGTGGTGTACGATTTAATCGCGGATTACTCCATCTCCATGAAACTTTCTACCATCGCCTCCAAGTTGAAGCTGCGCCTTGAAAATGAGTCGCCTGATATTGAGATTAGCGGGCTTAACGGAATTGAGCAGGCGGGGCCGGGTGAGTTGACGTTTGTTTCAAATCCTAAATATGCGGCAGCAGCGCGCTCGACCAAAGCCTCAGCGGTGATTGTGGCGGAAGATTTTTCGGGGGCATCGTCTGCTGTTTTAGTGCGGGCGAAAGATCCCTATCTTGCTTTTGCGCGGGCGCTGGAAATGTTTCATCCTCCGCTGCGATACGCGCCGGGGATTCATCCCACGGCAGTGGTGCATGCTTCCGCAAAGATTGGACGCGAGGCGCATCTCGGTCCTTACGTAGTGGTCAGTGAAAACGTGGAGATTGGCGACAACGCCGTGTTGCTGGCGCATGCGGTGATTTACCGCGGAGTAAAGATCGGAAAGAATTTTTTTGCACATGCTCACGCGGTCGTGCGGGAGGATTGCCGCATCGGCAACAACGTTTTGCTGCACAACGGAGTGGTGATTGGGTCAGACGGGTTTGGATTTGCGAAGATAGAAGACAGGCGCTGGTACAAGATTCCTCAGCCGGCGCCGGCGGTGATCGAGGATGATGTGGAGGTGCAGGCGAACTCTTGCATCGACCGCGCCAGTGTGGGCGAGACGCGCATCCGGCGTGGCGTAAAGATCGACAATCTGGTGCAGGTTGGGCACGGGTCGCAGGTGGGCGAAGATGCTCTACTGTGCTCGCAGGTGGGGCTTGCGGGCTCGACCGAAATCGGTAAGCGTGTGATCTTGACGGGACAGGTCGGGGTAGTTGGGCATTGCAAAGTCGGAGACGATGCCATCGTCACGCCGCAGAGTGGCGTGGCGCACGATATTCCTGCGGGCGCGCTGGTGAGCGGAGCTCCGGCGGTGGATCACAAATTGTGGCTGAAATATTCGGCGCTGTTGTCGAAGTTGCCGGAGATGGCTAGAGCGCTGCGGTCGAAGAAGGCTAAGGAATAGGCTTATGTCTCAGCGTGCTTCTTTTTATTATCGCAACAGCTTTAAGCGCGGAGAACGCTGAGAGGATCCGCAGAGTGCACCGAGATGGCGGACGCCTCTGGGCATTATTCGACAGCCGCCGGATTTGTTCGGCACTCTTTGGGCAAGCCGCTATCGATTGCGGCTCGCACTTTTTCCATCAGACATTCGCGGCTGCCGAGATCTTTGGGCTCGATGGGCGGATGAAAATTCACTGTCACTATTCCTGGTTTGATCGCGAACCTGCCTTTGGGCATGACGTAGTGGGTGCCGGTGATCGTGATCGGGACCACGGGCACGCCGCATTCCATGGCGAGATAAAACGGGCCCTTCTTGAATGGGAGCAGTTTGCCGTCGAAGGAACGTTTGCCTTCGATATAGATCGTCATATTGAGGCCCTGTTGCACCACATTTTTAGCGGCTTTTACCGACTCGATGCCAGCATCGCGATTGCCGCGATCGACGGGCACCAATGACCCCATACGCATCGCGCGGCCAAGAATGGGGAATTTGAACAATTCTTTTTTCACCATTACGGAGGTACGTTTCGGAATCAGGGGAATCGTGATGGGCGGATCCAGATTCGAAACGTGATTCGACATGAAGATGTAAGTGCGCGCGGGATCGAGAGTGTCGAGTCCGATGGTTTTTACCTGGACTCCAGTCAAGCGCACGCCATTCCATGCGCCAATCATGAACATGCGGTAGAGCAGGCGAATATCGCCGGAGAGGAAGGTCCAGGGAAAACCGATGAAGGCCGCGACAGGTGCGGCCAATCCCCAGAAGACGAGCATCGCGATAGTGCGGATCATTCTTAGTTCAGTTTCCGGCGTGCTTGCGTGACGGCGTTTTGCTCCTAGTGTGATTGTGGGGTTTGCGGGACCTGCGCTTCGCCCTTCAGCCAGGCGGTGCGGCGCGCCCGTTGTTCCGCGGTAATGTGTTCCTGGTCGCGGAAGTCGTAGGTAAGATCGTCGCGGCGTCCGGCCTTCCATTTCAATTCGCGCTCGACGCCGCGCCGGCCTCGTACTTTCAGCGTGATCGCGTCGTCGGGAGCAAGTCCAGCCAGGTCGTCCGAAGACTCCAGGCCCGGAATCTTGCCGTTAATTTCAGAAATTGTATCTCCGGCGCGCAGGCCGGCGCGCTCGGCTTCACTGCCCGCAGTGACTGAGGAAACAATCATGGGCCCATCGAAATTTCGTGAGGCCGCGAAGCCGGGATCGGCGGCTGTAGTTTTCTCAGTGACGACGGACAGACCCACAGTGCGAAAGAAATCGTTCCAGGGAATTTCTTCGGTGCCTTGCACGTACTCTGTGAAGAACCAGCCGAGATCCGCGTGGGTAACGGCTTCGGCGGCCTGGCGCACACCATCGGAATCGGGGAAGAAGCGTCCCTTCTTGGCGTAGTTGTTATTCATCCAGTGAAAGACTTCGCGTAGAGATTCTTGTCCGTGGCTGGCTTCGCGCACTGCCAGATCCAAGATGATTCCTAGTAGCTCGCCTTTGTTGTAATAAGAAACGCTGCGCTCGGGGCGGCGATAGTATGGGTTACCTTCGAGCCATGCATCCAGGCTTGATTCTTCCGCTGACTGAGTGAGATGTGCGGGCCGGCGCTCGAGTTCGGCGATTCCGGCGGCTAGTTGTTGCTCGAAGAGGCGCTCGTCCAGAACTCCACCTCGGAGCTGGATAATATCAGCGGCGGTGCTGGTGCATCCTTCGCTGAACCATAGTGCGCGGGTGTAGTTCTCTTTGGTGTAATCCACCGGCTCGAGAGTTTGCGGGCGAATGCGTTTGACGTTCCACAGATGAAAGAATTCGTGCGCGGTTACCGAGCGGAGCACCTCGGGCGAATGTGAGAGCACATCCGCACTGACATCGATGGCAGTTGAGTAAGAGTGCTCCATTCCGCCGCCGGCGGGGCCGCGCGGGAAGTGATACAGAAACATGTAGGTGTCGAAGGGGCGATCCTGCATCCACGTGGTCGCGGCAGCTACGATTTTTTGCAGCATGGCAGTAATCTTTGATGGATCGTAGTCGCCGGATTCGGCGTCAATTATGACGCGATAGTGGGCGCCTCCCTGGTCGAAATCATTTTCCTGAAAGGTACCGATCTCGACCGGAGAATCGACGAGGCGATCGTAATTCTCGGCGGTGAAGCTTCCGTCCGGTGCAGAAGTCAGTGGCGTGGCGATATGCCATGCCTGGGGAAGCTGGTTGAAGCGCACTGCCATGGGCTGATTTCGAGCATCCACCGGATACATCAACAGTTGTGCCAGATTGAAGAAGGCGTGGTGCGGGTTGAGTTGTGCGCCGAAGGGGCCGAAAGAATCGACGTATATCTGATAGTTAATGACGGCTCCGCCTTGGGTGTCAGCAATCCGCCAGAGGCTATCGTTTAACTCTTGCACGGGGAGTGGGCGGCCAGAGAGGTCTTTGGCGCGCACCCAGTTCACGTATTGCGCAAAGTCGCGGACCTGATAAAGCGCGTTCCAGACGGGAAGCTGCAGATCTCGTTGCGCGGATCCTTCCGGCAGAATGATCTGAACTTCCACGAGATGTTGTTCGGGATTTATGAGAGAGACGGTGTAGTTGGTTGTGGCGGAGGCTTGCGCGCAAAGCAGGCAGACAAGCAAAGCCACGCGGATCGGCTGATGCGTGAGTACGTCCCTGAAAGCTAAATGCTTCATCGCTTGCCCGCAACACTGGCGGGATCGACGGCGTTCGATTCGCCAGCCAGTGCTCGCAACTTCGCTGGCAGCTTTTCGTAGATGCCACCGAATCCGCCATTGGAAAGAATGGCTACGACATCTCCGGAGCGCATTTCGGGGGCGATGGTTTCGACGATTTCGTCGGCATTTGCAATTAAACGGGCACGGCGGCCGTGGTTTTGGATATCGGTTGCGAGCTCCGGCAATTCGAGGCGTTCATTTTCCGGAACGGCCTCGGAGCGGAAAACCCCGGCGACGATAACTTCGTCGGCGACGGCGAGGCTGCGCGCGAGATCGGCTTGCAGTATGCGGCGCCGCAGCGTGTTGGAGCGGGGCTCAAGAATCGCCCACAGGCGCGCACCGGCGTAACGCGCGCGCAGAGCCTTCAAAGTTCCGGCGATGGCGGTGGGATGATGCGCGAAGTCGTCGATGATGGTGATGCCGTTGACTTGCGCTTTCACTTCGAGCCGGCGCTTTACACTTTTGAATGTTTTGAGGGCGGCGGAGATTTCTTCTTTAGAAATTCCGTAAGCGAATGCCATGGCAGCGGCTGCGGTTGCGTTCCAGACGTTGTATTCGCCGGCCAAGGGAAACTCGAAATCGGACCAGAGGCGATTTTCGTGCAACACCGTCCAGGAAGTTTTCCCGGCTTCCAATTTTAGATTCGTGATCTTCCAATCGGCCGTCGCGCCGGAGCCGTAACGCTCCACCGGGCTGAACGCCTTGCTCAAGCAACGCTGCAGGCTGGCGCTTTCAGTCGACTCGCCGGCGGCGCCGTCGAAGGCGATGATCCGGCCGCGGCGCGGGATCAGGTTTACGAGGCGCTTGAATGCGGTCTCGACGGCGTCAAGATCTTTGTAGATGTCGGCATGATCGAACTCGACGGAGGTGAGGATGATCGCATCGGGAAAGTAATGCAGGAACTTCGGGCCTTTGTCGAAGAAAGCGGTGTCGTACTCGTCGCCTTCCAGAATGAAATGCTTTCCCTGCCCGAGATGAAAACTCGAGCCAAAGTTTTCTGCGATTCCTCCGATCAGGAAAGACGGTTGCATGCCTGCAGTATGAAAGATCCACGCAAGCATTGACGTGGTTGTGGTCTTGCCATGGGTGCCGGCGACGACCAGCACTTCCCTGCCCCGCAGGAATTCGTCGTGCAGTAGTTGAGGGAGCGAACAAAACGGGATGCGCTGGTCAAGGATACGTTCGAGTTCAACGTTACCGCGCGAAATTGCATTGCCCACGACCACCAGATCAGGGACAGGATCGAGATTGCGGGCGTCAAACGGTTGAGCGACGGGAATTCCTAGTGCTTCGAGAAAATCTGACATGGGAGGATATGCGGCGGCGTCGGAGCCAGTGACGCGAAATCCGCGCTGCTTCAGCATTCCGGCCAGAGACGCCATCGCGGTGCCTGAGATGCCGATCAGATGAATGTGCTTATTTTCGTCCATGATTTATTGCCGGGAATTACGCGCCGGCATTGCTGTTACGGCAGCTTCTAAAATCTTAAATGTCACTTGGCCATTACGCACGATCAATTCAGAATTCACCCCGATGGGCAACGTGATATTTCCGTGAGTGACGTGGCCTGAGCGTACGCCATAGGCAACTGGAATTCCCAAATCGCCCACGATGCGCAGTATCACATCTTGCAGTTTGTAGCCTTGATTTGCGTTCTGGAGACAATCGCGCATCTCGCCGAAAATAATGCCTCGCACATCGTTGAATGTTCCCGCCAGCTTTAACTGCATCAACATGCGGTCGATCTGGTAAGGCTTCGCGGCTACGTCCTCGAGAAACAAAATAGTACCCGCAGTCTTGATTTCGTACGGAGTTCCGAGAGAAGCCACAAGGATGGAAAGACAGCCACCGTAAAGAATTCCGTCCGCTGCGCCGTTAACCAATCCGGATACGCCGGAAAGAGCTTCTGGATCGAGTTCCCATGGTGCTGAGCCGGAAAGAGCGGCCCGCCAGGATGCCAGATGCACGCCACCGGCATGAGCCCAGTCTTTTGCGACCATGGGTCCGTGGAAGGTGACCAAGCCGGTGGCATCGGAAAAATGAGTGAGCAGCGTTGTCAGATCGCTGTAGCCAACGAAAATCTTCGGATGCGATTTGATCTTATTCAGGTTTAAGGCCTGCAGCAGGTGGTTCGAACCGTAGCCTCCTCGGGCGCAGACGATGGCCTTCACATCCTCGCGCGCGAACATGGCTTCGAGTTCACGCGTCCGGCGCTCGACGGATCCAGCGAAGTAAAGATCCTGATCGAAGATAGAGTCGAAATAGAATGGCTTGTAGCCCGCGCTGCGAAGCGCATCACATCCGGCCTCGAGATCAGCACGCTTGACGTTGCTGGCGGGCGCGACGATACCAACTGTATCCCCCGGCATTAGACCTGGGGGCTTGACGCGCGGAGTTGAAGGTGAAGACATGAGTCAGAAATCTATTCGGAAACAATGTTACCAATCTGGCGAAGGTCAACAGTGCCCCGCTCAGAACGTCGGCCTTGAGACCACTCTACCGAGCACCGACCGTACTACTACTTAGAAAAAATTCTCCCTGACAAACCAAACGTGCTGCGCCGCGAAGGAAGATCTCTTTCCCTTCCTGCCGCACCATCTGAATGCCACTGGGAGCGTGCACGCGGACGGGCGATTCGACTCTGCCGGTGCTAAGAGCAGCCACGGCGGCGGCGCAGGAACCGGTGCCGGAAGATTGCGTCTCTCCTACGCCACGCTCAAAGAAGCGGACGCGAACATCGTGAGTTTCGTCGATCACCACCATCTCTATGTTCACGCCGCCGGTGAATTGAGGAGCGCTCTGAATCTCTGCGGCCGTCGCTTTCCAGTTGTCAGCAAAATCTGAGAGCAGCAAAACGAAATGCGGATTGCCGATCGACACTGGAATGCCTCGAGCTTCTCCGGCAGACAATTTTACGCGCCGTTCATTGCCGACAACGGCCTCGCCCATAGCGACCTCAAACTCGTATTCAGATTCACCATATTCAGATTCACCGCGGCCAGTGAGCACGCAGGTCTTGAGTCCGGCACCGGTTTGAATGGCAACTCTATCTTTGTTTTGCGACGCGCAAAGGTAGGCTGCGACGCAGCGCGTGCCATTGCCGGAAATCTCAGCGCAGGAGCCATCCGCGTTAATCAGGCGAATTTCTATATCCGCTGTGGGGTGAGGATGCATCCATTCCACGCCATCCGCTCCCACTCCATTGTGGCGGTCGCAGATGCGTGGCGTGAGAGTTGCGGGATCCAGATCGCCGGTGAGAACTGAAGCATCGATCAGGAGAAAATCATTGCCGCAGGCGCTGGCCTTTACGAATGGAATTACTGCCGACGGCAGGCTCACTCTAGTTCCACCGGCCCCAATGAGGTTACGGCGCCCAGAACTGCCGAGGATTGTAATTCGGTAAGTAATTCCTTCTGTTCCCGATTGCAGCCGGAGACGTCGAACTGCAGACGAACGTGCTGGCTTGTGCTCCCGGTCAGAACATTTTGCATCATGCGGTGGCGACGCTCCAGGATGCGGTTCACTTCTTGTGTGATCTGTTCCACAGTGCCACCGGTTACTTCATAGCTGCACAGCAGCGTCTTCAGATTAAAAGTCAACTCCAGGTGGCCCAGAGAAAATAGTGCGGCGACAACCAAGCCGGTGGCAAAAATTGCCGTAAGGTAAAGACCGCCTCCAGTAGCCATTCCGATGGAGGCCACGACAAACAAAGTCGCCGCCGTGGTGAGGCCGGTGGTGAGGCCGCGCGAGTGCAGAATCGATCCGGCGCCGATGAAGCCAATGCCCGGAATAATCTGCGCCGAAATGCGAGTATGATCTCCGAGGTGTTCGACGGCTAAAGCATCGGAGAGAATCGTGAACAGCGCCGCACCAAAGCAGATAAACATATTGGTGCGGAGTCCCGCGGGCCGGTGCCGCAGCTCGCGCTCCAGGCCGATGATGCCGCCCAATACTGCCGCCAGCACCAAACGCGTCAAGGAGCTGGAAACGATTCCGCTGGCCATTTCCGCGCGTAGCAAGTTGACGATATGTTGCCACTCCATAGTTTCTAGTTTCTGCTTTCTGGATTCTGCCTTGTGTCCGGAAAAGCTTGAGATGGCCGGATTTTAACACTGCAAGCGTGGATGCAGCGTTACCGCGCTGATTACTGCTCGGAGTATGGAACCGCAGGACGGGTCGGACTCTGGGGAGTTCGAGTTTGAAATATGGCCGCGGGCGGTTGGCCCGTGGTGTGGATCTCGACTAAAGCCGTGAGCTGGTGATCGTGCGCGGTGGTCCACACTGGGTCACCCTCGAAGCCAACGGCATAATCCGCATAGGCGGCGGGATCTGCGAGAGCGCGCTCCCAAAGGCCATCGGGGTCGACCGGTTGTTTCCACACGCGATGATTGCCTTCGTTGATGGTTCGACGCAGGGGGATGCCAACCTGCTCCAAGGCGCCGACGTGCTCTCCTAGATACATCAGCAATGTGGAATCGGGGGGAACTTTTTCGAGCCATTTTCCCAGCTGGCGATCGAGCGCAACCCGGCCTTTCATATTTACTTCAGCCTCCTGATAGCAGATGGGATTGACTCGCCAAATTGCGGCATCGCTGGCCCCCGCAAAAAATAAGGTGGCGAGCAGCGTGACCGGCGGAAGCCACTGGCGCCATGAAGGAAGCACTTGCGGAAGTCTCGCGGCCGATTGCAGCAGGAAAGAAATTCCCAGGGGCACGAACACGGCGAATGCAGGCAGCAACTCCAATCCGTAGCGCACGTTATATCGCGAAAACGGCCACCACGCGGGAACAAAAATCGGGACGCTGCCATAGGCTATGGATAGCGCGTAAAAAGGAATGGGGATCCATAGCAGCAAGGCTACGCGCCCACGGCGTTCGAACCACGAGACGAGGCTACCTAAGAGGGCAAGGGCAAGCCAGGTGCGTCCCAGCCAACCAGAGTGCGCCACATTCAACTCGGCCGCTTTCAGAAAATAAGAACCAGCAGCCAGTAAATTGTCCTTCGCCGGATTGACCGTAGCGGTTTTTTGCTCGATGGATTTTGCCGAGTAGGGTCCATTGGCGAACTCAAGCGGGTTCCGATAAACAATTGCGTTATATGCCAACCAGAGAATGGGGGCGGCGGCGGCGATTAAAAAGAACTTGAGAATTTGAGCGCGCGAGGACAGGTCTCTGGCCCGCGGCTCTGCGTCTTCGCCTGATTTTGTGGAATTCAGATAGACGGCGATGGAACCGAAAACCAGAATGCCGGCGAGAAACCATCCGTCATAGCGGATCAAGCAGGCCGCAGCCAGGCACAGGCCGCACCTGGTGAGAGCTTTCGCATTTCCGTGGGCAAATGCGGCGAAGTAGACGAGGGCCCAGATAAAAAATGCCAGGTACAGCGACTCGCCCATGGCTGTGGCCTGCAGGTAAATCAGGTTTGGGTTAGTAGCGTACAAAATGGCCGCCAGCCACGCCGCCAGTTTCGCCGCTTCGTCGACTGGCCCGTTCCGAGTGAAGGCCGTGCGAACCAGACGGAATATTCCCAGCATTCCAAAAACATATGCAGCCATCGAGGGGATGGAGCCCCCAGCGCCGGTTTGCCACAGTCGTTGCGAAACGATGAAAGGCAGAATCAGCAGATGCGGGAGCGGCAGCCAAACGGTTCCTAGTTGCAGCAGGCCGGGAGTTCTGGAATCGAATACGCGGCGAGCGATGTTGATATGCGCCACGGCATCGCCGTAGAGCAGCACATCGCCGCGGCGGTAGTAAAAGAGAAAAGAAAATACCGAGATGAAGATCGCCAGCCACAGCAGCCGCACAACTTCAATGTCGGAGTAGGTCTTCGGGGGCGCAGGCTGCGGCTTCATTCGAGATGGGTGAGTTCGCGGAAGATCTGAAAGCGGGCGTCGATTTCGTCGCGAGTTAGAGATTGGAGCCGCTCGGTGCCGAAATTCTCGACCGCGAACGATCCCATCACTCCTCCGTAGAATAGAGCGCGTTTCAACACTTCGCGATTCAGTTCTGGCTGCGAAGCCAGATAGCCCATGAATCCTCCGGCGAAGGAGTCACCTGCGCCGGTTGGATCTTTTACTTCGTCGAGCGGCAAAGTGGGAGCGCGAAAGGGATGACGTCCGATGCCAAACGCGCCCTCACGAAAGAAAATTGTCGCTCCGTATTCGCCGTGCTTGATGACCAGCGCTTGTGGACCCATGGCCAGCACTTTCTGAGCGGCGCGCGGCAGATTTCTTTCGCCGGCCAGCATTTTGGTTTCGGTATCGTTGATCAACAAAACATTCACCAGCTTTAAAGTCTCGGCCAGTTCCTTGCGCGCGCCCTGAATCCAGTAATTCATGGTGTCGCATCCGGTAAGGCGCACGCCGTTCATTTTGCGGCGCACATTGGCCTGTAAAGTGGGCTGAATGTTTGCGAGAAACAGGAACTCGGAGTCCTCATACTCTGTCGGAATTTGCGGGTGAAACTTTTCAAATACGTTGAGATCGGTGAAATTTGTTTTTGCCTCGTTGAGGTTGTCGGTGTAGGAGCCACCCCAGCGGAAAGTTTTGCCGGCGGCACGTTCGATGCCTCGCGTGTCCACTCCACGCTTTTTCAGGACGGCTTCGTGGTCGGGGCTGAAGTCTTCACCCACCACAGCGACCATGCGGACCTGGGTGAAGTAGCTGGCCGCCAGGGAAAAGTAAGTAGCCGCCCCACCCAGGATGCCTTGCACGCTGCCCGAGGGTGATGTGACGTCGTCAAACGCAACCGATCCTACGACTACGATACTCATTCGCGATTCCTGTCTTGACTCTTGCCTTTGATCTTTTGAATTGGACTTGCTACTTCGATTTCAAGTATTTCCCGAGAATCAGTTTTAACTTCTTTCGTGTCGCGGGCGGAATCTTCTTCGGATCGGTCAGGATTGCGTGCGCCAAGGCGGAGCCGCACTTGCAGGAGCGATCTCGTGGCATGGCTGCGATGGTTTCGCTCACGACTTTCGCTGCATTTTCGGCATTCTTCACCAGCACGGCAACAATCTGATCCACGGTGACTGAATCATGATGCGGATGCCAGCAATCGTAATCTGTCACCATGGCGACTGTGACGTAACAGATCTCAGCTTCGCGAGCCAGCTTTGCTTCCTGCAGGTTGGTCATGCCGATTACGTCCATGCCCACACTGCGATATACGTTTGACTCGGCCCGGGTTGAGAACTGCGGACCCTCCATGCACAGGTACGTTCCGCCGCGTTTGCCATTCACGCCGATTTTCTTGCAAGCTTGCTCGACTACACGGGTCAGCTCTCCGCATACAGGATCGGCGAACGCAATGTGAGCCACGACTCCAGCGCCGAAAAAAGTATCAATGCGATGCCGTGTGCGATCGAAGAATTGATCGGGGATGACGAAATCCAACGGCTTGTGTTCTTCTTTCAGCGAGCCGACGGCCGAGATAGAAACGATCCTCTCCACCCCCAGTTGTTTGAATCCGTGAATGTTTGCGCGGAAATTTAGTTCGCAGGGAAGAATGCGGTGTCCGCGAGCGTGCCTTGCCAGAAATGCCACTTTGCGGCCTTCCAGGATTCCGCAAACGTACGCGTCGGAGGGCGCACCGAACGGCGTTTTCAGGCGCACTTCTTTGATCTTGCTGAGGCCCGGCATGGAGTAGAGACCGCTGCCGCCGATGATGCCTATTTCCGCCTGTGCCACTCACCCTCCAAGAGTCGTGTGCGATCAGAACTTCTCGTGCGTATCAGTCAAACCTATGATTATATCAAGGCGAATGTTTGCGCCCGGGCTTGCTCCGGTCGCCCTCCGGTCGCTTCTCCGAACGACACATTACAATCTCCCCATGAGAGTTTTTACCACCCTTATCCCGCTAGTTTTTCTAGTGGCGCTCAGTTCCGCTCAAGATGCCGGCAAGCCGCACGCCAAATCCAAATCCGTTACGGTTCCCGTGACATTGGACCACGGTCGCGTGATCATCGATGTATATTTGCCTCTTCCTGATGGTTCAACCAAGCGGGTTCGCGGGTGGGTCGACACGGGCGATTCTGTAGTGTGGATGTCGCGGCAGGCGGCGAGCCTCCTGGGACTTTCCGTCGCCTGCGACAAAGATGGATGCTCAGCGCCGGCGCCTGCGGCGGTCATGATCGGAGAAATGAAAATACCGCTCGCGTCCGTTAGGCGCGTAGAAATCCCTCTAAGAGCGCCGAGCGCGGCTGCGGTTATGGTTGCGGGCACGAGCGCCGAAATCAAGATTCCGTCTTCGCTGCTGCGCAACTACGATGTGCTGGTCAATTTTCCTGACCGCGAATTCAGCATCGGCGCGCCCGGCTGCCTGAAGTTCAGGGGCGTGAAGAGCAAGATGATTGTCGATGGCAGCAGTGGCTTCATTCAAATATCCAGCAAGATTGAAAACAAGAATTACAATCTTGGGCTCGACGTGGGATCGTCGATCAGTTTTCTCTCGGAAGAATTATTTAACAAGCTGGCAGCGGGCCATCCTGACTGGCCACACATGACTGGTGCCGTGGGCCCCGCCAACATGGGTGAAGCAGGCGATGATGAGACAAACTGGAAGCTGATGCGCGTGGATCGCGTTCAATATGGACCACTGTATTTGACGGATGTGGCCGTGGCCGAGTTTCCGAAAAGTTTTAGCGCTTTCTTCGAAAAGGACGCCGGCGCTCCTATCGCCGGACTGATCGGCGCAGACGCGCTGATGAACTATCGCATCGGCGTCGACTACGCGCATTCCGCGGTGTACTTCGATATCGGCAGGACTTTCAACTTTCCTGACTTCGATGTGGTCGGACTGATCCTTCGTCCTGAGCCAGACACTCGCTTTACGATTCTCGGCGTTGCCGATTTTGAGGGCAAACCATCCGTGCCGACGGGTGATGACGGAGTGGAGGCGGGCGATCATCTGGTTGCTGTCGATGGAATTCCAGTTCCTGACTCCACGCTGGGGCAGGTGTGGTCGCTGCTCGAAGGAACCCCGGGCCAGGAGCGAAAGCTGACGATTGAGCGCGGAGGAAAGCAGTTCACGGTAGTGGCCACGGTACAGCACTTTCTCGGGGAGGCGGAAGAAAATCACTCCGAGGAAAAAAGCGGCCGCAAGAACTGAGCTCGCGGGGGCAAGCGGCAAGATTTAATTCTTGAATACTTCTTTTTCTAATGTCGCAGTGGTGGCTGCGTCCAGACTCTCACTCACCAGAACCGTGTCGCCGTGCTCTTCAATCACGACTGTGCCTTCTTCCGTGGTCCACGCGTGCCGGCCGTGGAGAACGTCGGTATTGGAATGGGAGGTATCAGAATGATCCGCGGACTGAGTCGACGGGGGATCCTCGACCTCTTCAACCTTCTTATATCGCTTGTTTAGCGAGCGTGCGTAAATGCCGGCGAACTCGGAT
This sequence comes from Candidatus Sulfotelmatobacter sp., assembly GCA_049684755.1. GTDB lineage: Bacteria > Acidobacteriota > Terriglobia > Terriglobales > Acidobacteriaceae > Sulfotelmatobacter. The sequence continues at coordinate 21,723 of JBAVGI010000293.1, forward strand.
GCTTTTTCGGGAGTCGACCAGCGAGATACGTAGAAGAGACCCAGTAGTGCGGCGGCATCGCGCTTAGGACGCGCGGCATAATAATATCCGCCGCGCCATTCGGGATAAAGTTGATCCGATAATTTCTTTCCCGCGTACTGCTCGATCAAGACTGCGACGTCGAACTCGCCCATGGCGCCGATATCAAACTTAATGTAATCCTTGAAGTCACGCTTGAACTGTACGACCGGCATAAGTGGAATCTGTTCGCCTGACAGGTAAGTCTCGGGCTGCATGATCTGCCTTGTGGTATGCGGAGGATTTGCCAGCACTCCGGCAAAGGCCTGGTCTTTGCCGCCCTTTTCAAGCATCTTCACTTCAAACTTGAGACCGTAGCTGTAGGGGAAGGTGAGTGATTCGCGCAAAAAGATGGGAGCGTCTTTGAAAACCTTCGAGTCGTCGGTGCCACTGGACATTTGCGATTCCATGGCATCGACCAGATCCGGAGAGTTGAGGATGGAGCGGCCGACGGGAGCGAGTTCGTATTGCATCATCACAGTCTCGGCCTGGCCTTCGATTACGGCTTCGCGAGTGTCATCCATTTCATCGTTTTCGATGTCGGCGGGGGTTGGATCTCTTCTGACTTCGCCCAGATCTTTTTCACCGCGCTTCATCCATTTGTCGAGGCCGACGGCTTGATCCTGCAGGGCATGGGTCAACTCGTGAGCCATCACGGGTTCCTGCTCTTCCATGGGAACCCAGTCAAGAAGATTTACGGTCTTGGTTTTGGGATCGTAATAACCTGCGACCTGCTCGCGCAGCAGCGCCACTAATAGCTTTTCCAGATCGAAGTCGCGGGGGAGAAGGCCAAACTTTTTCAGGACTAGCTCCGAACGCTGCAGACGCTTCACGTCTTCGTCTTTCATGTGCCTGGTCAGGTAGGCTTCCACTTCATCGCGGCTGGTCAGGCGGCGCTTGACTGGCTTCTTGATCGGCAGTCCAGTCTGTTTGCTGTCGAAGGCAAGAAT
>JBAVGI010000294.1:0-1562 GCA_049684755.1 Candidatus Sulfotelmatobacter sp.
GCAAAGGTCCGACGAAGCCGTCAGATTCACCGACTTTGCCTGGGATCGTCGGATCAGCGCTGTCGCGGATCTACGGCGTCGTGGCTCCGCCTCAGTCGGGGCCGGCGCCGGAGAAGGGAACGCGGTCAAACCCTTAGCTGAACACGTTGCGACGGCGTAATTGTTACCTTATCTTCGCAACCGTGGTTCTACGCCAAAGTAGCATCGGGCCGCCGCGCCTCGAGCTGTTATCGCTCGATGTCGGCGGCGCCTCTCATGTGACGATCACAGTCAATCGCGGCGGTACTGCAAATGCGAATAAGCGATAGGCGAACATCAGAGTGTCAGCGCGAAGTCTGGATGAGTTCAGACGCACACAATCTCTTGATGACTTTCGGAGGCAGAGCTTTTGTAATCGCGATCGCCTTGGCTATTGTGGCGGCTGTCGCACTCTTTGGTCGTGTTTATGGCCAACATCTTGCTCACATGGCCATGGAGGAACGCGACAGCGCCATTCGTAAGCTTGAGACCCAAAGCCAGCAACTCGAGCTGGGGAGAACTGATCGAGAATCCAAAGTCAAGGCGCTACAGACCCAAATCGCGAGCCTACAAGCTCAGTTGAGCGCGATCGTGCCCTCGAAGAACATGTACAGCATCAATCCCAATCAATCTTTGCTTGTGGCGGACGGTCATTTGACGATCGGCTTGGTCGGCTCTCCGTCGACTAATGGCATCCACATAAACATCAATGGCAAGCAGCAATTTGCGGCCGTCGGCGATGTTATTCGCGTCTCGCCCGATGCGTCGACCGCTTGCGACGTGCAAATAGAATCATTCGATATGTTCAAGGCTCAATTCACCGCCTCGTGCGGTCCTGCAAAGACTTAATAGCGTGCAAGGGGGCGCCGTTAATTTGGTGCCGCGTCGCCTATTGCCAAATCAAGATGTTCGGCAGCGAAGCATCGACTTGACGCAATAGGGTATAGCCAACGCCAGAGAGGCCGCGGAACAGGCCGAGATTGAATCGGCTTTTGCCGCTATTCCATCGGTAATCCCCGCTGATTGCCGCTTCCTTCAGGACTGCCATCAGGCGCTTCGCCGCAATATCGCGAAGATCTGCGCGGTGAAGCGAGCGGCCGGCCTCGCAGAGGAATTCGATGCTGCCGAGCGTCCCGCAGCACAACGTGTCCAGTTCGGATGAGCGGCGCTGTACTTCTTCCACTGCATTGCCGATATCTTTGTTGAGAATCTTCGCGTCCATCTGAGCGTTTCTGGTGGTCGCCAGTCGTGCCAAGCCTATCCCAGGCGCTCCGTGACACCACCGGCAGCTCCATGCGGGGTCTGTCAGGACGCGAAAATCGGGCCAGTTTTTGCGCTCGGGATCGTAACTTGAATTTTCGAAGGCGATACATTCCGCCGCGGCTTGCTTGAACTCTTCCCGCCCGCTCGCGGTCGCCAGTGAAGCAAGCGCATAGGCAAAGCCGGCAGCGCCGTGCGACATACCGTTAAGCGCCTGCAATCCAAAGCCTTGTCCGACCCAACTGCGCCGTCCTTCAGGTCCGAGGCGCGGTTTACCCATCAGG
>JBAVGI010000295.1:0-1837 GCA_049684755.1 Candidatus Sulfotelmatobacter sp.
AGCGCGGCCCGCATTCACGAAAAAATTGGCGTGGCGATCGCTGACGCGCGCATCGCCAACGTGAGAACCCTTTAGACCGAGCGCATCGATCATGCGACCCGCGCTCATGCCCGGAGGATTCTTGAAAATGCAGCCTGCGCTTTTCTGGTTGACGGGTTGGCTGGAGCGGCGTTTCTCGTTACAGATACGAATCCCGGAGAGTATGTCGCGAAAAGGCTTGGAGGGAAGCTCCAGTTTCACCGCCAGCATAATATCATCGGGTGCAAACGAAGTGTGACGATATTCGAAGCTAATCTCAGAATCGCGGAGCGTAGCCAATTGCCCGCTAGCACCCCTGTAGAGGCGGATTTCCTTCACGTAGGAGCCGATCTGGGTACCGTAGGCGCCCGCGTTCATGCGCAATGCCCCGCCAACCGTGCCCGGGACACCGATCAGCCCCTCCATCCCACCGAGGTCATGTTTGGCACAGTAGGTGACGGTGCGTCCGAGGTCGGCCGCGGCATCCACCCACACGGTATTGCCCTCAATGAGGACATCCTGGTCAGGGCGCGCGAGGTGCAGCACGATCCACGGCAGCTCGCCATCGCTTACCAGCAAATTCGTGCCGCCTCCCAGAAAACGAAACGGCAGGCCAGCTTCGCGGAGCAACCGGACAATTTCCGGCAGCGACTCGTGGCGGCGGATTACCAAGAGGTCTGTAGTGCCGCCAATCCCGAGTGAGGTGCGTTCGGCCAGCGAAGCTCCGACGATCCGCTCGATTCCGAGATCGGGCAGCGCACTCAGGATTTTGGAGTCGTCAATCCTCATTCGGCTGCGACCTTTGTGCCTAGCAGAATAGCCAGCTCACCGAGAGCGCGATTCACGTTTCCGGCGCCAATCGCCAGGATCGCATCCCCCGGCCTGGCTTCCTTCAGCAGATACTCGATACCCTGCTGCAGATTCTGGCGGTAGACCACGTGTTTGTGGCCGGCGTCGCGAATGCCCGCGGCGAGCGCTTCGGACGTGATACCGGGAATGGATGCTTCTCCGGCGGGGTAAACGTCCATCAGGACGAGCACATCGGCATGATTGAATGCCAGGCAAAACTCATCCCACAGGTGCTGCGTACGCGAATACCGGTGTGGCTGAAAGAGCACCAGAACGCGATTAAATTTGCAAACGCGCGCAGCCTCGAGGGTCGCGCGAATTTCGTTGGGGTGGTGGCCATAATCGTCAATGAGTGTGACGCCATTGACGACGCCTTTGACGTCAAAGCGGCGGCCGACGCCCGTAAAGCTCTCCAGGCCTTCGCGGATCAAATCGGCGGGCACATCCAGGTAGAGACCCACGGCCGCGGCCGCCGCGGCATTGCGAACGTTGTGAATGCCCGGGGGCGATGGAAGATGAAACAGACCGAGATCTTCGCCGCGAAAGGTGAGCCGGAAACGGCTATCGAGGCCCAGCAACTCGACGTCACTGATCACGAGATCGGCTTGGCTCGAAACTCCGTAGGTGATAATGGGACGCGTGACGCGAGGCAGGATCGCCTGCACGTTGGGCTCATCGAGGCAAAGAATGGCCGCGCCGTAAAATGGCACGCGGTTCACGAAATGGATGAAAGTCTCCTGGATCTCGTCGAGCGAGGCATAGTGGTCCAGATGTTCGCGATCGATGGTGGTGACGACGGCGACCACCGGCGCTAGCAACAAGAACGATCCGTCGCTTTCGTCCGCCTCTACGACCATGTATTCACTTTTGCCCAGGCGGGCGGTGGTGCCGGCCTGATTGACGCGCCCCCCGACGACGAAGGTGGGGTCAAGCCCGGCCGCAGCCAGCACCGAGGCGGCCATCGAGGTGG
>JBAVGI010000296.1:0-1851 GCA_049684755.1 Candidatus Sulfotelmatobacter sp.
AGTTGTCGTATTCTTACATGAACGAAAATTGGGGGCAGGTCACGCTTAAGCTGTCTGATCCGTTATAAAAACTACCATGGTCTGACGTGTGAAATTCTTATGTTCGGATATATCGTTTAGCAAGGGCCCGAAATCACCATGCCTTATCGTACTGGTCAAGGTTCGGTTGACCTCGATGACAGTGAAGGATTCTTCTCCCGAATCCTGACCAAACTGAACAGTCTTTGCGCGGGCGCAACCTTCCCGTTTGCTAACAAGGGCCGCAGTCAATCGCTCCACTATGCGAGTGATATTTCTCGTCGCTTAGCGCGCCACATCAAATTGGGAAGCCGAGTCGAGATCGGGAAGCATACATGGCTTTCCACCGGTTCAGAGGATAACGACGGAGTACAGATCACTATCGAGGATGACTGCCAGATCGGCGCGAGGTGTACGATTAGCGCCAAGAACTTCATTCACTTAGAGCGTGACGTCATTCTTGCGTCTGATGTGTTGATCATTGACAACAACCATGGGTACGAGGACGTGGCTGCACCGATAGCGCAGCAGGGCACAACGCCGGGCGGCACGATCCGCATTGAGGAGGGATGCAGGATCGGATCGGGAGTCGCCGTGGTATGCGAAAAGGGTGAACTCAGACTGGGAAAAAACTCCATCGTGGCCCCGCGATCCGTAGTTACTCGAAGCTTTCCTCCAAATTCGGTGCTTTCGGGAAATCCAGCTCGGATCGTTCGCCGATTGGATACCGCGGAGCCTATTCGTTTGGCCGATCCTCTCACTTCTACAGAGCTCGTAGGCAAAGTGAGAGAGAAAATCGCCCCTGAGCCCCATTCCACGAATTCCGAAACGCCTGCGGCAAGCCAGCGCGTCGACATTAAAAAAGCGACTGAGAATCGACGCCCGATCTCTCGTGCGTGGCAAACGGTTAGTCGGCAAGATCTCAGGGGATTGATTTCGCGGGTGCTTAGCAAACTGCGCACGCTATGGCTGGCGTACACCTATCCTTTCTTTTCGTTTGGGAAAGGCGCCTGGGCGCATCACTCTCTGCGAGTAGACCGGTCCTCGGCGCCGTACATCAGCATCGCCGAACGAGTTGGCTTCGCCCAAGGTGTCCGGTTAGAGGTGTCCGCGGCTCCGGATTCGAAATTACCCATCCTCATTATGGAGGCTGGGAGCGGACTGCAACGAAGGGGAATGATTTCAGCGAGAAATCGCATTCATATCATGAAAGAGTCTATCTTCGGTTTCTCCGTTCGCATCATGGACCATGGCCTCGAACACCAAACAGACGCTGTCGCAATCGGAACGCGCGAAAGGACAGGCGGGACCATACGCATCGAAGACGAGTGCTGGATTGGTTTTGGAGTCGTGATTGTTTGCGAGGAAGGGGAACTGGTCATTGGAAGGCACTCCGTGGTAGGCGCGAATTGCATAATCACGCACAGCATTCCTCCGTATTCGGTTGTCGCAGGCGATCCCGCGAGAATCGTTAAGCAATACGATTTTGCCCAGAATAAATGGGTGTTGGGATGCATTCGCCCGCTCGGAATCGATCAGAAGGACCTGGCCTCCGCGGCTACAGTTTCTACAGATGGAGCGCCGAGATCAAATCTGAGTAAGATGTAGCGATGCATATTCTTCACGTCGTCGGCGCTCGGCCGAATTTTATGAAGGCGGCTCCGGTGATGCATGCTCTTCGCAAGAAACCCTCCATGCAGCAGACGCTGGTGCACACGGGACAGCATTATGACGCAAATATGTCCGACATCTTTTTCTCGCAACTCGAGATTCCGTCACCCGATGCCAATCTGGGTGTCGGTTCCGGGTCGCACGCGCAGCAAACTGCTGAGA
>JBAVGI010000297.1:0-10811 GCA_049684755.1 Candidatus Sulfotelmatobacter sp.
ACCACCCAGCATTACGCCCAGATCACTTTCGATCTAAAACACAAAGGCAAGCCAATTCCCACCAACGACCTCTGGATCGCAGCCCTATGCCGCCAGCACTCGCTCCCGCTGCTAAGTCGTGATCGCCACTTTGATCAGGTGACGGGCTTGAAACGGATTGGCTGGTGAATTCGTAGACCGGCCGGCTGCCCAGTCTTCCGACTTTGTGAGAAGTAAATTTTTAATCTGGATTCCGGCACGAACGAAGAACTAAGCGCAGATTCACACCGACTGCGAAGCCGGCCCGTAGTAAAGCTCCTCAATCGCCTTCTTCACCTTGTCTGAAACGGTCTCCAGGTCGCGCATAGTGAGCCCGGTGGTTGGAATCGGCCCGCCCACGCGCATCTCCAGCGGCCGGCACTTGATGTGGTAAGTATCCATCGGCAGCAGCTCATAGGTGCCGACCAAGGCTACGGGGACGATATCCACCTGCGCCTTGATAGCAAGAAAGAATGCTCCAGGCAGAAACGGTTTGATCTCGCCATCCGGAGTGCGCCCGCCCTCGGGATAAATTACCAATGGCATCCCGGCTTTCAAACTTTTCACAGCGGAGCGAATTGCCGCAATCGAATTGGTCGGCTTCTGCTGATCGATGCAGACCTGTCCCGAGCGCTTCAGTTGCCAACCGACAACCGGATACGCCAACAATTCTTTCTTGAAGACGATTCGAAACTGAAACGGCAGGTAGACGTAGAGCACGGGAATATCCATCGCCGAAGCGTGATTCACCGCGTAGACATGAGGCTTCGACGTATCGATCTTATCCAGGCCGGTAACTTTCACCGGCGACAAGATCGTTTTCATGATCAACCACGACCAGGTTCGTGAAAACCAATGCAAGCGGCGTCCGCTGCGGTCGAACAGCCCGCCGGGCAGGGCAAGCAACCCCAGAATGAGCGTGTAAAACCAGATCAGCGGATCAAGTATGAAATAGGATCGCAGGCGGCTTGGCCAGCCGTAAGTTTCCCCTGGAATCGCGTGCGGACTTCCGCGCGGCTCTATCGCGGTTGCGCCCTCTGAGCCTGGCTGCACTTCCACAGATGAATTTATTTCCTGCACATTCCTATTTTAGGGGAAACTGCCCGCCCGTGCCGCATTCAGACATGCGCTGTAATCTGGCTCATCACTTCGCCGACCAGATAAATTGATCCGGTTATCACCATAACGGTTCCCGGATCGCTGACTTCTCGGGCTCTCGCCACCGCTCGCCGCACGTCTTCCACCTTCTCGATCTCTGCCCCGGTTCGGGCGGCCGCTTCCTGAATTTCCTCGGGCGACGCTGCCCGCGGATTCTCCGGCCTGGTCACAATAACTCGATCGGCCAGAGGAAATAGAATCTCCGCCATCTCTGAGATTGCCTTATCGCGCATGGCCCCGAAAACAAAAATCAGCCGGCGGTCTCCGTAGCGCTCCGAGAGGGCCGAGTGCAGCGCCCACGCGCCCGCCGGATTGTGGGCCACATCGATCACCATCTCAGGCCACTCGGTTCTGGGCGCAATCACCTGAAAGCGTCCCGGCCAGTGCGTCTCGCGTATGCCACGCTCGATACTCTTTGGGGTGACGGCGCTGAATCCCTGCTCATGCAATTCAATGCTGGCCGCAACCGCCAGCGCAACATTGCGCAACTGATGTCGCCCCACTAATGGCGTCTCCACCAGAATTTGTTCTCCCATAACTTGAAGGGGATAGCGATACACAAACCGGCTATCGTCTTGCTCGGTACTCGGTACCAGGTACTGGCTGCTTCCGGGCGAAACCGGCGGTACGTACGGCACGGCATTTACCGCACGCGCTCCGAGTTCGAGGATCGTGTTACCGATCACGTCATTGGCTTCGGGCTGCTGCGGCAGCGTTACGACCACGCCGCCGGGGCGGATAATGCCTACTTTCTCTCGCGCGATTTCGCCAACGGTATTGCCCAGGAATTTCTGATGGTCGAGAGAGATGTCGGTGATGACACTCACCCGCGGTTCCACAACATTGGTTGCATCGAGCCGACCGCCCATGCCGACTTCCAGCACCGCCAGATCCACCTTCTCTCGTGCAAAATACTCGAAAGCAATTGCAGTCATCATTTCGAAAAAACTCGGATGCCACGGCAGCTCGGTTTTTTCCACCAGCTTTTCTGCCGCTTTATCAATCGCTCCATGCAGCTCGGCAAAATCATCGTCGCTGATCTGCTCGCCATTGATTCGGATGCGCTCGTTGATTCGCATCAGATGCGGCGACGTGTACAGACCCGTCTTCAACCCTGATGCCCGCAAGATTGAGGCGAGCGTCGCCGCTGTTGAACCTTTGCCGTTCGTGCCTGCGATGAGCACACTCGGGAAACGGCGCTCCGGATGATTCAACGCTTCCAATAACACCCGCATATGCGCGAGATCGAATTTGTTGGAGGGTGTCTGCGCGAGTTCATGTCCCAGCGCAAACATGCGGGACACCGCGGTTTGGTAGGAAGTGGACAAGCTCTTAGCTCGCAGCCGTTAGCTCTTGGCTCTGGTCAATGTGTCAGAATAGCAAACGGATTTGAGGATTCAGGATGACCGGTTGGCCATTCGGCCCGTGGCCGTTTAGCGAAATTGCGCCGAAGCCAGAGCTAACAGCTCCCGACCATAAAATCCAGAGCCCGCGCAATGTAAGGCTTGAGCTCTTTGCGAGCCACCACCGCATCCAGCATGCCATGCTCAAGAAGAAATTCACTGCGCTGAAACCCGGCCGGAAGCTTCTGTCGAATCGTTTGCTCGATGACGCGCGGGCCGGCAAATCCAATCAACGCTCCGGGCTCGGCAATATTCAAATCTCCCAGCATGGCAAACGATGCCGTTACTCCACCCGTGGTCGGATCGGTGAGAAGCGAAATATAAGGAACCTTCGCTTTATCCAGCCGAGCCAGAGCCGCCGAAATCTTGGCCAATTGCATCAGGCTGACTACACCTTCCATCATCCTTGCCCCGCCTGAAGCGGAAACGATAATCAGGGGCGTTTTCGAACCCAACGCGCGTTCGACGGCCCGAGTAATCATCTCGCCGACCACCGCGCCCATGCTGCCGCCGATGAACGCATATTCCATCACGCTGGCTACTACTGGCCTTCCCAGCAATTTTCCCTGAGCATTGATTACCGCGTCTTTCAGCCCAGTATCGTGCTGCGCCTGCCGAAGCCGTGAGGAGTAGGGTTTCAAATCTACAAATTTCAGCGGATCGGTCGACGACAGGTTTCCGTCCAACGTTTCATACTGGTTGTCATCCAGCAGCAATGCCAGCCTGGTCCGCGCGTCGATGCGGAAATGCTTTTCGCACTTCGGACAAACATTCAGATTGTCTTCCAGATCCTTTTTCCAGATGATCTGCCGGCAGCCCTCACACTTCACCCACAGTCCTTCGGTGCGGACGGTCTTCTTGCCCGAAGTGTCGAGCTCCCCGGATTCTCGTTTGAACCAAGCCATAGGAAATTGTTGATTTCGTGATTGTTGATTGCTGATTGAAACCGTGGGCTCTGCGTTCTCAATCAACAATCAATAATCAGCAATCTTCAATACTCAATCCCTCTCTGTGCCATCACGCCCTTCTCGTAAGCGTGCTTTACTTGGCGCATCTCTGTCACCGTGTCGGCGGCCTCGACAATTGTGGGGTGTGCGTTCCTTCCCGTCAAGATCACATGCACCATCTCCGGCTTCGCCTTCAGCGTTTCTACCACCTTAGCCGCGTCCAACATGCCATAGCTGATGGCGTAGTTAATCTCGTCCAGTACCACCAGATCCCATTCGCCAGACCGGATCGCCGTCTCCGCCTGGGCCCAGGCATCCGCCACCATCTTCACATCTTCCAGGTCTGGCTTCTCCGCGCCCACCTTTACGAAGCCACGCCCCATCTGCTTCATCACGAACTTATCCCCAAAAACCTGCACGGCGTCCAATTCCCCGTAGTGCCAGGAACCTTTCAGGAATTGCAGCATCAGCACACGCATGCCTTGGCCCACCGCGCGCAAGGCCGTTCCCATAGCTGCTGTCGTCTTGCCCTTGCCCGGACCCGTATTTACGATGATAAGACCGCGGCGCACGTCCGTCATGGCTGGAGGTTTGATTCTACTAGAACGGCAGAGTAGTTGCGGGGTACGACGACTCCAGCGAACGAACATTTTTCAGATGGCATGAATTTTTCCACAGAACTCTCGCATCCAATGGCGCGTATCCCGATGTAAGTCGATCTCTGTCCCTCAGCAGACTGCGGAGGTCTTTGTCGTGATCAACACTTGTGCACTGTTCTTGTTTTGCGTGGTTACGGTTTCACCTGCATTTTCCGCTCAGCACGTAGCCGTTCATCCCAGACCGAGCTTCGATTCGCCCGACCAGGAAACCATTCGTCAGATCGTGGATATGGAGCGCCAGTCGAAAGAAGCCAGCCTCCGCCGCGACTCCGATTTTTCCCTGCGAATCCTCGCCGACGATTACGTCGCAATTACCCCTCTCGGCCAGGTTACGACCAAACAGGAGACTATTTCTGCCCGTCGCAGCGGCCAGCTCCGCTACGAGGCCATGAATATTACGGACATGGTGGTGCGGGTATATGGGGACACTGCCGTGGTCACCGCCCGCGCCGACGTGAAGGGCCATCAACTCGGCGAGGATTTCAGCGGCCCCTATCGCTACACTCGCGTGTGGGTTCGCCGCAGCGGTCAGTGGCAGATCGTAAGTTATCAGGCAACAGTGACGCAGTGAGCGCGCCATTTGGTTTCTCGCGAGTTTGTCGAGCCTAGAGAATGTCGCGATGGGCTTGGTGGAGCCGGCGATCAGCTCAGGTCTCGTGCCGTCTGATTCGCCGTCCCTGTTGCCTTAGACACAGCTGCATCCTCTTCTCCGCTCAACAATGGCAGTGCAATCCGAAGAGCGTCCACTTGCCGCCTCACCTTGGATAGTTCTTGTTCCTTCGCCCTCAACAGCTCCATCACATCTTTCATTCATCTGCTCCCAGACTTAACCTCGGATTGACTTACTCTTGGATCGATTGTAGCGGCGTATCTTAAACTGTAGGAGTCCACATGCCTGACAACAACTCACGAAGGTGCACGCCGCGCTGCTTTAGTGGCCGGAATGATAAGGATGTCCCTTCAAAATCGTGAAAGCCCGGTAGATCTGCTCTAACAAAACTACGCGAGCCAGTTCGTGCGGGAGAGTTATCCTCCCCAGGGAAATCGTATGGTGCGACCTAGCGCGCACTGCTTCGCTGAATCCATCTGCCGCACCCACCGCGAATACCAGAGGCAGAGGATTGCGATCCTGATAGTTACCCAGAAAACTGGCGAATTCCTCGGACGAAAACTGCTTCCCGCGCGATTCCATCAGCACTAGCGTTGACTTGGTATTGTTTCGTTTGCCAGTTTTGGCTGGCGATAGTCCGCACAATTGCAGAAGCGTGGTCTCATCTCGTAAAGGTATGCCTTCCACGGTTACATAACGCGAAATCCGCTTCAGATACTCATCCGTCAGCGTCTCGATCGCCGGTTCTTTTGTCTTGCCCACCCACGCAATCTTGATCTTCACGGCAGCTCAAATGGATTTCACTTGCTTCCCGATGCCAACACCACCGACACACCGAAGTTGATATTCTCTCCGTGAACGTAGCGTCCGATCTCCCGAAGCACTTCCTGATCGATCTGTTTGCGCATGCTCTCGGGGACTCGATCCAGCATCGGGCGGAAAGGCACAGCTACTGCCTGCGCCTGCTCCCAGACCTCTTGCGGCGTTCCCGGCCAGGACCAGGGGAGTGTTTTTGTTTCTTCTTCCACGCCGAGAAAACCCGCATTGCGCAGCACCGCCGATAGACTTCCCGGCTGTGAAAAGCGAAATGGATCGGGGCCGCCCGGTGGCAAGAGCGAACCACCCACATGACGGTGTACCACGCCCATCGTACTCCGCCAGTAGGGTTGGTCGAACGGTCCCCAGGCCAGAAAACACGCGCGCGCTTCGGAAATCAGAACCCGATGCGATTCGCGCAAAGCCCGAACCGCGTCAGCAAAAAACATGATTCCGAAGCGGCACGTGGCCAGATCAAAGGTGTTGTCAGCAAAAGGCAAAGTCTGGGCGTCAGCTTGCTGCGTGGAGAAATTTTCGAGACCGCGTTCTTGCGCCCGTCCTTTCGCAATATCGAGCAGATCGGCGCTCAAATCCAGAGCCGTGACTCGCCCTTTCGGCCCAACGCGCGTAGCAATGCTGATGGCGGGCTCACCCGTGCCGCTCGCCAGATCCAGAACTCGCATACCTGGCTTCGGGTGCGCGTATTCCACCAGTGCCTCGGTAACGGCTTTGCCCATTACCGCCGACTTCGCTTTCCATTTATCGGAGGCGATAAGCCGGTACTGGCTTCCCCAGCCAGACTCAGCTTTGGAGGGCTCCGGATTGGAAGAAGTATTCATGCGACGAAAGAAGACGATGAAGCCCGTTTCATCTTAAGAGCGGTGACTTACGCCTTTTTTCGCCGCGGAGCGGCCGAGGCAGCACGATGAGGCGTGCTCTTGACTTTCGAAACCGCCTTCAACCGGGGCTTGGGCTTTAATTCCGATGGCTCCAGCCGCTTCGCCGTTTTCCATAGCCGCTCGAGATCGTAGAACTTGCGCGCCTTCTCCGAAAAAATGTGGACGATGAAATCCACATAGTCGACAAGTATCCACTCCGCCTGTTTGTATCCTTCCACGTGTGCCGGCTGAAGACCTGCCGCTTTCAAACGCAGCTCCACTTCATCCGCGATCGCCTGCACCTGCCGCGGATTGGTTCCGCTGCAGAGGACGAAGTAGTCGGTAAAGGCCGACCCCTTCTCCATTTCGAGTATGGAAAGTTCTTCCGCTTTCTTGTCTAGGCAGGCCTGGATGGCCGCCGCTACTTGGTTCTTCAACTCATTTTTTTTCATGCAGAGTAGTTCGTGGTCTTGATCATTGTAAATGGGAAGCTGATGGAGCGTTTGCTTCAAGGCTGTGGAAAGTGCGCCTTATACAATCCTATTTTCTTGATGTAGTCCGCAACCGCCGGCTCGACGAAGCGGCCGAGTGGCTTTCCCGCGGCCGCAGCCTGGCGAATTGTAGTCGAGGAAATAGGCTGGTAAACCTGATCAAGAAGATGGATAGCAACCCCGTTCAGCATCAAGTCGCCATGGGCGGCTTGCTTCTGAAACGGCCGAGTCGCCTCCGCGCGCGGGCGAAGGCTGACGGGCAGGGCATTGGCGACATCCGCCAACGAGTATCCGGGCCGGCTGGCGACCACGAACTCGCATTCCCGGAACAGAGCCTCGGACTCGTGCCACTTGCCGATATCCAAAAAAGCGTCAATGCCGATCAGCAGGAACAGCCGATCCACTTTCTTGAATTTTTTTTTCAGTCGTCTGACGGTCTCGATTGTGTAGTTCGGCCTGGCCGCAGGATCGTTATCCTTCTTATTACGCTTTTCCTTATTCTGCTTTTCGCCGGAATCGATCTCTGCTGGCGCTTCGAGCAGCGAGGGGACGAAGTCTCTCTCTTGCGCGGTGGCGAGTACAGTCATGGCGTAACGGTGCGCGTAAGCCGATAGTGGCTGGCTCTGCTTGTGCGGTGGGATACTGGCAGGCACGAACAGGATGCGCCCGAGTTTGTAACCTTCACTCGCAGCTCGAGCCAATGCCAAGTGTCCACGATGGATGGGATCGAAAGTCCCGCCAAACAATCCAATGTTCATGCGCGGCTAGTGTCATCGTTTCCAGGCTCGCTTGGCAAGCGCAACTTTTCTCCTCAGCCAAGGCTGGCCTTAAGTTCCACCTTCCATTGGCCGATCGTCCACGGGTTGGAATGGCCAGATACCTATTTAGGAAACAGGTTCGCGAGAATTTAGAATGAACTCCTGTAATCTCGCGCATCTAAGAATGCAACACTAGCATTGCGACACTATGCGGGTATCCCTCCCCCTACTCAGCATTCAGCCTGCCCGTGCGCCAATTTTGCGCTACGGCGTCGCCGTTCTCAGCACCACCTTGGCGCTGATTCCAGCACTGCTTCTTCCCAACATCACCGAAAGCCGTCTGGCCGTGTTCGCCGTAGCCGTGATGGTAAGCGCGTGGTACGGCGGTTGGAAGCCTGGCTTGGTTGCTACATCGTTTGCGCTGACCGTGAGCGCTTACTTCTCCTTTTCTTCCGAACAGACGCCGGCCCAGTTTCGTTCGACCATGATTCGGCTGTCGCTGTTCGTTGTGCTGGCGGCCCTCATCTGTTGGTTGAATGCGGCGTTGCGAGCGGCACAGGAAAGCTTGCGACGCTCCGAGATGAATTTCCGTTCGCTGGTAACCAACGCTCCCTATGGCATCTGCCGTTGCGATTCAGCAGGCCAACTGCTGGATGCAAACCCCGCGCTACTCACCATGTTGGGATATTCCTCAACTTCAGAACTCGTCGGTAAACATCTGGGCGGACTTTACTCCGATACGCATCGCTGGTTCGAGTTGGCGGACTATCTGCGTTCCGCGGCGCCTTTCAATGGCCTAATCGCGGAATGGAAGCGAAAGGACGGCATCACGATTCTGGTTAGAGTCTCCGGACGTGCGGTTTGCAATGACGAAAGGAAAACCGCGTTCGAGTTATTCGCCGAAGATGTCACCGAACGACGCGCGCTTGAACAACAGCTTCAGCAGTCACAAAAAATGGAAGCTATCGGCAGACTTGCGGGCGGCATCGCCCACGACTTCAACAACCTGCTGATGGTGATCTCCGGCTACTCGGAATTTTTGCTCGATCGCCTGGGTCCGGACCCGGCTTTGCGCGGTCCCGCGCAGGAAATTGCGGGCGCCTCGCAACGCGCTTCTTCGCTCACCCGTCAGTTGCTCGCGTTCAGCCGCAAGCAGATGCTGGCGCCGAAGATTCTTGATCTAAACGGCGTCGTCACCGAAAACCTCAAGATGCTCACACGCGTCATCGGCGAGGACATTGACCTAGTAATGGTGCCGGCTGCCTCGCTCGGCGCTGTGCGCGCGGACGCCGGCCAGATCGACCAGGTCATCATGAATCTTGCCGTGAATGCACGCGATGCCATGCCCTCAGGCGGCAAGCTCACCATCGAAACCTCAAACGTATCTCTCGACGAAGAGTATGCCCGCTTTCATGCCCCGCTCCGCCCGGGAGACTACGTGATGCTGGCCATCAGCGACACGGGACTCGGAATGGATTCGGAAACTCAGTCACATATCTTCGAGCCTTTTTTCACCACCAAGGGCCCTAAGGGAACTGGGTTGGGGCTCTCCACCGTTTACGGAATCGTGAAACAGAGCGGAGGCTATATCTGGGTGAACAGCGAGCCCGGTAAGGGAACCAGCTTCAAGATTTATTTGCCGCGCATCGCCGAAAGAGCAGAGCCGGCGCAGGTTATCGCCGCCAATGATTCGGCCATCATTGAACCTGGAACGGAAACCATCCTTCTGGCCGAGGACGAAGCCAACCTGCGCTACCTCGCCCGCCAGTTCCTGGAGAAACAAGGCTACAAAGTGATCGAAGCGGCGGACGGAGCGGTTGCGATGCAGATCGCCGTCGCCCACGAGGGCGTGATTCATTTGCTCTTGACCGACGTCATCATGCCCGGCATGAACGGTCGCGAACTGGCGCAACGGATTTCTGAAATTCGTCCTCAGACAAAAGTGCTTTATATGTCTGGCTACACCGAAAATGTGATCGGCCATAATGGCACGCTGGACGCCGGTGTGCGCCTTTTGCAGAAGCCCTTTACCCTGCGCGATCTGAAAAGCAAAGTTCGCGAAGTGCTGGATTCCACTCCATTCCCGCAAGATGCAGAGAAGCCGATTCGAAGCGCTTACGCTGCTGCGGCACGCGGGCCAGAACTGCCACTTTCGCGCGCGCCCCGTTTTCAATTGCACTTGCCCTTGAAATATCGCCGTCTCGATGAAGATCAATGGCATGATGGCGAAACCAGAGATATCAGCCGCTCCGGCCTCCTCTTTCGAGCGGAAGACGCGTTGCAGCCTAATATCCAACTTGAAATCAATCTGGTATTGCCCTCCGAAATCGCGGGGCTTTCGCCTACCGAGGTGATCTGTCGCGGAGAAGTCGTGCGCACGATCGAACCTTTGGGAAAGGAAATGTCGCCCGCCTTGGCGGCTAAGATTCTTCAATACCACTTCCAGCATGGGTCGCAGCTGCCGCGAGCCTGAAGATCTCTACGCGCTGCGGCTGTCGGTGGCTTCAACCTCAGCCTTCAGAGGCGCCTGCTGGCGCAGGGTATCGACTTCTTTGGCGATGGCGTATTTCAGTTCTTCGATCCCTTTGCCTGTGACCGCTGATATTTCATAAAGCTTCAATTTGTGTTTCTTGCAATACCGTTTCAGCGCGGCAAGTTTTTCCTTGTTAACAACATCAATCTTGGATGCAACCATGATCATCGGCTTGTCTTCCAGATGCGCGCCAAAGCTGGCCAGTTCTCCAAGTATCACTTCCACATCCTTGACCACGTCCGGACGTCCACTCGCGTCCGACACATCCACCAGATGAACCAGCAATCGCGTACGTTCGATGTGGCGCAGGAACTGAATGCCCAGCCCAGAGCCTTCGTGCGCACCCTCGATTAAACCCGGAATGTCCGCAACGACAAAACTGACTTCATTATTCAAATCGCCCACGGCAACCACGCCGAGTTGAGGCTCCAGGGTAGTAAAAGGATAATCCGCAATTTTTGGCCGGGCGGCGGAGATGCGAGAGATCAGAGTCGATTTGCCGACGTTCGGATAGCCAACCAGCCCAACATCCGCGAGCAG
>JBAVGI010000298.1:0-1949 GCA_049684755.1 Candidatus Sulfotelmatobacter sp.
TATTCGCTTTTCCTGCGCTTTTCGTCCGTAAATTATTGAAAATAAACAAGTTATTGGTGGAGGCGGCGGGAGTCGGTCGGACTCTAGTACCTCAATCCACGTAACTTATTGAATCTGTGAAGTGCAAATCTGTCATGATTGTCATCATTTTCAGATCTTGGCACAATCCGGTCACAAAATGGGTTCAACTCGGACCCTGCTCACTTCTCAGCACCTTTCCACACTTCCCAATCTGGTTTCATCATTCGAGCACTCTGAAGTGCTCTGGGACCCTTTATACATGATTCGCGCCCGGTCAGTATCGGGCGGACATTTAATAGGCATCGGCGGGACTGGCCGCGGCGCGAGCAAGCGAGAGAACACGTTTGGGATCAGTCTTCAGTAGTGCGAGAGGCTTCCGTCCTCCGATGTTCGCGTTGGGAGTAGCAAAAAAAGTAAGCGAAGTCCCACCCATTTGCGTGGCTCGGATACGCCTGGATGACCTGCCCAATTGTGGTCAGAGGCTCTCCATCCTGAAACTGGAAGCGCGGATACCAGAGCTGCCCCTCGTATTTCACCGCGAAGATCTTTCCTTCTTGAGCCCAGCGCGAGGCGAGCGCAGCTCGATTCTTCGCAGTGCTGGTACTTTGATCCGCAACATCCTTCGCGGTCCAGCTCGGATTGTTCTTCATGAACTGGCTTCGCCATTCCACCGTATCGCGGTCGATCGTTTCCTGAGCTGCAATCTCATCGAAGGTGGCTTTGACGAAGTTCTCCCATCCGGGCGACGGTTCATCGTTCTTTTGTTCTTTCTCTTCTACCTGCATGACGAGAGGCATGTTTCGGAATCGCTCGGGAAGGTGAGGCAGCCTGAGATCATCAAGCAAAAGCGTGTCGAGATGGGCCGTGTTGATGTAGACGCCAGGCGATGGCTTCGCTTCTTTTTTTAGAGCGCTCACCGCTGCCTTGCCCGCGAATACCTTTACGATGTAGCGGACATTGCTGTGTTCGAGCACACCGATAAGAGCGTTCCCTTTTTCTCCAGCGCCCACCACTCCGACTTCCATCTTCGAGAGAGCGGTCCATCCTTTCAGATAGGCTTGGACGAACCAACCGGTCGCACTCAGGATGTTGGGTGCCGGGACCCTCTTCGCGGCATGGTAGATCACGACACCGTAAGCCGCGTTGGCATGGTTTTGCTCGGGAGAGACTGCTGCAATGAGTTTGTCCATGGCATGGCGAACATCGAGCGTATGAATGCCGGAAGGCTCAAGGAGGGCTGCAGAAGCTGTTAGGGACTCTGACATGATCACACCATCCATGATTTCAATGATACTAATGATCTTCGTGATAGTCAAGCGGTCCTTGACATGATCTCTGCTCGCAACCCAATCGCGAGGCGGGTCCCCTCAAGCTAAGTTCTTCCGGGGACAAGCGAATAGTGGGCGACTCAAGTCGTATGGCCACTGCATGGAAGTTGCTGATTTTAAACCTCGCCGCAGCGCCAAAGCCCGAGAAAGGGAACAAGAATAGGGTGGTATAAGGCGGTCGAATAAGGTGGAATAA
The DNA here is from genome assembly GCA_049684755.1 of Candidatus Sulfotelmatobacter sp. Lineage (GTDB taxonomy): Bacteria > Acidobacteriota > Terriglobia > Terriglobales > Acidobacteriaceae > Sulfotelmatobacter. The sequence goes on from JBAVGI010000298.1 coordinate 1,546, forward strand.
GGCGGTCCGACCGAAATGCTACATAATGAATGGCTCACAGATTCCAACTGTCGAGCGGCTAGTGCCAGACCAATCGATCAACGAATCGGTGGCCTGCATCCTCTAGCCAGGGTTCGGCTATCGAACCGGCGCATAAAGGTTTTGCAGTTTTGACAGCAACTCGTAACCCGCTGATAAAGCAAGGTGTTTTCGTCGGATTCTGGTTGCCAAAAGGGGTGGTTTTAGCCCCTTTTGGCACCTTATTGGCAACCATGGACCACCCATCACGCTTGCGCCCGATAGCGAGTTCCTCGTTAATCAAGTCCCTCGGTTCTTTTGGCCGCGACCAGCATCCCGGAGCTCGATTGCAGGCATAGTTCGGCAAGTCTGGCATTCGGTCAAATCCGGCTTCCTCGAGGAGGGTC
>JBAVGI010000299.1:0-6924 GCA_049684755.1 Candidatus Sulfotelmatobacter sp.
CATGGTCGCGAGCTGTCTATCACTTGTACGTTGTCCGAACCGACGACCGTGACGGGATGATGAAGCACTTGAAGAAAGCAGGAATTGGAACTGGAATTCATTATCCGATTCCGCTGCACCTGCAGAAGGCTTACGTCGGTATGAATTACACCAAGGGCGACTTCCCGGTAACCGAAAAAGCTGCCGCAGAAATCGTCTCTTTGCCCATGTTCCCGCAGTTGATGTCAGAGCAGCAAGCTAGAGTCGTTGACGAGATTTTGTCCTTTGTGGAGATTGCGTCGTCCACAAAGTTGCCAGCGGCGGAACCAATTTCGGCGGGAAGCGTTGAACGGAGAGCATAAAGTGCAGCATTCAGCGCCAATCGCCGCGACGGAAGCCGTACCCGCTAACCAAATGTCAAACTCTGCTAACCAACGGCGTTCCTCAGCGGAGGAGCCAAAGTCAGTGTCAGGGCGGAAGAGGATTTGGATCGACCTGGATAATTCTCCGCATGTCCTTTTCTTCCGCCCCATCATCGACGAACTCAAGAAAAGAAACTACGACGTATTCATCACGGCCCGGGATGCCTACCAGGTTCGGGAACTGTTGGAATTTTATGGCTTGTCGGCGCAGCTGATAGGAAAGCACCACGGAAAGCATAAGGTTTTGAAAGCAATTGGTACGTGCTGGCGCGGACTCGCTTTGGCTGCAATCGTGCGTAAAGAAAAACTCGACCTCGCAATCACCCACGGCTCGCGCGGGTGCTTGCTGGCCTGTGCCCTTCTAAGAATCCCCGATGTACTGCTGTTTGACTATGAATTTGTGGCGAAAGTGCCAACCATTCAGCCCAGTTGGCTGATGGCGCCGGATGTGGTCGTGGAAAGGTATGTTGGTAAACACGCTCGGATCTTGCGATACCCTGGTATCAAAGAGGATGTTTATCTCTCCCGGTTTGTGCCCGATTATGGTGTGAAACAACGCTTAGGCATAGCCCCCGACCAATTGCTGGTTACAGTGCGACCCCCGGCAAAGGAGGCGCACTATCATAATCCGGAAAGCGAACAGTTGTTGACCGAGGCCATCAGGAAATTTGCCGGTGATCCGCTGACCAAGATTCTGCTACTGCCGAGAAACAAGAAACAGGAAGCCGAATTGCGCGCGGCCTGGGCCGAAGACATTTCGCGGGGGCAGATTCTGATCCCTGATCGTGTGGAGGACGGGCTAAACCTGATTTGGAACTCCGACTGCGTGATCAGCGGAGGGGGAACCATGAATCGCGAAGCGGCCGCCTTGGGGGTGCCAGTCTACAGTATTTTCCGAGGCAAGATTGGCGCGGTCGATCGCTATCTCGCCGACCAGGGCCGCTTAATCCTGCTCGAAACTGTGGACGATGTCCGAACAAAGATCAAACCCGTATGCCGTATTGCGCGAACGGAACGTCACATCGAACGGAACGGTCCGGCACTTGAAACCATCATTGGCAATATTGTTTCAATCATCGAAGTAAAACCGGTTGCCGTTGGCCGGATTGGTTTGTCCGTGTCCGGCCAGAATTGAGGAGCTTGACCAACCACGCAGCAGGTCTAACGGAAATGTCCCAACAGAGAACGCAACTGACGAATACTCTAGCCGTCTCGGGCGACGAAACGCGCGTAGCTCGATTGATGGAGCTGGCCATTCGTGGGCTCAAGCCGATGTACGACCCCGAGGCGGGTCTGTTTTGCCATCGCCTCAGAAAAACTCCTTCGGGAAATATCCGGGAAGGCATTTCGCAGCGCTACACGGTCATGACGCTGCTAGGTCTGTTGCGTGCAGAGGCGGTTGGATACCGTTCCCCCGTCGACATTTCTGCCACCGTCGACGCTTTGTACAGAAATACAGAATGGGTCGATAACATCGGGGATCTCGGCCTTCTTCTCTGGCTTTCTTCAGTCACGTCGCGCGGGTGGGAAAGTTTCAATGCGGCATTCGACTTAAAGACCGCACTGCAAAAATATTCGGATGCAAAAAAGCAGCTGACCATGGAGCTGGCATGGTTTCTGATGGGGCTTGCTTGTGCCACTGCAGCGGCAAAAATGGGTGCCGACCTCGAGGTCTTGACCGAACAGACGTACAAATTACTGCGGTCGAATCAAGGTAAAGATGGTCTTTTCGGACATATGGCCAGATGGAACTCGCTATCCGGAGTTGTGCGAGGCCATGTAGGTAGTTTCGCCGATCAAGTCTACCCAATCTGTGCGATGTCTCAGGTTGGCCAAGTTTTCGGGCTGAAAGAGGCTTCACGGAATGCTCTTCACTGTGGCGAAACAATTTGCAGGCTGCAAGGCTCTTTAGGCCAATGGTGGTGGCATTATGACTCGGTGACGGGTCGAGTGGCGGAGCAATATCCCGTATATTCGGTCCATCAGCACGGCATGGCGCCGATGGCTCTATTTGCGTTGCGGGACGCCTGCGATGTTGATTTCAGCGATCAACTCTACAAGGGTCTCAACTGGATCAATGGAGCAAACGAATTGAATCAGGATCTCGAGGACGCTGCGGCGGGCGTGGTCTGGAGATGCATTCGTCCGGCGAACTCGGCATCGTATCGAGCTCGATTTCGTACTCTCGTGGGAAAACAGCCGGATTTGAGCACCGCAGAGATCGTGTTCGAATGTCGCCCCTATGAATTAGGCTGGCTTCTTTATGCCCATGCGAGACCCAGCTCACTGAGACATAGATAGGCCATTGCTGCGAAACATGGCTGTTTACAAGTTTAATCCCGTAGAAGACGAGCGCTGGGACAAGTTCCTTGAGAGCCATGCGGCGGCCTCTATCTTCCATACCCGAGGCTGGATGGAAGCCTTGCGGTTGACGTACGGCTACGAACCGGTTGGGTTTACAACTTCGCCCCCTGGATCTCCGCTGACCAACGGGATTCCATTTTGTCAGATTTCCAGTTGGCTCAGCGGACGTCGCCTGGTATCGCTGCCATTCTCCGATCACTGCGCACCGCTGGTGGAAAATGCAGAACAGTTAAGTGAGTTATTCGCTGCCCTGCGAGAGAACGTCGAGCAGGAAAAGTGGAAATATTTAGAAATCAGAGCTGTCGACTCGATGCCGGACTCGGGTGCGCTGCAGCAAAGCAAAGTTTTCGTCTCGCATCGACTGGATTTGCGGCCGAGCTTGGATGCTATCTTTCTCACTCTCCACAAGGATTGCGTGCAGAGGAATATCAGGCGGGCTGAGAAAGCGAGTCTTACGTATGAGGAGGGCACTACGGACGCGTTATTGGACAAGTTCTATCGCCTTCTCTTAGAGACGCGCCGGAAGCATGGGTTACCGCCGCAACCGGAAGCCTGGTTTCGCAATTTAGTGAGTTGTCTTGGAGACAACGTCCGGATTCATTTGGCCGCCAAAGATGGCTGTCCGATTGCCAGCATTCTCACTCTGCGCCATAAACATGTGCTGGTTTATAAATATGGCTGCTCTGATCCTCGAGCCAAGAATCTGGGGGGCACACATTTCCTGCTTTGGAAGGCGATCCAGGGCGCTAAGAACGCTGGGATCTCCGAGTTCGACCTGGGTCGTTCTGAGTGCGACAATGCAGGCCTGATCAGCTTTAAGGATCGGTGGGGCACCCAGCGTTCAACGTTGACTTACTTTAGATTCCCTTTTAGGCATTCACAAATTGCGCACACGGCTACGCAAGGCCCAATCGTTAAGTACGTCTTTGCGCATGTGCCCGACAGCGTGTTGGCTGCGGCTGGCAGAATGTTATACAAGCACGTCGGGTAGCGCACGGAAAATTTTCTCCCTGCCATATCGATGACCATCATGAATCAAGACATTAAGTATGTAGTCATCACGCCGGTGCGCGATGAAGAGCAATACATCGAAGAAACGGTCCGATCCGTAGCCTCCCAGACGATTCCGCCCGCGGAATGGATTGTCGTCAACGATGGTTCGAGCGACCGGACGGGCGAAATGCTCGACCGATGTTCCGCCCAGTTACCGTGGATGCGAGTGATTCACCGTCCGAATCGAGGATTTCGCAAGTCCGGCGGAGGTGTTATCGAGGCTTTTTATGACGGCTATAACGCGTTGCGCAGCTCGAGCTGGGATTTTGTAGTGAAACTCGATGGCGATCTCACGCTAGCTCCGACTTATTTCGAGAAATGTTTTGAGCATTTCCGTGACCAGCCGAAACTCGGAATTGGCGGCGGCGCGATCTGTCACGAGGTGGATGGACAGTTAAAAGTTGAGGCTAATCCCAAGTTCCATGTACGGGGAGCGACCAAGATCTATCGACGGGAGTGTTGGGAGGCGATCGGGGGCTTGTGGTCGGCTCCTGGGTGGGACACGATCGACGAAGCCAAAGCGAATATGCTGGGCTGGAAAAGCGATACCTTTGGCGAACTCCACCTGCGTCATCATCGCGTCACTGGAACCGCGGACGGGCTTCTGCGAGATCGCATCAAGCATGGGCTGGCCTGTTATGTCTCCGGCTATCATCCCCTCTTCCTTGCGGCCAGTTGCTTGTACAGAATCGTCCAGAAACCCTATGTGGTTGGCTCGTTCGCCATTGGCTACGGATTTGTTAAAGGCTATGTCGATCACGTGCCTCGGGTGAACGATACACAGCTGATCGGTTACATGCGCTCGCAGCAATTGAGACGCCTTTGCGGATTAGAAACAATTTGGAAGTGATTTTCCGCTTGCAGGTCGTAAGAAGAAAAAGTATATGTGTGGAATTTGTGGAAAAGTGAACCTCGGCCGAAACGGCGCGAGCGTTGAGCCTGCTTTAATCCGGGCAATGATGGACACGATTCGTCATCGAGGTCCGGATGATGATGGACTCTACACGGCGCCGGGGGTTGGCTTGGGCCATCTGCGGCTCTCCATCATCGATCTCGGCAGCGGTCATCAGCCACTGTCCAACGAAGACGGTACCATTTGGATCGTTTTCAACGGGGAGATCTACAACTATCGCGACCTGCGTATGTTCCTCGTGAGTAAGGGACATGTATTCAAGACCCAAACCGATACTGAGGTTATCGTCCATTTGTACGAGGAACTGGGGCCCGCTTGCTTAGAGAAACTCCGCGGGATGTTTGCTTTTGCTCTGTGGGACGAGAAGAAAAAGACGCTTCTTCTGGCGCGAGACCGGGTAGGAATCAAACCTCTCTACTACGCCCTAACGGATAAAGCTGTGGTATTCGCTTCTGAAATCAAGGCGATCCTAGCCGATCCTGCGATCCGCCGGAAGCTCGCTCCAGCCGTTATCGACCGGTTCCTGAGCTTTCTGTATGTACCGGGCGAAGAAACCCTGTTGAAAGACATCTGCAAACTCGCTCCAGGAAACTATCTGTTGCTCAAAGATGGTAAAGCAGAAGTGCGCCAATATTGGGATCTGCAGTTTTCCAAACCGTCGGAGAGCCCGAGTCTCAAGGCCGCGGAGGATGAAGTATCGAGTCTCCTGGCCGAAGCGGTCGAACTGCATATGATCGCCGATGTTCCGGTTGGGGTTCTTCTAAGTGGAGGGGTGGACTCATCCGCCGTTCTCAGTTGTGCCGCCGAGCGCACGGACAAGGAGATCAATACCTTCACCGTGGGCTTTTCCGATTCCAGCTTTGCCGACGAAAGGCCTTATGCGCGATTGGCAGCGGAGAGCTGCGGCAGTCGTCATTTCGAGATGACCATTACGGCCGACGATTTTGCCAACTTCCTTCCTCGATACGTTTGGCACATGGAAGAGCCTGTCTGCGAGCCTCCGGCAATCGCTTTGTACTACGTTTCGAAACTCGCGAGAAAACACGTGAAGGTACTGCTTTCCGGAGAGGGCGGCGATGAAGCGTTCGCCGGCTACAACAATTACCGCAGCATCATTTGGCTGGAACGCTTCAAACATGTTTGGCCAGCTTTGAACGGCACAGCATCCTGGGGACTCTCCCAGCTCAACTCGTGGGTCCATTCGGTGCGGGTTGCCAAGTACGCACCCTTGATGAACGAGACGTTTCCCAATTATTACTACAGTCGCACATCCACACCTTACCGGTACTCGGGAAATGGCATTGGCGAACTGTATTCGGCCGACTTCGTGAAGTCGATTGACAAGGAATATACGATCGAGCCGGTGCGGCGGCTGTTTGCAAAAGTAAAAAATCAAGGCGTGCTCGACCAGATGCTTTACATCGACACTAAGACCTGGCTGCCGGATGATTTGCTCGTCAAAGCCGACAAGATGACCATGGCGAACTCGCTGGAACTGCGCGTACCTTTACTGGATCATCGGCTTTTGGAATTTGCCGCCTCCCTGCCAGAGCACTACAAATTGAAGGGCACCACTTTGAAGTACATCTGGAAGAAGGCTTTATCCAAGCGGGTTCCGGAAAAAATTCTTAAGCGAAAGAAAGCCGGATTCCCGGTGCCCTACGAATTCTGGTTGCGAACGAAGATGAAGGACCAAGTCCGGGATATTCTTACCGATCGGAAAACGATCGACAGGGGTTACTTCCGGAAGGCCGCGGTGGAAAAGCTTATTGATGCCAATGTCGGCTCCGGTTCTTATTCCAAGGAAGTGTTTTCGCTGGTCGCACTGGAATTGTGGCATCGCATGTTTCTTGACGGCGAACCGGTGACACTCAGCTAAGAGTCAATAAGGCGCAAGCCTTAGTTCGGTGCTGGCGAATTTCCTATTCATAATGTCACCACTTACCGCACACACAGAAATTCAAACAGGCGCCCGGCGTGCCACGCTGAATCTGGTGGCCGGAAGCCTTTGGTATGCTCCCGGGTCTTTCGGCATCGCGCGGGCTCTGAGTTCGCAATACTCTCTTCGCAGCATCCTTTTCCACGAGATCGCGGATACGGAATCGGTTTTTACCAAGGGACTCGGAGTCACGGTCACGCGCAAGCAATTCGAGGCGGCGTTGAAGTTTATCGCCAAGCATTACACTCCAGTCA
>JBAVGI010000300.1:0-54216 GCA_049684755.1 Candidatus Sulfotelmatobacter sp.
CCGGCATTGGAACCGGGATTGTTTTCGATGGCCGCATCTACCATGGCCGCACCGGCGCCGCCGCGGAAGGTGGTCACAACACAATCGACTATCGCGGTCCGCGCTGCGGATGCGGCAAGCTGGGCTGCATTGAGGCGCTGGCGTCGGGTCCGGCTATTGCTCGCAGAGCTGCGGAAAAACTTGCCCGGTCCGGCCAGTCTTCGAAGATTCTCGATTTGGCCGGCGGCCATCTCGATCGTATTAGCAGCGAGATGGTGGGCAAGGCCTACGCCGCCGGAGATCTCCTGGCCAAAGAAGTCTTAGAGGAAACCGCAGGCTTGCTCGCCATCTGGTTAGGAAACATCATTGACTTACTCGAGCCCGATGTAATGATTATCGGTGGAGGCGCCGGCGCCATGTTGCGGCCTTTCTTCGGTTTGATCCGAGATCGGCTTCCCGAGTGGTGCGTGAATTCCCATTGTCAGGAAGTTCCCCTGGTCGCTGCCCACTACGGCGCGGATGCCGGTATCGCCGGAGGCGCGGCACTCTGCCGAAACTGACTCTCGTTTTCCGACCCGAAATCCCCGCCTGAGCCTCAGCCAATTGGGATCTCTCCCGATGAGGAAGTGCATAGAGCCGAAAGACCCTAAGCAGCACGCTTTGTAACGTTTCCCGAACGATTGACACTATCCTGCTTGGGGCGGCGAAGGTCTTAGGATTTCAGCAACTTCTAAGCAACGGTCCCCCGCGAGAAAAAGCGATTAATGCTTGACTCCGGTTCCTGCATATGATAAACCGTTGCTCCACGACTCGTATGGGTGAACTGCGGTGACGAGCCGCTTCCATCCGGGTGGTACCCCCCGAACTAATACGCTCCGCACGGATAAGCCCGGCTTGTATTTGGGCGGTCTGACGTGTCAGTTCCTTCGAAGCTCGATCGGATCAATATTGACGGATAAAGGGAGAACACATGGCTAAACAAAGCACGCAGCACAAATTGGACCGGGTGCGTCCGCCTCGCGTTCAGATCACTTATGACGTAGAGACCGGCGGAGCCATTGAAGTAAAGGAACTACCGTTTGTGGTAGGCGTCCTCGGAGATTTTACCGGCAATCCGGAACAGCCCCTGCCCAAACTCAAGGAGCGGCGATTTGTCGAAGTAACGCCCGACAACTTTGATTCCGTCCTCGAAAGCATGAAGCCGCACTTGTCTTTCGCCGTGGAAAACAAGCTGAGCGAAGATTCCGACGCCGGCCAGATTAAGGTCGATCTGCGCTTCAAGAGCCTGGAAGACTTCGAACCCGAGCAGGTAGCGCGGCAGGTGAAGCCGCTGAAGGAATTGTTAGATCTTCGCACGCGCCTGAATGATTTGAAGGGAACGCTGCAGACCAACGAAAAGCTGGATGAAGCGTTGCTGGATGCGGTAAGCCAGACAGAAAAATTGAACAAGCTGAAGACCGAGGTTGGCGCGAAGGAGGAGAACAATGGCTAAGCCCATGGTAGAAGAAAAGCCCGCTGCCGGGCCAGTAGCGGTGGAACAGAGCAGTCTTCTCGACCAGATTGTCGAACAGGGCAGATTTACCGATACAGGCACGCGCGAGCGCGGAAAGAGCCTGATCAAGGAATTCGTCTCCCAGGTGCTCGAAGGCTCGATGACAATCGGCCGCGATGCCGACCAGATGATCACCGCCCGCGTCGCCCAGATTGACCATCTTATCTCCTTGCAGTTGAACGAAGTGCTACACCATCCTCAGTTTCAGAAGCTCGAAGGCACATGGCGTGGGCTGAAGTATCTGCTCGATCAATCTGAAACCAGCTCGCAATTGAAGATTCGCATTCTGAACGCTTCGAAGAAGGAATTGCTTCGCGATCTGCAGCGGGCGCCGGAATTCGATCAGAGCGCGATGTTCAAGAAAGTGTACGAAGATGAGTACGGCATCTTCGGCGGCGAACCCATTGCAGCTTTAGTGGGAGACTACGAATTCAGCAAGCATCCGGAAGATATGGAGCTGCTGGAAAAAGTATCGCAAGTCGCGGCCGCGGCGCACGCACCTTTCCTTTCCGCAGCTTCGCCAGAGTTGCTGAACCTGCAAAGCTTCACCGGGCTCGACCAGCCTCGCGACATCGGAAAGATTTTCGACAGCACTGAATACGCCAAGTGGAAGGGTTTCCGCGAAAGCGAAGACTCGAAGTATGTCTGCTTGACTTGTCCACGCATTCTAATGCGGCTTCCCTATGGCCGCGACACCAAGCCGGTCGACGGATTCAATTACGAAGAAGGCGTCGACGGCACCGATCACGAAAAATATCTCTGGGGCAACGCCGCATACGCGCTGGCTTCCAGAATGACACAGGCTTTTTCTCTTTATGCCTGGTGCGTCTCCATTCGCGGCGTCGAAGGCGGCGGCCTGGTCGAAGGGCTGCCCTCGCACACTTTCCGCACCGATGAAGGAGACGTGGCGCTCAAGTGTCCCACGGAAATCGCCATCACTGATCGTCGCGAAAAAGAACTTGCGGATCAGGGTCTGGTTCCGCTGGTGCACTGCAAGGGCACCGACAAAGCGGCGTTCTTCAGTATTCAATCCTGCAACAAGCCGAAGCTCTACGACAGCGATTCTGCGACGGCCAATGCGCGCATCTCGGCGCAACTGCCTTACATGATGGCGACCTGCCGGTTCGCTCACTACCTTAAAGCGATGATGCGCGACAAGATCGGCAGCTTCATGTCGCGTGATGATGCCTGGCGATTCCTGAATCGCTGGATCAGCCAGTACGTAACTCAGGATGACAAGGCGAACCAGACCACCAAGGCCAAGTTCCCCTTGCGGGAGGCGCGCGTGGATGTGGAAGAGGTCAAAGGCAAGCCGGGCGTTTATCGCGCGATTGCTTATCTGCGGCCCCACTTCCAACTCGACGAATTGAACGTTTCTCTCCGGCTTGTGGCGGAGTTGCCGGCTGCGGCAAAAAGATAACCCCGTTATATTTGGCGGGAGATTCACGCGGGAGCGGTAAACAAGGCCCTGACGGTCCTTGAATTCAGATTGCTTGTGAGGAGGAATTGCGATGGCGAGTGATGCGTATCTCTTAATCGACGGAGTCACCGGGGAATCCCAGGCACAAGGGATGACCAATAACATTGAGCTCGACAGTTTTTCATTTGGCTGCAGCAATCCCGCGGATGTAGGCGGGAAAGGATTGTCCGCCGGCAAGTGCTCGTTGTCGGATTTCAGCTTCAGCTGCGCCGTGGATCAGGCCAGCTACCAGATTTTGAAAGCCATCTACACCGGCCAGCACATCGCCAAGACGACTTTCTCCCTGCGTAAGTCGACAGGCGCCGCGACGCCTTACACCTATCTCACGGTGCTCATGACCAACTGCTACATCACGAGCAACAGCATGGGTGGGGGCGCCTCCGGACCGCCAAGTCAAAGCGTCAGCATCGCTTACGAACAGATCGAATTCCAGTACTACACGCAGGATACGTCGAGCGGCGCGGTCACCCTGGCCGGAGCTGCAACTTATAACATCGGTGCCGTGCAACAGACATAAAGCACGCTGCATTGAGTGTTATAAATTCGAAATCCGGAGGGCATCTTCGCGGCATAACCGCCGCGAGGGTGCCTTCGCCGGAGTTGTTCTACGACGCGGCTCGATTGTCCCGGTATTGAAATCGAGCTGAGTTTATTTGCACGCAGGGTTATCTGAGGCGGAGAGCTTCTGGCATGAATGCTCAGGAACTATATCGGGCCGGTCGTTTAGGGGAAGCTCTGAAGGCATTGAGCGCCGAAGTGAGAGACAATCCTACCGACACGCGCCGCAGAACTTTTCTTTTCGAATTACTCTGTTTCGCCGGAGAATATTCCCGCGCCGATAAGCAACTGGAGGTGCTGGCGCAAGCCGGACCCAGCAGCGAAATCGGGGTTCTTCTCTACCGCAGCGCCTTATTCGCCGAGCGCCAGCGCCAGGATCTATTTGAGAGCGGATCTTATCCCAATCAGGTTGTTCTTCCCGAGCGTAGCGGCGCCATCAATGGCCAGTCGTTCAAATCTTTTTCCGACGCAGATCCTCGCATAGGAGCGCGGCTCGAGCTATTTGCCGCAGGTAATTACTTATTGCTGCCCTTCGAGCACATCGCATCCATTCACATCGAGCCTCCCAAGCGTCTGCGCGATCTTTTGTGGACTCCCGCTGCGGTTCGCACCACGCCTTCTTTCAAAGGAACTGAACTCGGCGAAGTCATGCTTCCGGTGCTTTCTCCATTTTCGTGGAAGCATCCCGACGATGCAGTTCGTCTGGGACGGGCAACCGTCTGGGAGGAAAACGAAGCCGTCGACGATCAAATCCCGATTGGCCAGAAGATGTGGCTGGCGGACGACGAAGAGATCCCGTTCCTCGAACTTCGTTCGCTCGAGTTTAATCCGGCTCCAGTGGCTGTCTAACCCATCATGCCCTTTCCCGAAGAGTTGCTGAATCCTATCGATGGACCAAACCCAAGTGGCGCAAACCTGCGCTACGAGCCCATTTACGACAAGATCAAGGAGGCTCGCCGCGAAGAAGATCAGCCGCCGCCGGGCATGACCGAGCGCGACCGCAAAGTCGCCGACAACGCCCAGGTCATCAAGCTCACAAAGGATGTTCTCACCACAAAAACAAAAGACCTGCAGCTGGCCGCGTGGCTCACCGAGGCATTGCTTAAGCAGCAGGGATTCGGCGGACTGAAGGACGGTCTTTTACTGTGCTTCGGCTTGATCGACAAGTTCTGGGACACGGTTTATCCCGAGCTTGAAGATGGCGACGCGCAGGCGCGCGGCGCTCCGCTGGGTTTTATCGGAACCAGACTCGAAATTCCTTTGAAGCTAGTCCCGCTCGTTGAAAAAGCGAACTACGGTTCCATCGACTACGAGCAATCTCGCGAAGTCGGTTACGAGGAACTGGCCAAGAGCGATGACGCGAAGAAGAAGCGCGCCCAGTTCATCAAGGAAGGGAAGCTTGCTCCCGAGGTCTTCGATAAAGCCTTCGAAGAAACTCCAAAGAAGTTCTACGCGCAAGCCGAGAAGGATCTGGATAGCAGCCTGCAGATCCTGGCGCAACTGAAAGAGGCCTGCGACGTGAAGTTTGCCGACGATGGTCCGTCGTTTGGCCCACTACGCTCGGCGCTTGAGGCTACGCGTCACGTCGTCCATGGATTTTTGCAGAAGAAGCGCGAAAAGGAACCGGATCCGGTGGAGGAGGTTGCGCCTGAGCCTGGATCGGCGGCCGACTCGACAGCCGCGTCCGATCCTTCTGCCGCTCCTCCGCGCATCGGTGTTCTGCTCTCTGTCGAAACTTCCTCCGAACCGCCGGATCGGATCGAGGCCGTGCGCAAAGTCGCCGAAGCTGCAGCATTTCTGCGGCGACGGGAGCCTAAGAGTCCAGCCTCATACTTGATGCTCCGAGGATTACGCTGGGGCGAACTGCGCGCGGCTATAGACCGCGCCGATCCGACTCAGTTCGAAGCTCCGCCCACGGAACTTCGAAAGCATTTGAAGCGCCTTGCGCTCGATAGAAAATTCGAGGAGCTTCTTGAAGCCGCGGAAAGCGCAATGGCTCTGCCGTGCAGTCGCGCCTGGCTGGATTTGCAGCGCATGGTCGTCGAAGCTTGCCAGGCGCTCGGCAGTGATTATGAAGCGATTGCCCGCGCGATTCGTTCCGAGTTGAAAGCTCTGATCGCCGAATGTCCGCAACTACTTGACGCGACTTTGATGGACGACACACCCGCGGCCAATGCGGAGACCCGTGCCTGGATCAACAGCTTGAGCCAGCCAACTCCTTCGTCCGACGGAGCCGCTGCGCCCGCGAACGGTGCCCCGGCCCGCAACGGGTTCTCCTCGCGTTGGCCTAGCCAGGCTCCCGATGTTTACGCCGCAGCGCTGCAAGCCCTGCGCGAAGGCCAGGAGCGCAAGGCTTTCGATATTCTGCAGCAGGATGTGGGCCGCCTTCGTTCCGGACGCGAACGCTTCCGGCGCAAGATGCAACTGGTCGAAATGTGCATTTCTACCAGTAAGCAAAATATTGCGCAGCCGATTCTCGATGATCTCGCGGCGATGATCGAAACGCACAAGCTAGACGAATGGGAAGATCCCGGCCTGGTCGCCTCGGCGCTTGGCACGATCATGAAGCTAAGCGTGCGCATTCAGGCCGACAAAGCGCAGCAGCAGAAAATCTTCGAGCGCATCTGCCGTCTCGATCCCGCACAAGCCATTGGGGACGGAAAGTAAGCCATGCCCAGGCGCGACATCAGCGGCCCGGTCACGCTCTCCGTGCTCGACCGGCTCATCGACAAAGATCCGAAAGTTAGTTCGGAAGTACCTCTGACTCGTGCGCAGTCCTTGCGCGAATTGAAAATCGCCATCAAGCGCGATCTTGAGTGGCTCCTAAATACGCGACAAACCATCGAGCCTGCGCCCGACTCCGCTCGCGAAACTGTGCGCTCGGTCTACCAGTACGGATTTGCCGATATATCGTCGAAGTCGCTGCTCTCGAGCCGGGATCACAATGATTTGGTCCGAGAGATGGAATCCGCTATCGCGGTGTTCGAGCCGCGGCTGAAGCGGGCCAAGGTCCGCATGGAGCGCGTGGAAGGCGGTTTTCGCGCTCTCCGTTTCGTAATCGAAGGCCTGCTCTGTATGGATCCGGCGCCCGAGCCGGTGCGTTTCGACACCGTCCTCGAACTCGGAAAAGGCGAGTACGAGATCAAGGGAGAAGACAGTGCGCGATGAGCTGAGAAATTATTACGAAAGCGAGCTCACGTTCCTGCGCCAGATCGGTGCGGAATTCGCTGACAAGTATCCCAAGATCGCCTCGCGCCTGCTGCTCGAACCCGACCGTTGTGAAGATCCCCACGTCGAGCGCATGATCGAATCGTTCGCTTTGCTGGCAGCGCGCGTACATCTGCGCATCGATGACGATTTCCCGCGGATCACTGAAGCGCTCCTTAACATTCTTTACCCGCACTATCTCTGTCCCATCCCTTCCATGTCGATTGCGGAGTTTCACACCGATCCCGAGCGCGGCAAGATGACCAGCAGTTTGCAGGTTCCCAAGGGAACTGTGCTTTATTCCCGCCCGGTTGAAGGCGTTCCCTGCAAGTTCCGCACCTGCTACAACACCACGCTGTGGCCTTTGAAAGTTTCTCAGGCGCAGTGGCTCACGCCTGATCGCCTTACTCCAACCCTGCGCTCTTCCGATGCCGCCGTGTTGCGCGTGGAGCTTGAATGCTTTCCCGATATCACTTTCGACAAACTCGAACTGGATAATCTCGCCTTCTACCTGAACGGGGAAGGCTCGGTTATCCACACGCTTTATGAATTGTTGTGCCGCAATTGCACTCGCATTCTGGTGCGCGATCCCGCAAATTCAAAAATGCCACCCCGCGAGTTGCCGGTGCGTAATCTGCGTCCCATGGGCTTCGGAGAAGACGAAGACGTGCTGTCTTATCCGCAGCGATCTTTTGTTGGATATCGATTGCTTCAGGAATATTTCGCTTTTCCTGAAAAGTTTTTCTTCCTCAATCTGAAGGGCCTGTCCGCCTTGCCGGGTGCGGGACTCAAATCGAAAGCGGAGATTCTTTTCCTGATAGCACCGTTCGAGCACGACGGCCGCCACCAACGCCTCGAAGTCGCTGTGGACGCGAAGACCCTGCGCCTGGGTTGCACTCCCATCATCAACTTGTTCGGCCAGACCGCCGAGCCCATACTCGTCGACCAGACGCGGTATGAATACCCGGTCGTCCCAGATGCGCGCCGGCGCCAGACGATGGAGGTCTATTCCGTCGATGAAGTTGTGAGCACTGACCCGGACTCGCACGAAACGGTTACGTATCATCCGTTGTATTCGCGCCGCCACGAAATTCTGGATTCAACTCCCGCCTTCTGGTACACCACGCGGCTGCCTTCTACCCGCAAAGGCGACGAAGGCTCGGATGTTTTCGTATCCCTGGTGAACATTGCAGCGACTCCGATGCAACTGGATTACGATACCGTGACGGTTCGCTGCACCTGCACCAACCGCGATCTCGTGACCCGCTTGCCTTTCGGCAGCGAGAACGGCGACTTCGAAATGGCCGGCGCGGCTTCGATCAAAAAGATTGTGGCTTTGCGCAAGCCGACTCGGACGCTACGCCCGCCGCTCGATGGCAAAACTCTCTGGTGCCTCACTTCGCACCTATCGCTCAATTATTTGTCGCTGGTCGATGAGGGCAAAGCCGCGTTGCAGAAAATTCTCGATCTGTACGATTTTTCCGATTCGCCGGAAGTGAGGAAACAGATAAGTGGAATCACCTCTGTAGATGCGCGCTGCCATTTCACGCGCGTGATCTCAGAACACGGTGTCAGCTTCGCGCGTGGCACGCGAGTCGAGATGGAATTCGACGAAGAGCAGTTCAGCGGCGGCGGCGCGTATCTGTTCGCCAGTGTGCTGGAAAAGTTTTTCGGCCTGTACGTATCCATGAACAGTTTCAGTCAACTGGTGGCCCGTAGCCGCCAGCGAAAGGAGCCTTTGGGCGAGTGGCCTCCGAGAGCGGGACAAGCAATACTGATTTAATCGAGCCGAATTTGAAAGAGTCTGCGGTCGGCGAAAGGCTTCGGCAGGAGCCGTTCCGTTTCGATTTCTTTCAGGCCGTGCGTCTGCTTGAGAAGCTTTTTCCCCAGCGTACGCCCGTCGGCAGGTTCGCGCATCCCAATCGCGAGGTAACGCGCTTCGGGGTTAACAATTCGCTGGCATTTCCCGCGAGCCAGATTCAGTCGATGGACTGGCCCGAGAACGAAGGCGACGCCCCGAACATGACTGTGAATTTCATGGGGCTCACCGGTCCCCAGGGTACGCTGCCAAATCCCTACACTAGCTTGATCATCGAGCGGCTGCGGGCTTCGGATGGAACGCTCCGCGACTTTCTTGACATTTTCAATCATCGCTTCATTTCGCTTTTTTATCGGGCTTGGAGAAAATATCGCCTCGATGTCTCGGCCGAACGCGACGAACGCGACCGCTTCTCCCGTCATCTCCTCAGCCTGCTAGGCCTGGGCACAGATGGATTGCAGGATCGTCTGGCAATTCCAGATGACAGTCTCATCTACTATTCCGGCTTGCTCTCGCAAAAGCCCCGTTCGGCGCAGGCTTTATGCCAGATTCTCGCCGACTACTTTTCTGTGCCGGTAAAGATCGAACAATTTGCCGGAGCGTGGTATCGTCTTGATCCAGCCGCACGTTGCTGTTTTTCCGATGGAGCGGACGACAGCGAATGCCTTGGCCTGGGAGCCGTGGTCGGCGACGAGGTCTGGAGCCAGCAATCGAAAATTCGCATCGTTCTCGGTCCGTTGAGCCTGCAGAAATATTTGGAATTCCTCCCCGACGGCTCGAACTGGGAACCGCTGCGCTCCTGGGTGAGGTTCTTTTCCGACGACGAATTGGATTTCGAAGTAAAGCTGATTCTCGAACGCGAAGATGTCCCGCCCTGTGAATTGGGAGCGGAAGATGAGTCCGGGCCGCAGTTAGGCTGGGTCTCGTGGTTAAAGTCAAAGCCTCTGGGGCGTGATCCGGACGACACCGTCCTCTCGATTCAGGCGGAACAACGATGACGAACGTTGATGGGGAACAAGGAGTACGAACATGAATCTTAAATCTCTGATCGGCAAGCTGAATGACTCGACGCGCGGCGCCATGGAGGCGGCCGCCGGACTCTGCCTCGCGCGCACCCATTACGATATCGAGGTTGAGCACTTTCTGTTGAAGCTCCTCGATTCCTCGGATAATGACGCGGCGGCAATTTTCAAACACTTCGAACTGGACACATCCCGATTCTCCGGAGAGCTTTTCCGTTCGCTCGACCGCTTGAAGTCTGGCAACGCGCGCACGCCTGCGCTGAGTCCAACGCTCATCAAAATGATGACGGAAGCCTGGACGCTCGGCTCGATCGACTATGGCGCTGGTCAGGTCCGCACCGGCTTCACTATCCTTGCCCTCGCCACGAACGGCGAACTCGTTCGCCTGATGCGCGATGTGAGCCGCGAGTTCCAAAAGGTTCAGGCGGATGCGCTGGCGAAAGATTTTTCCGCGATCGTTGCGAGCTCGAGTGAAGAAACTCAAGCCGCCGCGGCCGCTTCTGCCGGATCCGGTGCAGCTACCGGTCCGCGACCCGGCGGCAAGACTCCGAACCTCGATCAGTTCACCATCAACCTTACAGAAAAAGCGAAGACGGGAAAAATCGATCCGGTGCTGGGGCGCGATTTGGAAATTCGTCAGGTCGTCGATATCTTGATGCGACGCCGGCAAAATAATCCAATTCTCACCGGTGAAGCGGGAGTAGGGAAGACCGCAGTGGTCGAAGGGTTTGCGATTCGAGTGGCTGATGGGGATGTGCCTCCGCCGCTTCGCAATGTCACCATTCGAACCTTGGACTTGGCCTTATTGCAAGCCGGCGCCGGTATCAAAGGTGAATTCGAAAATCGCCTTAAGGGCCTGATCGAGGAAGTCAAATCCTCGCCCACTCCCATCATCCTGTTCATCGACGAGGCGCACACCATGATCGGCGCCGGAGGAACCGCCGGGCAAGGTGATGCCGCCAATTTGCTGAAGCCTGCGTTAGCGCGCGGCGAATTGCGCACCATAGCCGCGACCACGTGGTCGGAATACAAAAAATATTTCGAAAAAGATCCAGCGCTGGCTCGCCGTTTTCAAGTGGTGAAAGTCGAAGAGCCCATCGAGACGCAATGCATGACCATGTTGCGCGGCATCGTGCCATCGCTCGAGAAGCATCATAAAGTCCGAATTCTAGATGAAGGACTCACTGCTGCCGTCCATCTTTCGCATCGCTATCTCGCCGGACGCCAGCTTCCCGATAAAGCCGTCAGTGTGCTCGATACGGCCTGCGCACGGCTGGCGCTTGGCCAAAGCGCTACCCCTCCGGCCATCGAAGACAGTGTGCGGCAACTCGACGATCTCGCGGTTCAGCAACGCATTCTAGAACGTGAAGCGGCCGTTGGCTCCGACCATCACGAGCGCCTCGAAGAAATTGCCAATAAGAAATCGGAAATCGAAAACAGTCTGGCCAATTTGCGAACACGCTTCGATAAAGAGAAAACGCTGGTCACTCGCATTCGTGATTTGCGCGCGCAGCTCGAGGGTTCGGTTTCGCAGCACGCGGTTCCCGCCGATACGGCTGGAAATGGCTCCGGCGGACACGGTATCGCCAATCCAGCGGCAACAACTGGCGATGGCATCAGCGCATCCTCGTCTACAACGGCCACCGCAGTTGCGGAAGCGCCGCCAGGAGTCGATCTGAGCGCCGCGCGCGCCGAGCTGGCGCAGGCCGAGTCTGATCTGGCAGCCCTGCAGGGCGAAACTCCAATGATCCGCGTCGCCGTGGATGCCCAGATCATCGGCGAGGTCATCTCCGCTTGGACCGGAATTCCGGTGGGCAAAATGATGAAGGACGAAATCTCAACCGTTCTTTCTCTGCCCGCATTTCTCGGCCAACGGGTCATCGGACAAATGCACGCTCTCGAAATTATCGGCCAGCGAATTTCCACATCGCGCGCCCGTCTCGATGATCCGAACAAACCCATCGGTATTTTCATGCTGGTCGGCCCCAGCGGCGTAGGGAAGACCGAAACCGCGCTTGCTCTCTCTGACCTTCTTTATGGTGGTGAGCGCAACCTGATCACCATCAATATGTCGGAGTTTCAGGAAGCGCACACGGTTTCAACTCTGAAGGGTTCGCCTCCGGGCTACGTGGGTTATGGCGAGGGTGGTGTTCTCACGGAGGCGGTACGACGGCGGCCCTATTCCGTGGTGCTGTTGGATGAAGTCGAAAAAGCCCATCCGGACGTGATGGAACTGTTCTACCAGGTTTTCGACAAAGGAATGATGGAGGACGGCGAGGGCCGCGAAATCGACTTCAAGAACACCATCATCATTCTCACCACGAATGCCGGCACCGATACGATGGCGAAACTGAGCGCCGATCCGGAAACCATGCCGAGTCCGGAGGGCTTGGTGAAAGCTCTCAAGCCAGAACTGAACAAAATCTTCAAACCAGCATTTCTCGGCCGCCTGGTGATCATTCCATATCTTCCGATTCGCGATGAGAACATGAAGTTGATCATCAACCTTAAGCTGGGCAAAATTCAGCGGCGGATTCAGGAGAATCACAAAATTGCGCTCACTTATGATGGCGCCCTGGTCGACGAAGTAGCGAAGCGTTGCACTGAAGTGGAAAGTGGCGCCCGCAATGTGGATAACATTCTGACCAACACGCTGCTGCCGGAAATTTCCCGGCAGTTGCTGGGACGCATGGCGGAAGGCGAATCCATGGAACGCATCCACGTGGGTGTTGGCACCGACGGGGCTTTCGTTTATCAGTAGAACTCGATGCGATCGCACTGCCGCAGGCTCTGAAGGTCGTTGAGCGCTTCTGCGGCAGGTTGCGGCACTTAGGGAAGGAACGGCTTCGTGGCAGACGCATCCTACACTCAGCAGCACCGGCTGCTCGCGCTGGACACTCCACTGGGTAAGGACGTGCTCCTGCTGCAGGATCTCACCGGGCACGAGGG
Organism: Candidatus Sulfotelmatobacter sp.; assembly: GCA_049684755.1. Classification (GTDB taxonomy): domain Bacteria; phylum Acidobacteriota; class Terriglobia; order Terriglobales; family Acidobacteriaceae; genus Sulfotelmatobacter. Next base: position 12,567 of record JBAVGI010000300.1, read on the forward strand.
GCTCTCCCGCCTTTTCAGCTACGAGCTGAATCTGCTCGCCTTCGAGCACTCCTCCATCTCCTTCCAGGACATTGTCGGACAAAAAGTTACGATTACCATCCAGTTGCCGGACGGCACTCCCCGCTACATCAATGGTTATGTCAGCCGCTTTACCCAGGGCGATACCGACGATCGTATGTTCACCCACTACCGCGCTGAGGTCGTGCCCTGGCTGTGGTTCCTCACTCGTCAGGCCGATTGTCGAATCTTCCAGAATATGACTGCGCCGAATATCATCAGCCAGGTCTTCAATTTATTTGGCTTCAAGGATTTTCGACTCAGCCTCAAGTCGGACTATCCGGAACTCGACTACTGCGTGCAGTATCGCGAAACTTCATTTAACTTCGTCTCCCGGTTGATGGAAGAGTACGGAATTTTTTATTACTTCGATCACACGGTGCAAGGCAAGCACACCATGGTGCTGGCGGATCAATCCAGCGCCCTGCCCGCATGTCCCGGTTCTCCCCTCAGCTATGACGCTGCGGTTGGCGGCCTGGACGATCCGGAAGCAATCGCCGACTGGCATGTTGAACAGGAAGTCCGTACCGGCAAGTACACCGTCACCGACTACAATTTCACTACTCCTTCTACCAGCCTGTTGGCCAATGAGCCCACGGTCGTAAAACTATCGGCCAGCCAGGGCCTGGAACTGTATGACTATCCCGGCCTGTACACCACAAAAGATCAGGGCGACGTCGTAGCCAAACTTCGTATGCAGGAAGAGGAAGTAAGTTACATGGTGGCATCGGGCGCGAGCAACTGCCGCGGCCTTGCCACGGGCTACACCTTTCAACTCAAAAACCATTACCGAAGCGACCAGAACACCACCTTCGTGCTGACTGAAGTCCATCACATCGCGTCGGTCGGTCAGACCTACACCTCCGCGGGAACGGTTACCGAGAGCTACTCGAATACTTTCAGATGCATTCCGTCCTCGGTTGCTTTTCATCCTCCTCGTGTCACCCCGAAGCCTTTTGTGCAAGGCCCGCAGACCGCCCTGGTAGTGGGCAAAGCTGGAGAGGAGATCTGGGTTGACAAATATGGCCGTGTGATCGTGCAGTTCTATTGGGACCGCCTGGGGAGGAAGAACGAAAACAGTTCCTGCTGGATTCGAGTGTCCCAACCCTGGGCCGGAGCTACATGGGGTTCGATCTGGATTCCGCGCATCGGGCAGGAAGTGATTGTCAGCTTTGAAGAAGGCGATCCCGACCGCCCGCTTATCACCGGACGCGTTTACAACGCCGAAGAAATGCCGCCTTATACTCTGCCCGATTATCAAACGCGAAGCACATTCAAGTCTCGCAGCTCCAAAGGCGGCGGGAGTGCGAACTATAACGAGCTTCGTTTCGAAGACAAAATGGGCGATGAGCAGATCTTCATCAACGCCGAGAAAGATATGGATCTGCGCGTGGAAAATGATTCACGCGAATTTATCGGCGCCAACCGTTCCCTTATCGTTACCACCAATCAGCTGGAGCAAATCCAGACCGACAAGCATCTGCACGTGCAGGGAAACCACTTCGAAAAAATCGACGGCAACATGTCGTTGAACGTCGGCGGCAATCAAATGGAGAGTGTCACCGGCAACAAGTCTCTTTCGGTGACGGGGAATCAGAGCGAGAGCATAACCGGCAATGTTTCATTGGCGGTCACGGGAAACAAGGATGAAACGTCAATGGCTTTCGCCATGAAAACCGATACCACCATTCACCTGAATGCGGGGATGAGCGCGGTGATTGAAGCCGGCGTGGATCTCACCCTGAAAGTGGGCGGAAGTTTCGTCGACATCAATCCTAGCGGTGTGTACATCAGCGGGCCGATGGTATTCATTAACAGCGGAGGCGCTGCCGGAAGCGTTTCCGATGCAAGTCCGCAATCGCCCGACTCGCCAACCGCTCCGAAAGATCCTGATACGGCTGATGACGGCAGCAAAGGCAAGAAGCTGAATTAAATCGTTAGTTAGTTTGCGAACCAAGGAGACCGCGGACATGGTTACAGCGACCAGCTTTAGTGGAAAAGTAACGGATCACTCCACGGATCCAACTCATATGAACGCGCGATTATGGGATTTCGATATCGACGGCGTCATTCTTAAAGAGAATCATTTGTCGTGGCTGGACGATGCCATCGACAGGGTAAATGCCAGCAACAAATCGCTGATCTGGAAAATCTCCGCCACCGGTTCCGCCAGCTTGACCGGAATGCAGATCGATCACAACAAACACAATTACGCATTGGGACAAGATCGGGCGCAGGCTGTCGAGAACTACCTGAAGGCTGGCCTCACGGTTCCAGGGCTTGACTTCGATCCTCCCTTTAGCGCCGGCACAATGTTCGCCAGTTGGGCCAAACACAAAGTCGGCGTGGAAAATGATGAAGACCGCTGCGCTTTTGTCGTGATTACCACCGATACGATTCCTCCGCCAATCCCGCCCAAACCAACCTCTATACCCTTGAGCAGGGAATGGGGGATCAAATGGGTTTCTGGCGGGTCTTTAACTGCCATTGCGGGCGGAGTGGACTCCGCTCTATTTCAGATTGCCGACCTGAAGAATAATCTGTACGCCTATTTTTTATATAAAGGCGCGGTAATTGCCGGAGGCCTTTCGGACCTGATGCCGCTATCAGTCACTGGAGAAGGCGATTGGCTGACCTTCTCGACCAGTGATGCTATTCATATTTTTGATTTTGATGGACCTGCCCGATTCACCACGGCAGGCATCGGCCCGATCTCAAAAAACTATCTGACCATGACGCCCAAAGGTGGCGTGCTCACGGTTCCGCAACCTTTGGATATCCCGACAGGTTTTACGATGGGTGCCGGGGCATCGATAACGATTCCAGGAACGGGGTGGATGAACCTGAAGACGCGCCGACCGTTCCACTACTCGGGGCGGTTTCCACCATAGAGATTACCGGGACCGTGGCGGATGCGAGTCCGCAATCGCCCGGCTCATCGACGGTTCTGAAAGATCCCGGCACGGCTGATAATGGCAGCGAGGGAACAAAATTGAATTGATCCTATTTCGGCCTCGCTGCTATGGCTTGAATTCTTTCAATCGGCTGTAGCCGCTGGGAAAGTCGAACGTGACCGGTGCTGCGGCTTCCCACATGATGTGCATTACATAATCCCTGGGAGGGATGTGGCCAGTGTAGTGGTTTTCGAAGGCGCCGTATCTTGCAAGAACATTATCCCCGCCATAATTCGAGTTGGGATTCACAATGTCGTTCCAAATGAAGCGCAAATTGTCAAAGGTAACTTTGTATGGACTGCCGCCGGCGGCAACCCTGCCTATAATTTCCACGTCCTTAAGCTTGGGCATCGTGTCATTGCCTTCTGACAGCTTGACTTCGCGAACGCCCGTCACCGTCATACGCGTATAGCAGTGCTTCGAACCGTGCAAGAGTTGGTAGCCGGTTAAATATCCGCCATTTGGACCGCCGCTTAAACCATGGTGTCCAATGTCCCCGTGGAAATGGGAATAATAATCTCGCTTTAACGGCTGGCCACTTTCCCAGTAATCATCCGCGTCATTCTTCAACTTCGCGTTGATCTGGTCTTGCAGGTCCGGCTCCGCGCGCATGTAATCTCCCCAGTCGTCACTGCAGAGAGTTACCGCATCAGTCACGCCCCCCAGCCAAGTCTCAAGGATGTACCGGCCCTGGTCATCGCTGGCGAGTCTATAAAGCGCCTTGCGGTAACCTGTCGCCATATATGCGGTCACGGGAAAATAAACTTTTTCCGAAAAGGTGTCTCCCTTGCTCAGTCCGGAGAACGAAGCTCCGTTATGTGGCACAGATGGCCTGTGCTCGGTGATGGCCGAGGTACCACCATCAGGCGTCGGACTGTTGGTTGGTGACCCAAGCGGACCTGGCATGCGATTCCTCTTTTCCGCGCCCTCTTACCCGAGGCTACGGCACCATCACCGTAAACTCACCCGGATCGACAAACGTGATGACACCGCCCCACATGCACATGAGCTGCGAGGTATTGTCCAGCGTGGGCATGTCCCCCAACATTACAGTGGGAGCCCCCGGCACCCATGGTGCAACGGTCGCCGGAATGCACGGCATTGGAGTGAGCACGCCCATTGCAGCGGCTGTGGCAGCCGCCACCATGGGATTCGCCGGTGACATGCACATGCCAAACGGCATGATATTAACCATCGGAATGTTGTCCATGATGTTGGCATCGGGCATTTCACTGGTGAATACCCTGTTAGTGGGGAGTACGACCAGCGAACTCGGTGCCATGCCGAAGCTGCACATCATGGTTGCGCCCATACAAACCTGCATTGGCATCGCAGCACCTCCCGCCGTTTTTGGCTGCCCCGCATTCTAGCAAAGCTGCCTGCGAATGCAACTTGAGTGCGGTTGAGCGTTATCGAGATTTGAATCCGCAGCTGCCACCCAAAAGTCGTGAACGGGCGAGAACCGCAGCCTTCTGTGTAAGTTCCAGGAATCCGTCGTAAATCTAAGGGTCACTGCAGCTTACGTCCGAGTCGACCACGCACCATTCTAGTAACGGCAGTAACCTTGATGGATGTAACGGCATCCTAGACTATAGCCGATAGATAGAGGGGCGGGCTCTCGAGCAGCGGGCAGCAGAGACGCGCAACAAAGAGGTGCAACCGATGGCGAAGAAAAAAGTTACCCCAGGGATGTGGAGAATCGATCCGCAGAAACAGTCACGGGTTATGGATCAATTTGGCCGAACCGTTGCGTCGATGGAACCGGAGGTCGATCCCAGCCTGATTGCGTCAGCCCCGGATATGTTCGAACTGCTCGAAAGACTGCTGGAAAAACTTGAAGATGAGAACTCGGTTCCGCAAGAAATGTGCGACGAAATCCAGATGGTGCTCAGCCGCGCCCGCGGGGATTTCGGCTTGGCAGTTTTTTCCCGCAACTCATTTAAACGGCGCATGATGAACAAGGAATGGCTGGAGTTCATGGATGGATTGCTGAAACCCCCGTTTGGCGCGCAGTAACAAGCCGTCAAGATCGCAACGAACCTCCGCGACGAAGCGTCGCTCGCAAGGAGAGCGCCGCCAGTTTAATCTTTCCTGCCCTTCAAGACTTCGCACTAAATTAAAATCGTTAATGCTGACTGGTTCGGATTGCCTTTGCTTCCTGGCGGAATAATTGTTATTGTGGGCAGCCGCGGGAAAACCCGCGCGAACCGGGCGATTCTATGAAGCAATTGCAACCTGTCATCTGGACCAAGGGGACCTTTCTCACTCCTCAGCATCTGCAGACACAAGACAGGTTCATCGAAGACACATTGAATTTTCGCCTGCAAGCGCTCAAATTTTGCGCCTGGGGCTTTAATGAATTGGTCATCAACCAGGAACTTCTCAGCGAAGGTCAGCTGGTGGTCTCCCGTGCTTCGGGAATTTTTCCCGACGGTCTGCTGTTCGATGTCCCGGACGCCGATCCAGCGCCGCCTTCCAAAGCGCTCGCCGAATGGTTCGACCCCGCAACTCAGAATCTGGATATCTACTTGGCCATCCCCGGCTATCGCCAGCGCGGATTAAACGTGTCCGTGGCTCAACGCGATGGCAGCACTCGATACCTGGCGGAAGTCACTTCATTTCGTGACGAAAATACGGGGGCAACTGAGAAGCCGGTTCAGGTGGCAAGAAAAAATCTGCGTTTACTGGTGGAAGGCGAAAGCCGTGAAGGTTGCTCCGCGCTGCGCATCGCCAACGTGGAGAAGACGAAGGCTGGTACCTTCGCGTTGAACCATCGCTTCGTGCCTCCTCTGATCGACATCAATGCCAGCGAATATCTGGCCGGCTTGCTCCGTGGGTTAATCGAGATTCTTTCCGCGCGCAGCACGCAGCTTGCTGGCGGGCGCCGGCAAAAAAATCAGAGCCTGGCGGATTTCACCGCTTCCGATATCGCCAATTTCTGGCTGCTCTATACCGTGAATTCGCATTTCCCGATTTTCAGTCACCTATTTGAAAGCAAGCATGCTCATCCCGAGGAGCTTTACTCGGCGATGGTTTCCCTGGCCGGATCCCTCACTACTTTTTCGCCTAAGCTCCGCCCGCGCGATCTGCCGCTCTATGCGCACGACGAACTCGGTCCGGTCTTCGCTGAGCTCGACGAAAAACTGCGCTCGCTACTGGAGACAGTCGTTCCCACAAATCTCGTGTCTCTGCCCTTGAAGCCGGTGAAGGGATCGATCTACGCTACCGCGATTGACAACGAAAAGTATCTCGCGAACACGCGCATGTATCTTGCCGTAAGCGCCGAGACCAAAGAAGATGTGATCATCCAGAAAGTGCCGCAACTAGTGAAAGTCTGCTCAGCCACGCACATCGAACATCTGATCAAGCAGGCGCTGCCCGGAGTGCAACTCAAACATCTGCCGAACCCGCCCAGCGCGATTCCAGTAAAGCTGAAATATCAGTACTTCAGCTTGAACCAGTCTGGAGCCGCCTGGGAAGCCGTCAATCGCGCGCGTAACCTCGCGGCGTATGTTCCCGGCGATCTGCCCAATCCCACCATGGAATTATTGATCTTGCTGCCGCAGGGAAGTTGATTGCCCCCGCTATCTGGTCAGTGCCTGATCGCAAAATAAACGATCAACAACACGGCGATGATCAGTGACACGTTCAAGATAATGATCATCGGCAAGTAGGACGATTTTGGCTTAGGGAGCAAGGCGCCCACCGGCGGAATCTTCGGAGCCGGAGGCATCTTCGGCAATTTTGGCGCCGGCGGCGCTGCGATCTTCGGCGGCGGCGGAGCCGCTGCTGCGGGCATCTTGAAAGTTGGCAGCCCGCCCGCGGCCGGTCCTTCCTCGGCCGCTTGTTCCGTCGAAGAATTGAGGCCCAGCATGCCACCGGAAATAATCCGCGTGTATTCGCTCGGCCCACTGGGCGGCGAAGGCGGGCTGGGGGCCGAATGTCCGCCCGGAACAGAAAACAGTTGTGTCGCTCCCCCCTGTACGGAAGGTCTGGATTCACGCGGCTTTTCTTTACTCGCTCGCGGAACTGCCGGTTCCGGCGGATCGGCCGGAAAGACCACGGGAGGCGGAAGCGGCTGCGTCCACTTCGGTTCCACGGACGCAGCGGGTTTCTGATTTCCATTTCCTCTGGTTTCACCGCCGGGCGATACTGGATCGGCAAACGAGCGAGTGAAAGACTCCGGTTCTGTTCGCAGCGGAGGTTCCTCGACCGGACCTGACGAAGATGGTGTGGCAAATGGATTATCTTTCACCGCGCCAAACATCTGGGTAAATTCCCCGGGAACTTTTCCTCTCGACGTGCTCGTGAGGTTTGTCGACACATTGGGAATTTCCGAAGGCCGCTCCCCATCAAAGGGTCCCTGAAAAAAGTTTGTGAAGTCCCCCGACTTTGCGTCATCGGCTGTGCGGGGCGCATCGTTTCTGCTCGGCGCGCTTTTTATCGCCGCAGACTCAGACTTCGGCCCCGGAGAAAATAGAGAAGTAAATCCTCCGAACTCGGGCAAGGCGCCATGCGGACTAGGAGACGGGCCAGCGCTTCTGGTGCTGTCCGCCGCCGCGATCTGATCCTTACGCAGCGCCCTGGCCACCGGTTCAACTGGAACTGATTCAACGGGGAGAGGTGCAACTCGACCTGATGCAACCGGACCCGCACTCGCAGGCCGTGGTTCACTCGATCCTACAAAAAACTGCTTCGTGAACTCGCCCGGTTCCCGTCCCTTTGGCTCTTGCCGCCGTCCAAAATTAATTCCTTCCAGGTCGTTATCGTCTCCCGCAATTTCGGAATTTTTCTCCGCCGGCTTCACACCTTGATCGGTTGGTTTTCCGCTCGCCTCAATCGGCTGCCGTAATCCAAAAAAGCCTGTGGGAGGATTCGGCGGCTTGCTCAGCGGCGTGGGCGCCACGACTTCAGCGTTTGGCCTTGGTGCCGCACTGGCAGGCGGAGTTGGGGGCGTGACAATCGGCATCACCGGAAGCTCTCGCGTCTCAGCAGTAGACGATTCGTAAGTCTGCTTCCATCGCTGCAGGGCCGCCTCATCCGGAACCCGAGTTACCAGATAGGCATAACTTGTTCCGCCATATCGTCCAGCCGCAATCACCAGTCCAGGCGCCTCGGGAGCGATGGCGCGAAACGATTCAAGCGCCCACATGACCGTTGGCTGCCCCGGTTGTTTTGCCGGCGCATCGAAAATGTGTACCAGCACCCGCTCACCGCTGCCTACATCCCGGCCCAGGAATGTTTCCAGCCTGCCACTCGTGACCGCGTCAGAAAGCTCGTATTTGTCTGCAAACTTCATAGGTTCAAGGGTCACCCAGACTCTCGACTGTGCCCGAAAACACGTCCACTATATTACGAAATATGCCGGCACGTACCACAAAAGTTCGCGCCGCGATGCTCACTCATCGCACAGCAATTGCTGCTCCAACTCCGTAAATCGGCCATCCGTGGCCATTTCCCGCAGCTTGCACTCCATCGTCTTGACAGTAAAGAAGTAAACCCCTAGCATCGCTGGCCAGGCGTGGTTTCGTTTTTTATTGGATTTTGTGTCTAACGCAGCCGTTCGGGAGACAATTCTACCGTCGTTTTCCCAGGGTGAGTGAGCATGAAGTCGCTTTCCAGGATCGTATGGGCCGAAGGAATGTATCTCGGCCCGCATCACTTTCAGGCGCAGAACCGCTATTTCGAAGAGTCAATGCACTTCGCGACCGCGAGTCTGTGGAAAAATGCCTATGGTTTTTCTGCCTGCCAGTTCGATGCCGATGCCTTGCGCAACGGAACAGTTGCGCTGGTCCATGCCCGCGGAATTTTTGAAGATGGTTTACCTTTCGACATTCCCGGATGCGACTCATTGCCGCAGTCTCGCAATGTTACCGGACTCTTTCCTCCCACTGCCGATCATCTGGCGGTCTCGCTGGCCGTACCTCGCTGGCTTCCAGATGGTCAGAACTGCGATCTGCAATCCGCCATCGACTCGAACACGCGCTACACCGGAGTGGTCGAGATGATGCACGACGAAAACACCGGACGCGACGAGAAGCCGGTGCAACTCGGGCACAAGAACATCCGCTTGATTCTGGATATTGAATCTCAGGAAGACTTTCTTACTCTTCCACTGGCCCGTTTGGTGCGCGATGGCTCGGGTCATTTTGCTTTCGATCCCGCCTTTGTTCCGCCCTCTGTACGCCTGAGCGCGAGCGAGCATTTAACTGGAATGCTGCAGCGCCTGGTCGAGATTCTTGAAGATAAAAGCGCGGTGGTTTCTCGTGAACAACAGCAGGCGGCAGGGAAGTTTCAGGCCGGGATGTCTGCCCGCCACGTTTCGCAGTTCTGGTTTCTGCACGCCATCAATTCGAGCCTCACTCCGCTTCGCCATCTGCTGCTTTCCAAGCACGGCCATCCCGAGGAGCTTTTCCGCGAAATGTCGCGCCTGGCCGGCGCTCTGTGCACTTTCGGCTTGGATGTTCATCCGCGCTCCTTGCCGCACTACGATCATCGCGATCCTGGTCCGGGCCTTGATGCTCTGGATGAACACATCCGCCGCCACCTCGAAATCGTCGCTCCTTCGCAGGCGATTCAGATTCCCCTGAAGGCCGTTCAACGTTATTTCTACGAAGGCGAAGTGAAGGACCAACGTTGTTTCGAGCGTTCTCGGTGGATCCTCGGAATTCATTCACAGGTGGGCGAGGCCGACCTGATCGCCAAGGTCCCTCAACTCGTCAAAGCATGTTCCGCGAAGTTTGTTCCGGAGTTGGTAAAGCGTGCGCTCCCCGGCTTGACGCTTACCCACCTGGAGGTGCCGCCAGCCGCGGTCTCCGCCAAGGTTGAGAGCCAATATTTTACGGTGAGCCGCAGCGGGCCGTGCTGGGAACACATCATGCAAACGCGCACCGTCGGAGTCTACGTACCCGGCGAACTGCCGGCTCCTGAGATGGAGTTGGTCGTGATTCTGGAGAACTGAACATGTCTTCGACCCATTCATCCCCGCTGGGCAGCTACCGCGGCTCCAGTCCCGCCCTCGATCGGCGCGGCTGGAATCTCGCTCTCGGCTTCCAGGAAGTTTTTACCGCCATCGTGCGCTTGCGCTACAACCGCCAGGCCGTCTCGGACGCGGAATCGTTTCGCGCGCAGATGAAGCAGGCGCTGCGCGTGGCGGAGCAGGAGGCTCGAAGCCGCGGCTGCAACGTGGAAGATGTGAAGCAGGTGATCTTCGCTGTGGTCGCTTTTCTCGACGAGTCTGTGCTCGGTTGCAGAAATCCGGCCTTTGCCGACTGGCCTCGCCTGCCCCTGCAAGCCGAACTCTATGGCCATCAGTTGGCCGGAGAAGTTTTTTTTCAAGAGCTGCAGAAGGCGATGAATCGTCCTGACTCCGTGGAAACAGCGGACCTGCTCGAAGTCTATTACCTGTGTATGCTGCTCGGCTTCAAGGGCCGTTACGCAGCTGGAGGCGACTTGCGTTCCATCATGTCGGCAGTGCAGGAAAAAATTCGGCGTGTGCGTGGACCGTTGACTGCTCTTTCCCCCCGCGGCGCAATTCCCGCCGACGCAGTCCGCTTGGTGCAAGCCGATCCCTGGGTCCGCAGGCTGGCAATCGCCACGCTCGTCACTTCTTTGCTGGCGCTGTCGTTATTTCTGATTTTTAAGTTTCTTCTGGTTTCCGGCACGTCAGAACTCTCCGCTCTGGCGCAGTTGGCAAAGTAGCTAGCGAAACCTCGTTGGCGAAATCGAAATTTGGCGCAATCGAAATCGAAATCGAAATCGAAATAAAGAGGCGAAATGGTTTACTTAGCGACCGGGGTAATCTTGCTGGCCTATTTGGTGCTGGTCTGGTTCCTCGGCGGATGGTTGCATCTACACGGTTCCGATATCTGGATCTTGCGCGGCGGCCTCGCCTTCGTTGGACTTATTGCCGCCGGTTCGTTCGTTTGGTTTTATCGAAAAAATAAAGCGGAGGAGGCTGGCCCTGAAACCGAGTCCGGTCAAACCGCCGCCACGGATGACCTCGACCTCGTGGTGCGCGAAGCCATTCGCCGTCTAAGAAGCTCAACTCTAGGCCGCGGCGCAAACCTGGGAAATCTGCCGCTGGTTTTTGTTCTTGGCGATACTGGCGCAACCAAAACCACAACCGTCATCCATTCCGCGCTCGATCCCGAGTTGCTGGCGGGCCACGTCTATCAAGACACCACCGTTCTGCCAACGCGTCTGCTCAACATCTGGTACACGCGACAGGCAATCTTCGTGGACCCCGCAGGTGACTTGTTAACCCAGCCGCCGCGTTGGAAACGCCTGGTCAAGCTGGTGCAGCCTGGCCGCGTCTCTACCGCCATGGGCAAGGGATTGCAAGCCCCGCGCGCTGCTATCGTCTGTTATGACACTGAAAGTTTTCTGAAGCCCGGCGCCAGTGAGGCCACTCTTTCCGCCGCGCGCAAACTGGCCGTGCGCCTGCAGGAGATTTCTCAACTGCTCGGCATCAGCTTTCCCGTTTATGTTTTGTTCACCAAGTTGGATCGCATTTCGTTCTTTCCCGAGTTTGTTCGCGGCCTTAATAAGGAAGAAGCCTCCGAAGTTCTTGGCGCCACTCTGCCCGTCCGCTCTCTGGCCACGGGTGTGTATGCGGAAGAGGAAACCCGCCGTCTTGGCAAAGCTTTCGACGAGCTGTTTTATTCTCTCGCGGAACGGCGGCTCGATCTTCTCGGACGAGAAAACGACGGCAGCCAACTGCCGGCGATTTACGAATTCCCGCGCGAATTGCGAAAGCTGCGCACGCTGCTGGTTCAGTTTCTTGTCGATCTGGCTCGTCCCAGCCAGCTCAGTGTAAATCCTTTTCTTCGCGGTTTTTATTTTTCCGGTGTCCGGCCCGTCATGGTTGACGACGTGGCTGTCGCGGCGCCGCAAGTACAATCTGCGGACATGTCATCCAGTGCCGGAGCCGGCGCGACTCGAATCTTTAGTAGCACGACGTTCAGCGCAAGTGGTACGGGATTGGGCGCTACGCCTTCGGCGCCTTCCTCGCGAGGCGTCAGTTCGAGAAAAGTGCCGCAATGGGTTTTTCTAAGCCAGCTATTCAACGACATTATCGTCAAAGATCGGGTCGCTCTCGCCGCCAGTGGTTTTAGTTCCCGCGTCAGCCTGTTTCGTCGTGTGGTCTTAACGGCAGTGTCTTTGATTGCGATCGTGTGCGGAATTGGTTTTCTGGTTTCGTTCGTCGGCAATCATCAGTTGGAAAATGATGTCCGTTCGGCGATCAATGATCTGCCGGCAACACAGGGCGGAGTGAATGACATTCCTTCGCTCACCAGCCTGCAGAAACTCGATCGGCTGCGCCAGCAAGTGGCTACGCTCGCCGAATACGAAACCGATGGTGTACCGCTGCATCTGCGCTGGGGACTTTACATCGGCGATCGCTTGTACTCCGACGCGAAGGGGGCCTACTTCCAGCGCTTCCGTCAGATTCTTTTCGCTTATACGCAAGGCAAACTGCTTGAAGGTCTCCGCGCGGTTCCCGATACGCCGGGCCCTAACGACAGCTACGAGAAAACCTACGACGAACTGAAAGCCTACCTCATCACTACCAGCAACAACGACAAAAGCACGAAGGAGTTCCTTTCTCCAGTCCTGATGAGTCATTGGAGTGCAGGCCGAGACATCGATGCTGATCGCGCGGCACTCGCCAAGACACAGTTCGATTTCTACAGCACGGAACTCGCGGCCGCGAACCCGTTCCCCTCAGATAACGATCCGAAGTCGATCGGCCGGGCGCGCTTTTATCTCTCTCAGTTCGCCGGCATCGACCGCTTTTATTTGCCGCTGATCGCGAAAGCAAAAATTCCTGATGTCAGCTTCAACGAGCAGTTCCGCGATTCACTCGGCGTAATTGTAAGCAACCATAAAGTGCGAGGTGCTTTTACTCGAGATGGATTTACTTTTGTGCAGGATGCGCTTCGCAACCCATCATTCATGAGTGTTGAGGAATGGGTGTTAGGAAAAGCGACCGCATCGGAATTGGATCCGGCAACCCTGCAGCAGAAACTTACCGAGCGTTACTACGACGACTTTACCAAGGAATGGCGCACTGTTCTTCAAACCTCGTCCGTGGTTGGCTACGGAGACTTTGCCGATGCCGGAAGGAAGCTGGAAAAGTTAACCGGGCCTACTTCGCCTCTGCTGGAATTGTTCTGGTTCATTTCGAACAATACTGCGGTCAGCGTTCCCGATGTGGCTGCACCATTTTTGCCCGTGCAAGCTCTCGAGCCTCCTGGTGCGCCGGACAAACTCCCGGATCAATATATTCTTCCTTCCAACAAGGACTACATTGTTGCTCTCACCAAGTTGCAATCTGACATCGCCCCGCTAGTTAGTAATCCCACGGACCCAACCGCTGCCTCACAAGTTGCGAACTCGGAGGGCGCAGCCAAAGTTACTGTCACACAGGTCATGGGTACACGTGTTGATCAAAAGTTTCATAACGAAAATCTGGTCCGAGCACTTCTCGAACAGCCCATCACGAATGTAGACGCGCCGCTGAAACTTGGTCCCGCAGCAGCCGTGAATGCAGCGGGGAAGAGTTTCTGCGGCCGTTTCGCTCAGCTCACCAGCAAATATCCATTCAATCCCGCTTCCGATCAGGATCTTCCGATCGATCAGTTGAATGAGATTCTTGCTCCCAAAACCGGCGCGCTATGGGCCTTCTACGACGATAAGCTCAAGCAAATCTTGGTTAAGCAGGGATCGCACTACGAAGTCGCTCCGGGCGGCGCAATCAAGCCATCACCAGTCTTCTTGGCGTTTTTCAATCGCGCCGCCGCGCTCAGCGATGCGCTCTACTCGGGCGGTTCATCTTCACCCAAATTTTCGTACATTTTGAAAACGTTGCCAAGCAATGTGGAAGTCGTCTTAAAAATCGGCAACCAAACAATGCTGGGCACTGGCAGCCAACAACAATTTATCTGGACCGGCGCCTCTGAGGATGTGCAAGCGACCACTCCCGGCGGCGATACGCTCGGTTCGTTCAAGGGACCATGGTCAGTCTTTCGATTCGTAGCCGATGCCCGCTCTCAGGGTTCTGGCCACGTCACCAATCTGGAATGGATTATGCAGTCGAATGCAAGAACAATCATGCTTCCGAATGGCAAGCCAAAGTCCTACGATTATCAACTGGACGTTACCGGCGTGAATCCCTTCCAGTCGTCAGAATTGACCGGCTTGCGCTGCGTGTCACAAGTGGCGCACTGATTATTTCGACCGGCTTGGTTCAAGTCGATGTCTTCACGTCGAACTCTGCTGCGAGTGATTGCCTCGCCCCGGAGTTAGACAATCGATCAGCCGCTCGCCCCACGATTGCTCGGCAGCGCGCACCAATACGCAAGTAATGTTATCGTCGCTCGCGCCAGCCTTGGCCGCCTCAATTAATCCTCCGCACGCTTCATTCAATGATTTCGCGCTGCTTACTACTTCAAGCATTTGTTCTTCTTTGACATAGCGCGACATTCCGTCAGTACAAAGCAGCAATAAATCTCCCGGCGCGAATTCGTGATCTTCCAAATCTGGTTCCACAATATCCTCCGAGCCCAGGGCGCGCACAATCACGTTTTGCATCTCGGATCGTTCCGCCTCTTCCACGGTGATCAGGCCGCGGCGCACCTGCTCCATGACCAGGGAATGATCGCTCGTCAGTTGCTGGATGCCTCCGCCGCGTACCAGATAAATTCGGCTGTCTCCCACGTTTGCGATCGAGAAAAGATCTCCGTGCACGCACACCGCCACGATCGTCGAACCCATTCCAGTGCGATCCGGATTCTGCGCCCCGGTCTCCTGAATGGACTGGTTGGCCAGCTGAATGGCGTTCGCCAATGCCGCGGCATATTCCGAAACGCCCTCAAACTTTCGTCCCACCACCGGCGATTCCGCGCGCCCGGGATCCTTGCGGAAGTATGCCAGCACCGTATCCACCGCGATCTTGCTGGCTACTTCGCCGGCGGCCGCTCCTCCCATGCCGTCGCATACCACAAAAATTCCGCGCCGCAAATCGAAGCCAAAATTATCCTCATTGTTGGTCCGCACCAGACCAATGTCGGTTTTCCCCGCGGCTTGGAATACTAAATTCATTTCTTTCTTTAACCAATACGGTATTGAGTTACATCGTGAAGCTCTGCTTACTCTTCGGGCACCGCCTTGGTCGAAGCGGTTCGACCTCTGCGGATTCCGATTCGCGCCAGCATCTTCGCGCGCAAAGCCTCTTTCAGCAGTCGATCGCGTTCACCCTGCGATTCAATCCCAGCGTAACTCGTGACCGCCGCGATAGATCGGATCACATCCACGGCTGATCGCGCATCTCCTGCCGCCAAGGCCTCACGCGCCCGGGTCACCGCCGAAGAAAGCGCAGCATCAGCCGTCACTCTGATCCTCTTTTCAAAGGTCCCGTGCACGCGCTTTAGTAATTGCGATTCAGGATTCGATTGCAGGGCCGCCTCCAGAGTTGCCAAGCCTCGGCTGAAGTCAAGATTATCCAAAGCGGCGTAGGCGGTTCCTACAATGTTCAATAAATCCGCCTCGTTGTCCCGCGCCGACCGCACTTTCCGAATTTCTTCCTGCACCCCCGCACTTTGCAAGACTTGCTCCGGCTGAGATTCGATGAAGTTTGCTGCCTCCTCGTAAAGTTCGCCCTTCATTAATTCCTGTGTCGCGCTCAGTACGTCGGCGATTTTCTGCTGCAGCGCTTGCTCCTGGCTTCGAGCCTTATCCAGCAGTGCTCGCATCGAAACGTCATTGGTTTGCTTTACCACCGGTTCAAGAAATCGAATTGCCTCTGCGTACGCTCCCTTTGCGAGCAAGGCCTGGGCTTCCGCAAAACTTGATTCCACCAATGATTCTCGCTGTTGCTGCTCGGCTTCGTGCCGGGCAAACTCCAGCAACTCGGCAATCTCCCCGGAAAAGATTCCATCCGCCTGGCATGTTTCCAGCAGCCTCACCGCTTGCCGGTATTGATGCTGCTCGATCGCTTCGTGGGCCTGCGCCAAAAAATGCTCTCGGGCCGCCTGCAATTTGCCGCTCTCAATGTGCTCTTCAACACTGGATTGCAGAACCAGCAGCCGTTCATTACCGGGAAATTCTCGCAGCTTGTCGCGCACCACTTGCAGCGCGTCCTGCGGAGCGGTCTCCAGCAATCCGCGGCAACGCTGCACCGTTTCGTCCACTTCGCGCCGCGCCTCGGAGTCCCGAATCTGCCGCGACAATTGTCCCTTGAACTTGAGTAAGGACGGCTCGTTCGGCATTCTCTCCAGCGCAAGGTTTACCCGCGCCGCCGCCGTGGTGAGCTGCTCATGCGTGGTCGCCGCGGAGATTTCGTTCTGCAGTTGTTCCACAACTCGTCGCCGCTGCTCTTGTTCCTGTCCGGCCTTCGCCTGCTTCAGCAGAGAGATTACTTCCGGGTTCGCGGGATCGATCTGCTCAACATCGCTCAATAATTTCATCGCCGCGGTGAAGTGCCGGCTCCCCATTTCGCTGCGCGCGGAATCCAGCAACTGCCGCGCCTTCGCCAGTCGCGCTGCTTCTTCGGCCTGCTGCGCCACAACTGCAAAGGCGGCGCGCACCCGTGAATCCTCTTTGTCAAGATCAAGCGCTTTCGCAATAATTCCCCGCGCCCCCTCTAGATCTCCGCGGCTACGTGCTCCATCCGCCTGACGCAAGTACACTTCAATCTTTTCCCGCGATTGCTTTTTACTCCGCACCGACTCCAGCAATTCCGCCAGCTCCGAACTGGACGGGTCCATGTGAAGAGCGTCCTCAAGATGGCCGATCGCGACCTCGTATTGCCTTTCATGCAGCGCCGCCTCGGCTTGAAACTTTAATTCCTTGATCTGGCCCGCGCGTTGCCGCAATGCAAGATTCTGCTGCACTAATACCAGCAACTGCCGCGCCTTGGTATGCTGCGCATCCAGTTTGGTCACCTGCAGCAGGATCTCGCGTGCCCTCAGAAACTCCTGCTCTTTTACCAGGGATTCGGCTTGCTCCAACATCTCGAGCACTTGGCCTTTTTTCACTTCGTCGGCGACGGCGTAAAGTTCTCCAGCCATTTCATCGGCAGAGCTGTAGCGGTCATCCGGATTCTTGGCTAATGATCGATCGAGGATTGCATCGAGCGCCGCCGGATAGTCATGCAAGTAATTGCCCAGCGGCGGATGTTTTTCATTCAATAATTTCTGGACCACGCTAAAATCTTCGCCGCTAAAGGGCAGTTGTCCGGTCAACAACTGGTAGAGCATGATTCCCGCCGAGAAAATATCGGAGCGGCCATCGAAAGCACGGTCGCGCAGTCGCTCCGGCGCCATGTAATGGATGGTTCCAATCACGTTTCCGGTGCGCGTCAATCCGCGCTCCTGTTTTTCCTGGCGCGCGATTCCGAAATCGAGCAGCTTGGCCACGCCATCCGGTTGCACGATGACATTCGCCGGTTTTACGTCGCGATGGATGACGTCATTGCGATGCGCATAGGCCAGCGCGGAGCAGACCTGTTCGATAATCTTCAGCCGCAAAACCAGAGGCAGCGGACGTGCAGACTGGATCACGCGATCCAGCGCTTCTCCGGCAACGTACTCCATCACTATGTAGGGAAATTCTTGTTCACCCAAATCGTAGACCGTCACAATATTCGGGTGTTTCAACATGCCGGTCTTGGCCGCTTCGCGATAGAAGCGCTGCAGCATTTCCGGATCTTCCGCGAAACCTTCAGTGATGGTTTTAATCGCCACTTCGCGACCAAGATGTTTATCGAAAGCGCGATAGACCAGACCCATGCCGCCCCGGCCGAGGAGGCCGGTGATCTCGTACTTGCCGATGCGCGTCAGGGGTGGGGTGCTCAAGCTCTCCTGCCAATCTGTTGCCGCGTCGATACCAAGAACTGTTACGAGGCTGAGCTTGCTACCCAGCGTATATTGAAGTTTCCCTCGAGGAATTTCTTGCCTTCGCTGCGTTCTTTCGTGTCCGCTTCCGGCGTCGCATTCAGATAGAGTATGTAAGCCTCCGCCGCTCCGTCCAGATCACCATCTTGAAGACGACGGTGCGCGAGATCCAGAATCTTTGCCGGCAAGCCTTCCACTTTTTCCCGCGCCGCTTTGATCAAAGCTTCCCGCGCCTCAATCTCAACATCGTTCAAATACTGAATTTCATCTGGCGGCGAACCTTGCGCTTTGATCCCTTCGGTATCCTCTGGTTTGACATTTTCCAGGATCACAAAGGTGTCGTGATTTTCTTTTTTGAAAGCGGGCACAACTTCAATTGCGTTACCCGAAGCATCGACAATCCGAAACGCCAGCTCGACCACCGCTTTCAGGTCAATTGTTTTCTTTGTATAACTGTAAGGCTTCAGCACATCTTCGGCATTGGTCTTCGGAATCGCATCCAGTTTCTGGTGCGCTTCCTGAACCTTCTTCTCCGCCGCTGCCACACTATCGTTAGCTTCGGAAATTTCTTTCTTCTTGCCGTGCGCCTGTGCGCCCTCCAGGGCCTTTTGCGCGCTTTCCAGTTCCAGGTTCGCAGTTTCATACTCCCGATTCATTTTGTTCCACTCTTCGTTGGGAATGTCCCGCGAACTGAACCGGTATTTCGATTCTTTCGCTTCTACCGTGGAAACCACCGTCGGCCGATGCTGCAACACGTCGCCCACCAACTGGAAATTCGGTTCGGCATTGGTTGTGTCGTTCGAGCGTACTACTCGCACGGGCAATCCTGAAGTTTCAAGACCAGTGGCAATCGCATCCGAAAGCTGCTCCGCGAAGCCCGCGCTGTCGCGCCGCGATGTCTGATCGCGAAACACCACGCGGATTGAAAGCTTCGAGCGCATCTGGTGAATCGCCGTGCTTCGCGTCCGCTCATCGCGAACATCGTCGCGGTTCGGTTTGTATTGCTGCGCAAGATCGAGATACAGCCAGGCCAGCCCCACTCCAGAGCCTAGCGGTTTTTCCAGATAACGCTTTCCAACCTCGAGATAGTGGTCGCTGATGGTTTCAGACAGCAAATCGATCCGCAGCTTTAGGTTCTTGTCTTGTTCTCCGCCGACTTCATAGGCTCGTTCCAATAAGTCGTAAGCGCGCTCGGCTTCTACTTCATCGTTCCGCCCCTGAATTGGAGTGTGCGCCGCCTGCAGAGTCTTGGCTTCATCGGAAGCGCCCTTGATGTAAGCCTCACTCAGCGCTTGCATGCGCTCCGCCACCAGGGCTCGCGAGGCAGCCGGCAAATCGGCTAGAACCTCGTAAGCTTCCACGTTCTGCTTTTGCGCCTCGAAGTCCGCGCTCCTCGCCAGCGCTGCGTCCGCGGCCGCACGAGTGTTCGCGGTCTCCAGCCCTTGTTCGTCCTTCTTCAGAGCGGCTAAACCTTCGGGGGTCTTCTTGATTTCATTCGCCCTGCGAAGCTCGTGAACCGCGTCCTGCCACTTCTCGCTGCCGGCAAACTTTGCGCCCTGATCAAAGTGAAACTTGTAATCGGCATCCACAATCGCGGCGATGCGCGGTTCTTCGTCGGCAAAAGAAACGTAGGCAGCGATCGCCGCCAAAGCCGCGTCAAACTGCTGCTTGGCCTTCAATCCCTCGCCCGCCGTCAAAGCGGATTCCAGCGTGCGGCTCTCCGCGGCAATGCTCGTCTGCAAGGCTTGCAACTGATCAAAGGTTGAATCAATCTCAACCGCCTGGGTTGATATGTCACGCGCCTGCACCAGATGAACGTAGCCCGCGCTGTGCGCCGCCAAGGCCGACTTGTAAGCCTGGAATTCAGTTCGGCTTTTCTCGGTCAGCGTCGCCAATTCGACGCGAAAATCATCTCTCAACTTCAACGCCGCAGCCGACGATGGCGCCAGATCCCGTGCCTCGTCGTCACGTTGCTTGGCAGCTTTCAACTCCGCATATGCCGGCGCCGCCGATCCCGCTGATTTGCGATACGCGGCAAGATGATCCTCGCCTTCTTTTACCAGCAGCGCAGCCAGCCCTTGCTTGGCCTGAGCGAGATGAGGAGACGTCGGATATCGGCCAAGGTAATCCCGCCATCCGGCAATCGAGTGCGACCGCTCGGCTCGAAGATATTCGGCCAACTCCGTATCCGCCTCAGCTACGAATTCGATCTTCACTCCTCGCTTCAGTGGCTGCGGTGCGTCCACCCCGGCCGGAGACGAAGCCACCACGCGTCCCTGCACCACCGCCATTTCGGCGAGTTCCGCCGGTGTCGACCCCTCGTTTTTTTCCAGCTTCAAATTGGAGGGAACCACGCAGGTCGCTACCGAGTCCCGGGTGATGGTCATTACTCCGTCAACCCCACGCTCCAGTGAAGTTGCGCCGGAAAGCGGTACCTTTGCCAGCTTCGAATATGCGGACTTGTCAATCCGCTCCGCCGCTCCGCAAGCTCTCAGTTCCGCCTTGCCATTGATCATGAACTCCGCGATCTGAACATACGCCGCCCCGTTCGGGCCGTCGTAAAGTTCAATGGCGTTCACTGGAGGTTCTTTAGCGTCAACACTGGTTCGGGGAAGGGAAGCCAACAGTACAATCGCAAGCGAATTACACACTACGAGACGAAGAGCGCAAGACAAAAAGCCACGAAACGAGGAAGCCATAGTTTTCCTGGAAATCTCGCGCCGGCAGTGACACTCGGAGCGCCGAGCCACTGGGCTGCCAGAGGTACGGCAATAATACTCACACATATCTTGAAGTCAAGTAGGGAAACGCCCCGCAGAATGCCGCTCGGGGGCATTTTTGTGCCATGGGACTTCTCTAAAAATCCACCACTTTCGTGGGGTTTGCGCGCCGGGGTATTTTGACGTAAGCTGGCAGTCTTGCCGACCCCCCGGCGCGTTCGCTCGATTTTCGAAGAGCCACGTAGGCCGCAAGCGGATGCAACATCCAGAAGACATGAACGCGGGACTTCAGGTTCTCCGATCTAGCCGCGACCTAAAGGCTGAAGGCGCCAACCGCCAGCCATATAAGGCGGAGGCGGATATCTCCATCCGCCTTTGGACCCCGGCTCAGTTGCGGCCCAGATCACCGGAGGTCTCCTGGAACACGGACAGCAATCTCGTCTGCCTGATTGCGGACGTGGTGGCCGCTGCTCAAGGTACGCCATTGCACGAACTGCGCAGCGGCATGTCGGCCCATTTCAACAATGCAGTCCAGGCACTGAAAGCTGCAAAGTCCATCGAGCGCGCGGTCACGGAATTTTCCCGGCGGCGTCCGGACGATTGTTTTGGCGCGGCTATCGCTGTCCATCGCCCGGTTGAGCTTCGGCCTTTTCTGGAAGGTGATGCCGGCCCCGCGGCGCCTGCTTTTTCCTTGCTTCGCCAAGCCCAGCCCGGCCAGATCCTCGTGAGCCGTGAAACCTACGATCACCTTCGTGACTTACCCGGGTTGCAATTTCGTTCCCTGGATCCCGATGCAGGCCACGCGGCGGGAGGGGACGCTGAACTCCTTTGGGCCTCACCGCAAACTTATGCGTTTTTCGCGACCCATCTGCAGGAAGCGCTTCAACGACAGCCCGTCCCCGATGAGCCGGATCAGCTCGTAGCTGTCGAAGAAAATCGCGCGCAGCCGCACCGAACGAAATCATCCGAGTTGCGCACAGGCGGTTTTTCGACCACAAAGTTGTCCGCCTTCGACGTACCGGAAAACGAACCCAGTTGGATGTCTTCCCATCGCGTGCTGGTTTCTCTCGGGGCGGTAGGAGTGCTGGCCCTGGCCACGGTGTATGCGATCCCCGCGCTGCACAAGCGGCCTGAGATAGTTAACGCCCCCGTAAATACTAACCTCCCAGTAAACACCAATATCAACGCTGTGCCGCAGACTTCGAAACCCGCAGCCTCGCAGAACGATGCTGTTTCGCCTTTGACCCATCCGGTGCAACCCGCGAAGGTTGCATCGGCCGCTGCCAGCCTCGGCCGCAAGCCGGACTCGCCGAAAACAATTCCGCCTTCAACCACGGCCGTCGAAGTGAAGCCTCTGGCCGAGTATGAAGGCTTTACTGCCAAAGATGTTCCGCTATTACTCAGAAAAGCCGAGGCCGATGCCGGGGCCGGCGACTATGACTCCAGCCGCCACGAATACGACATCGTCCTGCACCTCGAGCCCGGCAATCAGGCCGCCAAGGCGGGCCTGTCTCGCGTCAACCTGAGCGTCGACCGCAACCACTGATTCATCCTCTGATCAATCCTCGGGATTTTTCTTGACTTGTTCCGCCTCCCTGGAGCAAGATTTCCGTCACTTCCCTGTGTGAGCGATGTAGCGAGCCCACGGGGCCCCCCATCAGATGAGGTCGAGATTCTCCCAGGCCGAACTTGGGCGCGTAACGTTTTTGCCGATGAAGTCACTATAGAAATTAATGCCTTCCGATCGTCAGGAGATTGCGATGAAATCCGGCAACACAATCATGAATAAGCTGCAGACCATGGTCCTCTTCTTCGTTATCATGGCGCTTCCGTCTCTTGCTTGGGGCCAGAAGAAAAGCGCACCCGCACCGCCAAAGCCAGCTGCTCATGCTGCCGCACCTGCTCACCCTGCCGCGCATACCTCCACTCCGAGCCGTACATCCACAGCCGGACATTCCACCACGGCCGCCAAGCCGGGCACGACCCGGCCAGGAACTACAACGAGAACGGGCACCACGGCGCGCACTTCAACCGCCGGACGTACCGGAACAGCGGGTAAATCGAACACCACAGCCGGCCGCGGAAACACTACCGGCAAGCCGGGAACGGCAGGGAAGGGCGGGGCGCCCGGAAGGCCTGGCGGAGCAACTCGCGCCAGTGCCAGCCGCACGCCTCCCGGCAGAACAGTCGCACTGAAAGGCGGAGGCCATGCCAGCATCCGGCCCAACGGCCAAATCCGCTCGGTCGATAGAAATGGCATGCACATCGAGCACGGCATGCACGGCGGACGGACCGTGGTCAGCGAACACAACGGCGCTCGTGTCGTGACCACCGGAAGACACGGCGGCTACGTGCAGCGTCCCTACGCCGTTCGCAATGGGCACACTTATGTTTCCCGCACCTATGTTATGAATGGCCACGCCTACTCTCATGTCTACCGCTCGTACTATTACGGCGGACACCCCTACTACGGCTACTATCCTGCCTACTACTACCATCCCGGATTCTACGGCTGGGCCTATAATCCGTGGGCAGCGCCGGTCGCCTGGGGCTGGGGCTGGGGAGGCGCTCCCTGGTATGGCTTCTACGGCGGCTATTTCGCTCCCTATGCCGTTTATCCGAGTGCCGCATTCTGGTTGACGGATTACCTCATCTCCGCAAATCTGCAAGCCGCTTACGCGGCCCAAGCTGAAGCGAACGCCGCGCAAGCCGGCGGCGGAGGAGACGCAGGGAACGGAGGAGATGCGACGGCGCAAGACAATGGCGGCGGGGATCAGTCCGCTCCCGCATCCAACTCTGGCACCGTCGCTCTTACTCCCGAAGTGAAGCAGGCGATCGCTGAAGAAGTAAAAGCGCAACTCGCTGCCGAACAGGCTTCCGCGGGTCAACCCGCAGCGGGTGGCGCCGCGCCCGCAGCCGCACCTGCCGCAACCACGGCGAGCGCTGGCGAAGTACCGGCCGCGCTCGATCCCGCGCATACCACGTTCATCGTCGCCAGCGACCTCGCGGTCGTAGCCGACGGTCAGGAATGCGGCCTCACCGGCGGCGACGTACTCACCCGCACCAGCACCACGCCCGATTCCGACCAGAAAGTTACGGCCATCGTCACCAGCAGCAAGAAATCAGATTGTGCCTCTGGCAAAACCGTCGCCGTTTCCGTCGACGACCTGCAGGAAATGCACAATCATTTCCAGGAGCAGATGGATGACGGCCTGAAGACGCTTGCCTCCAAACAAGGCACCGGCGGCATTCCCAAAGCTCCCGACACTTCCACTGTTGGTGGAGAAGTTCCACAACCTCCGCCAGATAATTCCGCGGCAAACACTCTGCAGGATCAGCAAGCCGCCGCCGATCAAACCGAAGCGCAAGTTGTGAAGGAGGCCTTCAACCAGGGCTCATGACGTAGCTCGTCTCTTTTTTGATCTGCCTCCGTTCTGAGCTCGCGCAAGCGGCCGAACCGGCGATCCGGTCGTCTTATAAGGCGATCATTCACCTTAAACAGCGCCGTGATCGCCAAAGAGGAGAATTCGATGTCTTTCTCATACACGGTAAAGGCGGGAGATAATCTGTCCGCCATCGCGAAGAAGTTCGGCGTTCCCAACTGGCAGGCGATCTACAACAGCCCTGAGAACCATGCATTCCGCGTCAAGCGGCCAAATCCGAACTTGATCTTCGTAGGCGATGTCCTGATTTTGCCCGACGCCAACACAGGAGGGAAATCCGTAGGCGTGACTGTTCCCTTCGTTCACCAGGAGAGCCCGATGGCCTGCTGGAGCGCCGGCGCGAGAATGCTCTTCCAATACAGAAATATGTCTGCCGATCCCCTCGACGCCGTCTTCAAAGCGGATACCGGAATTACAGACGACCAGTACATGGATCTCGCCCGTGCGGCTGGCCTGCGAACGGTGCCGCCATATCCAATGTCATATGGTCCCGCATACATTGCTGACCTGCTGACCAAATACGGTCCCATCTGGGCGGCGGGACGTTGGAACGGCCCGCTCCATGTGATCGTAATTACAGGCGTCGATAGCGATGGGACACTCTACATCAACGACCCGGCTCATTTTGCCCCAGAGATCAAGGACATGAACTGGTTTAACGACAAGGTGCGGCGCGATATCCCGGTTCCCCTCATGTACTTGCCGTAATAACGGGACAGCTTTACTGCCGGTTCTTGAGCAGTTCTTCTTCTGTCTGCTGCGCCCGCCGCGCCTGATCGAGCAACTGCTTCGCCGCCTTATTATTTGGATCGGCTGACGCTTGCCGGAAGCAGTCGATGGCAGATGCGTAATCCCCTGTATCCAAAAACGCAATCCCTTTGTTGACCAGCGACTCCGAAGTTACAGTCGCCACAGCCGGCATCACAATCAGCCGGTTGTGCACATGAGTTACGCCCGGCACCGAACTGGAAAGCCACTCCGCCAGCGCGGAGTCCTCGACGCCATGTACCGCTCCATCGAGCGTTACATCGCGATCGTTTGATACCCACACTCGAAGGTCCGCGCCGCGCAAAGTCGGTGACGGGGCATCCTTCAACAGCTGCATTACTTCGCTCTTTATTCTGGCGCGCCTCGCCGATTGAAATTTCAGATAGCCCGCTCCCCCAACTAATGCCGCTGCCAGTAAAACAATTACGACGCGGAGTAAGAGCTTCGCGCTGAGGCTCCGGGGCGGCATAAATACATGTTGCGCGGCGCTGTTGATCACCGCCGGATCCGGAGAAGCAGGGGACTGCACAATCACACCGGAAGGCAGAGAGTTGACTGCATTCGAAACCGAACTCGTCGGCGGCGGAATCCCTGCCGAGGTTACCACTGGAAGGCCTGCGGTCGGCGAAGCCGTGGTAGCCTCAAAAGTTGGCCCTCGAGCCGTGGGGCCCACCGTGACTGCGTCAACGCCGCCCACCGTAACCTGATCCAGCGCCGCCACAAATTCTTCCGCTGTCTGAAATCGGTTCTCCCGCGATTTCTCCATCGCCTTCAAAATGACCTGCGACAGCGCCGAAGGAATATGCAACTCCGGCTTCACCTCATGGGGAGGCCGCACGCTCGTCTGCAGATGTTGCAGCATGAGCGCGTACGGAGTCTCGGCCTCAAACGGCAGTTGCGCCGTGATCATCTGATACAGCACCACGCCGAGCGAATAAATGTCCGTGCGCCCGTCAACTTCTCCGCCAGCTTTCTTCCCCAGAAATTGTTCGGGCGACATATATAAAGGAGTACCGACGACCATGCCGGTCATCGTCATCTCCGGTTGGTCCTGGCCCGCAGCCTCGCGCAGCTTGGCAATTCCAAAGTCGAGCACCTTGGCGGTTTCCTGTCCTTGCTCGTCGGTAGTAAGAATGATGTTGCCCGGCTTCAAATCGCGATGCACGATACCGAGCTTGTGCGCTACTCCAATCGCTAGTCCCACTTGCCGCGCGATGCGAATGGCGCGCGGAACCGCCAGTGCGCCTTCTTTCTGAAGAACCTCGCTCACGTTCTTCCCCTCCACCAACTCCATCACGATGAAGGGTCTTCCATCTTCGGTGTAGTCGAAATCTTCCACCCGCACTGCATTGGGATGCCGCAGCTTGCGCGCGACAATGGCTTCCGTCTGAAAGCGTTGCAAAAAGCTGGCATTGCCGGCAATGTCATCGTTGACAATCTTGATGGCGCAAATCTCGTTGAACGTGAGATGACGTCCGCGATAAACCAGCCCCATGCCGCCGATCCCAATCCGTTCGATGATCTGATATTTATTGCGGATGATCATGCCCGGTTGAAGTTCGTGCGCCACCTGCAGCCGCGTGTGATCCGTCGGACACACGTCATGCTCGGTGGAAAAAGTCTTCTGGCATGAGGTGCAATATTTCATGAGTTGCGCAGGGAATCGGCGACGCCTGTGTGGCAGCAGTCGCCCTCGGCTGTCCGCCGAGCGCAGCGAGGACTCAACCGATTCCGCCCCAAGCGGCGCCAAGTCGCCGATTCGCGTAAAAGAGTAGCACGGAATTCGCACCCAGCGTTACTTTCTAACTGTGGCAGGAACGCTCGAAGGATGATCGGCATCCCGCACTCTCCATTGACTTCGTCCCTCACCCGACTTAATATCGCCCCCATGTTTCCGAGGATTTCAAGCTGAACGAAAATCGGCTCATGAACGTTCGCCATCCACTCGTTGCTGTTGTTTTAATCTCTGCTGTCGCGGCAGCTCTCGCCTTTTCGCTTGCCTCCTCACAAACGCGGGACTTCGCCGCTCTTCACAAACAAGCCAAAGAAGGGAACGCCGAGGCTCAGTACGAATTGGCCAAGGACTATTACACGGGTACAGGTGTTCCGAAAGATTCCAAGCAGGGATTGGAGTGGTTGCGTAAATCCGCCGATCAGGGCCATCCCGGCGCGGAGTTTGCGCTGGCAGTCCTTTACCGAAAAGGAGAATTAAAAGATCCAAAGCAAGGACTGGTGTGGTTGCGGAAATCTGCCGCGCACAATAATGCCGCGGCGGAATACGAATTGGGTTGCCTGTTTCGCGATGGGGAAGGTGGAGTTTCGAAAAATCCGCATGAAGCCGCGTTATGGCTTCGCAAAGCCGCGCGTCAACAAAATCAGCCCGCGCAAAATGGCTTGGAGCAGATGCTCAAGAAGGGCGCGATCTCGCGGCAGGAAGCAAACTGGCGCGCTCCGGATCTGATTGCAAAAACTCCAGAACCGGTGATCGAAGCGAAAACAGAGCCGAAGCCAGATGCGAAAACGGAAAACTCAAAGCCGTTCTCTCTGCTGGAAGTAGAAAAAGGACTTCAGGGCGGAATCACCTGCAAGCGCCTCGCAACTCTCGTCGACAAATTTAAAGTGGATTTTCCTCTGAGCGACGATATCCGTCAACGCCTCAGCAAAGCTGGAGCCGACGATAATTTGCTGGCTACCATCTCCGCTTCCCGGTTGTAATCTTCGAGGTTGGTCGTACGCGCGAACCTCCAGCGTGGTTAAGCGTTAGTTGAGCGATGCAGTTTCGCGGCGCCGCTCTTTGCCGTGCGCGCTGCAAGCTCTTCGAAAGAAGGCACGGACTCGGGAACGATCAGTTTCCGCTCGGGCGGTTGAACTCCAGTGCGAATCGCTTCCGTGAGCATCTCTAACGCCAAGTCAGTGATGGGACGTATATAAATTGTCGCCGCCAGCACTCCGCTTCGTACCCAGGCCTGTCCGGTTTTCGGCAAGCCATCACACCCGGTAAAAGGAATCTTCAGCCAGCGCTCGCGGTCGCTTCCTGCGATCTCCTCAAAAGCTTTTCTCGCGCCCGCCGCCATGCTGTCGTCTTGCGCTCCCACCAGATCGATGTGTGTTTCTTGCGACGTGCGCAAGCGCAACCACGAAGTAACCGCCCGGTGTGCGCTTTGCTCCGTCCAATTCGCTCGCATCGTCTTTACTTGAATATTCACGGGCTTGGTCCGGTTCATGCCCGCAGTTCGCTCATTGGCCGCGGAACTGTTCGCTGGACCCTCAATATATAAAATCGTACCGCCCTGAGGCAGTAACGCCGCAAACTGTTTGCCTTGAATCTCTCCGACTTCGCCATGATCGGAACTGATGGAGAATACCGGCACCTGGCAGGTCTGCCGGAGTTGGTGAACATAATCCGCTTCGTGATTCAGAATCACCCAGCCAATATCCGCGGCGGTGGCAGCTTTCGCCACTTGCGGAAACCCGGTTCCACCCGCCGGTTCAAACACAATCGCATCGGGACGGGTCGCGGCCGCTCCCTGAATATAGTGCAGCAATTGCTGGCTCTGCGTTACCGCATCATTATTGGCGTGGATGATCTTCAGGTCCACGCCCAACCGCCGCGCAGCTTTCTCCGCCGCCGCCGCTTGCTCCTGCTGGTAGTCGTTGTCGTCGTTGGTGAGAGAGACCAGGAAGTTAAGTTTTTTCATCACTGCCCCAGGCCATCATCATAGCCAACTTTCCCGCTCTCCGATGGTTACCGGAGTCACTGCGGCATTTCGTCTTCGATAATTTCGAGAATTGTGATTTACCAAAATCGGACGGCCAAGAGAATGGTCGTCCTTGTTTTTATTTTCGTTTTAAACCCTCGCCGATGCCGTAACTCTTTGTCACGACTATGTTTCTGAACCATCACGGGTGATAACCAATCGAATACCTCCGCCCAAAGGCGCAATTGCTTTATAGGCTCAGTTCTGCGGTAATCCAAAGCGGAGATTGTTTCTCAAACTTTTCTATGGATACTGTCTTGCTGCGAACCACGGAATCTGTTGAGGACTCTTCCCGTCCTCACCTGGCACAACTTTTCGTGCGCTCGCAATCCGTGGTTTCACGCCGCGTCGCCGGAGAAACGTTGATCGTTCCCGTGCGCGGCAAAGTAGGAGATCTGGCGTCGATCTACAGCTTCAACTCAACCGGCTCTTTAATCTGGCAGTCGCTCGAATCACCCAAGTGCTTTGACGAATTGGTTAACGTTGTCGAAAGCGAATATGCAGTCGAGCGCGATCAGGCGGAGCAGGACGTGAAACAGTTCCTGCAAGACATGCTGGCTGCAGATTTGGTGCAAATTCGCGAGCCGCTACAAATGGTGGGATAAATCAGGGGGACCATGGAACAACTGAGTTACGGGGCATTCAGCGCAGATTTACACCAGCGCCAATCCGGCAAGCGCGCGCCCATGCAGGTTTCCATCGAAGTCACCCGCCGCTGTCCGCTCGAATGCCAGCACTGCTACAACAATCTTCCCATGGGCGATCAAGCCGCCCGCCGCCGCGAAATGACCACCGAAGAGCATTTCAAAATGCTCGACGAGTTAGTCGAGATGGGCTGCTTCTGGCTCCTCTACACCGGCGGCGAAATTTTCGCCCGCAAAGATTTTCTCGAAATTTACACCTACGCCAAGAAAAAAGGTTTCCTGATCACTCTCTTCACCAACGGCACGATGATCACGGAAAAGATTGCAGATTATCTGGTCGAGTGGCCGCCATTCGCCATCGAAATCACACTCTACGGCCGCACCCGCGAAACCTACGAAGCTCTCACCCAAATCCCCGGCTCCTACGACCGCTGCCTGCGAGGAATCGCACTCTTGCGCGAAAGAGGATTGCCGCTCAAGCTAAAGACCGTGGCCACCAGCATCAACAAGCACGAAATCACGGCGATGCGGCAGTTCGCCGAAGAAGAACTGGACGTCGAGTTCAAGTTCGACGGACAGATTAATCCACGCATCGATTGCTCGCAGAGCCCGCTCGCCGTACGGCTCACGCCAGAGGAAGTGGTGGCACTCGACATGAACGCTCCGAAAGGCATGAGTGAATACCGCAGGTTGGCGAAGCATGATCTGGAAAATCCGCCTAACTTAGCGCAGAACGATTCCGTATATTTTTGTGGCGGTGGGATGAGCGGATTCGCTGTTAATGCGTATGGAGAGATGGGTATTTGCGTGATCTCGCAGCAGGACACTTTCGACATCCGAGAGGCCGGCCTCAAACCCGCATGGGAGTACTCCCTTCACGAGTTACGTACCCGTAAACGCAGTCGAGTCACCAAGTGTATCGAGTGTCGGATTCAATCGCTCTGTGGGATGTGTCCGGCGAATGGCGAAATGGAGAACGGTGACAAAGAGAGTCCCGTCGAGTTTCTTTGCCACGTGGCACACCTGCGGGCAGCAACAATCGGAGTCGATGTTCCGACGCACGGAGAATGTCAGTTCTGTGCCGGTGGCGCTCAGCACGACGAAGTCTTGGAGTCGGCGCGGCGAATTCGAAGCAAGGAGATCGATGTGGAGGGTTGGGTAGGTCCGCAACAAATTCTTCCGATCCTGAACAATTCGAGTATGACCTCGGGTGGGTGTGGAAGCTGCGGAAACCACTGAGTGTGCGGCGGTGTTAGAGAGACGCGGCGTGGCAGTAAGCGACTTACGGCAAGGTGGAGGCTGAATGAATCGTGATCTCGACCAAAGTGATGCCAAGAAGATATACGAACCGCCACGTCTGACGACAATCAGCCTGCGCCCAGAGGAGGCTGTGCTGGGGGCCTGCAAGGTGTTGGGCGCTAGCGGCCCGGGCCAGCCTGGTGGATGCGGAGTTCTTTGCGGCAACGCGGGGTCATAGTGCCCGGTGGTTCTATGGGGCGGAGGAAGATGACAGAGTCCAGGCAGGCCCGTCCGGATACAGTCTGCGATCCGAGCCTTGCGCACTGCAGCGGCTTCCGCGTGGGCGGAGTGACAGTGCAGGTTGCCGGTGATCAGTGTGCAGATGTTGCGTTAGGCTCGTCGCTAGAACCGTTTCGAGCCGCCCCTGACTGTTTCGACCTTAGCATTCGAGTAGAGTGGGCAGCCAAGATTGCGGCTGTGCCGAGCCGCCAGATTTTCGATTCCGGGTCGATCTGGCGAATGTATGAAGCCAGCACCGGATTTCAATTCGACTTTAGCGCCCCCATTCTCGGCGACTGGCCATATAAAAGGCTGATCGTGGATCGAGGATTTCGCCGGGCAATGCTTCAGATGAACGAGGAGTCTTTTTCAGGCCCCTCCTTTGCTGTATCTCCTCTCGAATACCCCCTCGACGAACTCCTCATCATGCACCGCCTCACCCAGGAGCGCGCCATCGAACTCCACGGAGTCGGCATCGTCGGCCCCGACGGCGCAAGCAACTTATTCATCGGACACTCCGGAGCAGGGAAGAGCACTACCGCTCGGCTCTGGACCTCACTCCACAAAGTAGAGATCCTCAGCGACGATCGCATCATCGTTCGTGAACACCCGGTTCGCGAACGCTCGGCTACCGAGGATAAAATCTTCAAAGAAGAATCTTACGAAGGTAACCGGTCAGCAGACCTCACTCAGATCTACATGTACGGAACTCCGTGGCATGGCGAAGCCCATTTCGCCCTTCCGCAACGCGCTCCGCTGCAAAGAATCTTCGTTCTTGAGCACGGCCACGGTAACGTCCTTACACGCCTCACGCGCAGCCAGATGGTCGCCGAACTTTTCGCTCGCGCCTTCGTCCCCTTCCACCGGCACGAGTACGTGGACCACGCCCTGAGCTTCCTGGAGCGCGTTGCCGATTCCGTCCCCTGCTATCGCTACTCTTTCGAGCCCGACGAGCGCGCTGTAGAAAAAATTCTTCAATTCAATGACTGAAAGTGAGCCCGATTCAGAGAGGTTCGAGGCCCTCAGCCGCGAGCTTCTGAACAAGGGATTAACCGTGCGCTTCGAGGCGCGCGGCGCCAGTATGTCCCCCTGTATCCGGGACGGCGAGATTGTGCATGTTACCGCCGTAATCGTGAGCAAATTACGGAAGGGCGATATTGTACTTACGAAAGGTCATAGCGGATTCCGGGTTCACCGCCTCGTGCTTCTCGATCATGATAAGAATTTTTTCATTACTCGAGGCGATTGCGGACAACAAGACGATCCTCCGGTCTGCGCCGACCAAATCCTCGGCATTGTTCTCGCCAAAGAAGTGAGGCTTGGAACGAAACTCGTGACGGCGAACTTAAACGGTTTCACCGGCAAATTGTTGCAGGGTGGTGCGCGCGCGCAATATCTCGCGGGCAAGCTCCTGAATATGGTTCGCCGAATACGCGGAAACAGCTCCAGCCTGATCGGCGCAATCGTTCTTTCCGCCGCTCTTCTGTTAGTGCCGTATTCTCGCGCCCAGGTCGCGGTCGATACCAGTCCCAGTACGAATGCCACGGCTGATCTCACCGGGGCTGGCACCCGGACGCTCACTTTCAATCACACCACCTCGGCCACGGCGAATCGCGTGCTGCTGGTGGGCGTTTCCATGAACATTTCAACCAGCACCGCGACCGCCGTCAGCGGTGTCACTTACAACGGCACAGCCCTCACGTTGGTGGGTGCGCACAATGATGCCGGAGATACGCGCCGCATAGAACAATGGTATTTACTCAACCCTGCCTCCGGAACCAACCTGCCAATCGTTGTCTCCGTCAATATTCCTTCGGCGGCCACGGTTGGCGTAGCGGCCGGAGCGACCGTATTCACGGGCGTGGATCAGACTGTGCCTCTTGGTTCGTTCGTCTCGGGGGACGGCGCTGCCGCCGCTTACTCCGAACTCGATGTTCCGAGCGTCGTCAATGGAATGGTCTTTGACACGCTGGCAGTAGGAATGGGAGCGATCACAGTCCCCGGCCCCCAGGTTTCGCAGTGGAACATAACTTCCGGAGGGGCGACTCCAAACGCAAGTCAGGATGTAGCCAGCTCGGCTAGCAGCAGAACCGGCGCGCCCAGCGTACCAGTTTCGGAAAGTTTCAGCGAAAGCCTCAACTTAACTTCCGTTGTTCCCAACGCCATCACCTTCAATCTCACATCGGTTGCCCCGTCCACAGCCACGTTCACCCTCACAGCGGCTGGCAATAGCGCCGGTGGCCATACCGTTTATACGGGGACGATCACTGGCGGAGCCGGTAATGCCTACGTCGGTGACACTGTGGTTGTAACCGGTTTCACGAATGGCCGAGACAACGGTACCTTTACCTGTACAGCCTCCTCGAACACCACAATCACGCTCAACAACACAAGGGGTGTTCTTCAAACGCACGCTGCAACGGCAACCGTGACCACCGGAGCGGTTTACACCGGAACGATCACCGGGGGCGCCGGAAATGCTTTTGCCGGTGACACCGTGGTTGTCAGCGGGTTCACGAATGCAGGCAATAACGGAACATTCACCGCCACAGCCTCCTCGGCAACCACACTCACACTCAATAACAAAGCCCCGGTTGCGGAAACGGATCCCGCAACCGCAACTGTGGCAACGGCCACCAGTACCAGCACCGTCTATGCTGGAACGATCACCGGCGGCGCCGGCAATGGATTTGCCGGTGATTCTTTTGTAATAGCGGGATTTACCAATGCTGGGAACAACGGCACATTTACTTGTACCGCTTCCACTGCAACTACACTCACGTGCAGCAACGCCGCAGGAGTTTCAGAGACAAACGCCGGAACAGCGAACACCAGCAGCACGCTCAATTGGTCGGAAGGCGCTGTCTCGATAAATCCGACAACGGCTGATATTGCGGTGACCACTACCGTTGGCAGTGCCGTTTTTCTCGGAGCATCGACTACCTACAACATCACCGTTACCAACAATGGCACCTCGCCCGCGAATGCTGTCAACCTGACAGACACTCTGGCGGCAGGTATGACTCTGGTTTCCACCACTCCCAGCGCCGGCACAACCTGCACCGGAACCGGCCCGATTACTTGCACTCTTCCCACTCCCTTCGCCAGCGGAGCCACTGCCACCATCGCCGTGGTGGAGACCGCCGGCGCTGCCGGTTCGTACGCGAACACGGCAACTGTCTCCGACTCAGGCACGCCACCCGACCCGAACACCGGCAACAATACTTACGTCGCCGTTGCCACCGTTCAATCGATATCCTGTGCCGCGGTTGCGCAGGCCACCACGGGAAACAATCTTACCGGCGTTCTGAATACCTACTATCCCGGATCCGCGAGCGTTGCCGCGGGCGCGACTTCCATCCCCGTCGGAGCCGCGACCGGCGCCGGCAATGCGATCGCTGCGGGAAATCTGCTGCTGATCATCCAGATGCAGGATGCCAGCATCAACGATTCCAACACTGTCGCTTACGGAAACGGTTTTACCGGCCAAGGATTCACCACACTGAACAGCGCTGGCGACTATGAGTTCGTCACCGCGCAAACTGCTGTCCCCGCAACCGGCGGTTCAGTCACCATCTCCGGGGCGGGGGTTGGCGGCGGAACTGTTTTCGCTTATCACTCCGCTGCGTCCTCGGCCACTGCCGGTAAAAGTACCTACCAGGTAATTGTAGTGCCGCAATTCTCCACGGCATCATTCAACGCAGCGGCTCCTCCGACGGCGCTCACCTGGAATGGCTCAACCGGCGGCGTTCTTGCGCTCGATACCTCCGGTACTTTGACTTTGAATGGCGCCACTCTCTCGGTAGACGGCCAAGGTTTCCGCGGCGGAGCCGGAATGCAGCTAACCGGCGGGGCCGGCGCCGTTACCGACTATCGTCAGCCCGCTCCCGCCACCTACACCGGAGCCGGCGAAGCTGGCTATGATTCCAACAAGGGCGAAGGAATTTCTGGAACTCCTCTTTGGGTGGAATCCGGTGGCACATTCCTCAAAACAAACACCGATTATCCCAGCGGCACGGCTGGAACTGACGGCAGCATGGCACGCGGAGCCCCAGGCAACGCCGGCGCAGGCGGCACCGATGGCGATCCCGCCAACAACGATGAGAACGCCGGTGGCGGTGGCGGTGGCAACGGCGGCGCCGGAGGTTTTGGCGGCGATTCATGGAACAGTAATCTAAGCGTCGGCGGTGAAGGCGGTGTCTTGTTTCCCGCAACCATCAATCGCGTTGCCATGGGTGGCGGCGGCGGCGCGGGCACCCGTAATAATTCTGACGGCGATAATCAAGCCAGTGCTGGCGCAGCCGGCGGCGGCATCATCATCATTCGCACCTACGGACTCAGCGGCTCAGGAACCCTTACGGCCAACGGCGCTCCGGCCTACAACCTCACTGCCAATGATGCCGGCGGCGGCGGCGGGGCCGGCGGCACGATCGTTGTGCTTTCCGCCAACGGCGGCGAGGGCGGACTCACGTTGCAAGCCAACGGTGGAAGTGGCGGTAACGCCTGGCAGACCGAACCCTACACCCTCGGCAATCGGCACGGCCCTGGCGGCGGCGGTGGAGGCGGTGTGGTTCTTATTTCTGGCGCCCCCGCAGCCATCACCCTGAATGGCGGAGCCAGCGGCCTCACCGAAAACCCCGGCGTGCCCTACGGAGCCACGGCAGGCGCGGCGGGAACAAGCGTCACCAACGTTTCCATCACTCAGACTTCCGGCACGCAGTCCGGCGCGCAATGCACTCCCGATATGACGCTAGGCAAGAGCCATGTCGGCAACTTTACCCGCGGATCAACCGCCAGCTACACCATCCCGGTCGAAAACTTGAGTCCGTACGGCCCGACCAACGGCACCGTAACCGTGAACGATACGATGCCCGTCGGTCTCACTCCTACCAGCGCCACCGGTACCGGATGGGCTTGCTCCATTGCCTCCCAGACTGTAAGCTGCGTTACCTCCGCCGTTCTGCCGGCAAACAGTTTTTATCCTTCGCTTACCATCAACGTGAATGTCTTGCAGACCGCTCCTTCCGTCGAAACCAACACGGCGTTGGTAAGCGGCGGCGGTGAAGTGAATCTGGCGAACGACAGCGCTACCGACATAGCCAACGTAATCTCAACCGCCGACCTCAGCATCACCAATGCAGCATCGCCTGATCCCGTGGCCGCGGGCGCCAACATTACTTATACGCAGGTAGTGACCAATAACGGTCCCAGCGCCGCCGACAATGCCACCCTGGTGGAAGCCGTTCCCAACAACACCACATTTGTTTCCATGGCAACCCCCGCTGGCTGGACTTGCACCACTCCGGCAGTGGGCAGCAACGGCAACGTAGTTTGCACCAACCTGAATATGGCCGGCAGCACCGCAGCCACATTCGCGCTAGTCGTTAAAGTAAACACCGGCACCGCCAACGGCACCATAATCACCGACACAGCAAACGTAAGTTCGTCGGTGAGCGATCCAAATTCGGCCAACAACACCGCCTCTGCTTCTACTATTGTTGGTACGGCTGCCGGAGCCGACTTAATAGTCACCAATGCGGCTTCGCCGAACGGCGTCGCGCCAGGCGGCAACATTACTTATACTCAGGTAGTCACAAATGTCGGCTCCCTGACAGCCACTGCTGCGACCTTCACTGAGTCAACCTCGCCGGTGGTCAATGTAACGTTCGTTTCCATCTCGGCCGCGGCCGCTCCCGGTTGGACTTGCACCGCTCCGCCCGTTAGCTGCACCAATCCCAGCGTAGCCCCAGGTGCAACGGGTACGTTCACCGCCGTCTACAAAGTGAATGCCACCACTCCAGTCGGGACGCTCATCACCAACACTGCGACGGTCAACGCCGCCAACCAAACCTCCGGTCCCAACTCCGCAATCGCGACCGACACGGTGACGGCTACGACTTCGCAAGCCGGTCTTGGTCTCACCACCGCTGCGACCCCACTCTCGGTTTTTGCCGGCAACGATATTACGTACGTCCAGACCATAACCAATAGCGGCCCTGCCGCAGCCACCACCGTGAGCTTTCTGGAGGCAGTGCCAACCAACACTACTTTCGCTTCCGTCTCGGCCCCCGCTGGATGGACCTGTACAACCCCCGCCGTGGGCGCAACCGGAAACATAAGCTGCACAGATCCCACTTTGGCTGCCACGACCTCGGTGTCAATCATCGTCGTCGTCAATGTTCCGCCGAGCGTAACCGCTGCCGCGATCGCAGCAACCTCTTCGGTTTCCGCGACGAACGCTCTCACCGTCACAACCAACACCAGTACCCCTGTCACCGCCGCTTGCGATCTCGCGGTCAGCAATAGCGGCACACCCAGTCCCGTCGCCGCCGGCGGTACGATCACTTACACCCAGGTT
Source organism: Candidatus Sulfotelmatobacter sp. (assembly GCA_049684755.1). Taxonomy (GTDB): domain Bacteria; phylum Acidobacteriota; class Terriglobia; order Terriglobales; family Acidobacteriaceae; genus Sulfotelmatobacter. The sequence goes on from JBAVGI010000300.1 coordinate 49,684, forward strand.
GTAACGAACACTGGTCCGAGCAACTGCGCCAACCTGACTTTCAATGAAGCGATCCCGGCCAACACCACCTTTACGTCGTATGGCGGAGCCCCCGCGGGCTGGACTTGCACATCCTTCGCCACGGGTTGCACCAATCCCAGCTTCGCCCCCGGCTCGATCAGCACCTTTACTGTGGTCGTGACGGTAAACGCGGGCACCGCCGCCGGAACCATTATTACCGACACAGACACGGTCACCACCACAACCCGCGACACCAATACCAGCAATAATTCCGCGACCGTTAATATCCCGGTGGCGAGCGCCACTCAAGCCGATCTCAGTGTTTCGAATTCCGCGAGTCCGAATCCCGTCTCGGCGGGGAACATCATTACTTATACCCAGACCGTCGTGAATAGCGGACCTGCAAGCGCCAGCACTATCACGCTCGCTGAAACCCTGCCCGCGAACACTACCGCGGTGTCGCTGACCGGACCGGCCGGCTGGACTTGCTCGGTGGGAACGCTGACCTGCACCATCTCCACTCTGGGTGTCACAACCGCGAACTTCACATTCATCGTAAAAGTGAACAGCAACGCGACCCCCGGGTCTACGATCACGCAAACCGATACAGTCACCTCCGCCGCCGATCCGAATCCCGGCAATAACAGCGCCTCTGCCAGCGTGCTCGTGGCCGGTTCGGCTGACTTATCCGTTACTAACATCCCCAGCCCGGTGCCCGTGGTAGCCAACAATAACATCACTTACACACAAGTTGTGACCAACGCCGGACCAAGTATCGCGACCGGCGCCAGCTTCACCCAGACTACGCCGGCGAATGCGACATTCTTCTCCATCGGCGCGCCGCCTGCCGGATGGTCCTGCAGCACCCCCGCAGTAGGAAGCGCGGGGACCATCAACTGCACCAATCCCACCTTTGCTGCGGGTTCAGCCAGCTTTACGGTCGCGCTTAAAGTTACTGCTGGCACCGCCGCCGGAACCGCGATCAACGATACCGCTTCCGTCACCTCATCAACGTCCGATCCCAACTCGGCCAACAATACCGCAATCGCCAGCGATGTCGTCGCACTCGCAACTCAGGCCGACTTAATCGTAACCAATACCGCGACCCCAACCTCGGTCGCCGCGGGAAGTAACATCACTTATACGCAGAGTGTCACCAATAATGGTCCCGCTGCGGCAACAACCGTAAGCTTTACTCAAAGCACACCGCCCAATACCACCTTCCAATCCATCACGACTCCGGCCGGTTGGACTTGCACCACCCCCGCCGTCGGAGCCGCGGGCACGATTACTTGTACGATTGCGACCCTGGCGCTCAATGCAAGCGCTAGCTTCACGTTAGTGTTGCAGGTGAATACTGCAACCGCGTCCGGCACAAACATTGCTGATACCGCGACGGCGACTTCGTCGAACATCGTGCCCAGCATCACCAGCAACACTGCGGTTGCTGCGGTAGTCGTGGCCAATGCGAATAGTGCCAGTCTTGCGATCGTGAAGACAGCCATGCCCAGCCCTACCGTCCCCGAGGGCGTTACGCTCACTTACACCATTGGCATAACCAATAACGGTCCATCGTCAGCGACCAATGTAATCGTCACTGACCCGTTGCCGGCGGATGTTACCTATCTATCTTTCACCACCAGTTCGGGCAACTGCTCAGAGGCGGGTGGAACCGTAACTTGCTTACTGGGAACAATCGCCAACGGCGGCACGGCCACCGTAACAATACTTACCCTTGCCGGCGCGCCGGGAATCGCTACAAACACAGCAAGCGTGGCCGCGGACCAGATGACCACCCCAAATACCTCCACGCAAATCGAGACCATCACCGCCGCTACCAGCATCAAGCTGGAGTCGTTCTCCGCCCAGTTTGGCCAGGATAAAACCGGCGCAAACCGAGTCGTGCTTCTGTGGAAGACGGGCACGGAAGTCCACAACCTTGGATTCAATATTTATCGCGAACAAGCAGGCGACCGCGTTCGCCTGAATTCTTCGCTGGTCGCCGGCTCGGCGCTGCTCATGAAAGGAGCCCTCCCCAAACATTCCGGCCGCACATACACGTGGATTGATTCTTCCGCGAATGCCGGCAGTGCTCCCTACTGGCTCGAAGATGTAGACGTCAACGGTACCCGCATTCTTCACGGCCCAGTTTCAGCCACCGCATCAGCAAGCTCCCAGATCGCGAGCAACGCCAACGCAACCCCCAGTGTGATGTTGAATCATCTGGACCAGAGCCAGCCCGCTGCGTCTGTTGACGGAACCAGTCATCGCGCGGAAAACACTTCGCCGAATTCTTATCCCACTACCGCGCAACAACAAAAGCAGTTCGCTCTTGCGGCACACTCCGCTATCAAGATTTACGTAAAGCATGAAGGGTGGTATTGCGTGACGCAACCGCAACTTATCGCTGCCGGCCTCAGCCCCAACGTGGATCCAGCTTATCTCCATCTTTACGCCGAAGCGGTGGAGCAGCCCATCACGATCACTGGAACCACCGCCGGTTTCCGAGGCTTCGGTCCGCAAGCTGCAATTTGTTTCTATGGCACGGGCATCGATATGCAATATTCCGGCACCCGAGTTTATTTCCTCGTCACAGAAGATTCAAAAGGCGCGCGAGTTCACGACCTGCCTGTATCCACGGGCTCGAATCAGCCTCCCGCTAGTTTCCCCTTTACCGTGGAACTCGCGCCTCGCACAACCTATTACTCGGCTCTAACCAGCGCGAATGGCTACAATTTCTTCGGACCTCTCATCTCCTCGACTGCTGTCGATGAGACTATTCAGGTCCTTCATCTTGATTCCACATCTACGGAATCCGCGAAGTTAGATCTGATTCTGCAAGGTGTGATTCTCGGCGTTCCTCATGACGTTGCCGTCACGCTGAACGGCACATCGCTCGGTGATGTCACCTTCACCGGGGAAGCGAAAGGGAGACTCGAGCTGACTTTGCCGCCTGGTGCTTTACAGGAAGGCGCCAACACGATCACTTTCACGTCGCAGAACGGCGAATACGATTACAGCCTGCTGCAGTCGATCCGCATCACCTATCCGCACACCTATGCCGTCGACTCCAACGAATTAACGTTCACTGCCCGCCCCGGCGAAGAACTCAGTCTCACTGGATTCACGCAATCGTCGGTCGCCGTGGTCGACATTACCGACCCGAACCAACCCGTCCAACTAACGCCCCAGGTTACGACGGATCCGAAGTCAGAAACTTACACGGCTGCGATACAGGTGCCGTGGTCCACCACAAACCCGTCCGCCCCGGCCCAGCACACGCTGATGGCTGTGGTTGGTACCACTGTCGCTTCTCCAGCCGGAATCCGTCAGAATCATCCTTCACGCTGGTATATCCCGCAAGCTGGCAGCGAGATCGTAATGGTGACGTCTGACGACTTCACCGGCGCTCTCGGTCCGCTGAAGCGCGCGCATGAAGCGTTAGGCAAGTCATCCGCACTCGTGTTAGTCGACGATCTTTATGACGAATTTACTTTTGGCCAGCACAGTCCGGTCGCCATCCGCACCTTCCTGCAAACCGCCGTCAACGCTTGGCACACTGCGCCGCATTACCTTTTGCTCAACGGCCGCGCGTCACTTGATCCGCGTAATTACCTCGGCTTCGGACATCTCGATTTCGTTCCCACACAAATCATCGCCACGGCCGGAATGATGACGGCCTCTGACGATTGGTTCTCTGATTTCAATAACACGGGCATTCCGACCATCGCCACCGGCCGCCTGCCCGTCAGCACCTCCGCCGAAGCCCAGTTGGTTGCTGGAAAGATCGCCGCCTACGAAGGCCAATCCACCAACGGCCCCTGGACCTCGCAAGCCCTCATGGTCGCAGATACGAACGACACGGAAAACTTCACCAAAGACAGCCAGCTTGCCCAGGCGCAGCTTCCTGCTTCGATGCAAGTAACAGATGTCTTCCTCACTACTACCACCGTCCCTGACGCTCAGCAAACGATTCTCAACTCCATCAACTCTGGCGAGTTGTTGGTGAATTACTCGGGCCATGGCTCCGAAGACGAATGGTCAGGCGAAAATCTTTTCAACAGCACCGAGGCGAGCAGCCTGACCAACGGCACGTCCTTGCCCGTCTTTCTCATCATGGATTGCTTGAATGGATTCTTTCAGGATGTTTACGAAGAACCGCTGGCAGTTTCTCTCATGCTCGCACCCGATGGCGGCGCCGTCGCGGTTCTTGCTTCCAGCGGACTCAACCAGGCTCCGCCGCAAACCACTCTCGACAAGCTAGTCGTACAATCCGCCATGGGTCCATCTCGCCTACCGTTGGGCGATGCGATCATCAAGGCGAAATCGGGCATTTCAGATCTCGCCGTGCGCAAAACCTATAACCTGCTCGGTGACCCGGTGATGCAAATCAAGCCTCCGGTCGCAACTCACAAGCACTGACGAACTCGCAGTTTAAGCTCGCGCCATATCCGCAACCACCGCTATTCGCCGTAGAGGTTCGGAGATGGCCTTCATCACCTTCTCAAATCCTGCGAAGTCGAGCGATTGCGC
>JBAVGI010000301.1:0-43187 GCA_049684755.1 Candidatus Sulfotelmatobacter sp.
TCTCCGCCATAGCGGCACACGACGTCCACCTTGCGCACCTGCTGATGAAACAGCGATGAAACCTGGCGCAGCACTTCGTCGCCCAGCACGTGACCAAACTCGTCGTTTAATCGCTTGAACTCATCAATGTCGGCCATGATGACAGCCATGCCGGTTGAATAACGGCGGGCGCGTTCGATTTCTTCCATGATGCGGAGTTCGAAGAACCGGCGGTTGAATATTCCCGTCAGACCATCCAGATAAGCAAGCTGCTTAACGCGATCCACGTAGTGGGCATTTTGAATTGCGGTGGCGCAAATATCGGCCACGGATTCGAGCGATTGCTGGTCGCCATCGCTGAAGGCATCGGATTCGGCGCTGTCGAGGGCGAGGACGCCTAGAGTCTGTCCGAATGAAACCAGTGGAATGCACAAGCGAGAGGCTGATTCCGCAAAAAACCTGCCGGCCGGCGTACTGCAAAAATCTCTTTCCAACGAGGTGCAGCTATCGGAGAGCATGCTTGCCCAGGGCTCGGTGGTGGCGGCAAAGCGGCCGCCTTCCGGAATGCATGGAGTCAACGTTCCATGATGCGCCCGCAGCACCAGGTCGTGATCTTCGCGCAGGAAAAGCGAGACGTGGGATACGCGGAAGGCATCCTGAATGAGCTGGCATACGCGGCCGAGTAACTCCTCCAGATCGAGCACCGCGGTGGTTTGTTGGGCAATGGCATTGATGGCCTGCAATTGCCGCGCCCGTTGTTGCTCCAGCGAGTAGAGGCGCGCGTTCTGCAGCGCGATCGACGCTTGCGTGGAGAACAGGGTGAGCAGGTCGATGGTTTCAGAATCGAAGTGGTCGAGGTTATCGCTTTGACAATCGAGCACACCGACTACTTCATCGCGCCCCATCAAGGGAATGGCAAGCTCGGAGCGAGTGGATTTGGCGGAGCAGAAATAGCGCGGATCCTGGCTGACGTCGGGCGAGTAAACCGGCTGTTTCTTTAGCGCCGCAGCTCCAGTGATTCCCTGTCCTATAGGCAGGCGGTGCGCATCCTGGCCTTCGTCCCAGCCAATCTGCGAGCGGACGTACAACTCCTGCGACTCCTTGTCGAGAAGCACAATCGCCACATTCCGCAGATGAAAATAGTCGTGTGCGATCTCCAGAATGCGCTGCAACACCTCGTCCAAATCAAAGGTGGAGAGCACGGCCTGGCCGGCATCGTACAGGACCGCGATTTTATTCATACGTCAGGAGATATCGTAACGTGACGGTAGAGCTTGGGCAGGTGCCTAAAGTAACTGGAGAAATGTCGAGAAACGACAGATGGGAAAGCCGAGTTTCTACTTCCAAACCTTGCGGATGAGCGCGTAAAGGGCGAGGCAGATGAGGAAATCGACGAGCAGGCCGGCGTCGACTTGAAAGAGACGGTGCTGGGGTAAGGGGAGATGGCCCGCGAGCAGGAAGTAGAGTACGTTGCCGAGGAGGATGGCGAGCAGGGCTTGGAGGAGGTTTAGCTTCACAGGATGGTTAGACGCCGAGTCGGGCTTGCACGGATGATGATACTTTCCCGCGCGGGGCATTAGCCATATGACTTCTGGCTTTTCTTGTGCTCTAGCCATAGAAAAATGATTGAGGCAATCGAGGTTCCGATCAGCAACCCATTGATCGAATAAAATGCCCGCAGGCACGTTATAAAGCGACGGAGATCGTAATGTGCGCTCGCATAGATATTGAATACGAGGAACAATATCCCGGAGATTCCCAGCACGGTTTTGGTCCCCTTTGACCAAACAATTGGAACGAGCAGGGCAACGCTCGTCCCCGCCAAAAGGCTCTTGCCGAAGTAGAAGATATTGACGGCTGAGATGGACTGGAGAAGGCCAAAATGGGTGTGCCCATACACATCCAATCCCAACCACGACAGGCTGAGAAGTCCGAACAGCGCCGTCCTTCGCTGTAGTCGATTTCGGATGTTTCCGGGAGAACTGACAATAAGCCATACACTTCCTAGGAAGACGATCGACAGATTGATTTTGCTCTGCGTAGTAAAGCCGATTCTCATAGAGGCCAGTGCACGCTGCGCGTTCGCATCCCCATGTTTAGCGGCTTTGCGATACCATCGGGCAGCTTCGGCGTAGTTTAGCTGCACCCCTATTCCGCGGGAGTACATATAGCCGAGGTCGTACTGAGCTTGGGAGTCGTCGTGGTCGGCCGCCTTGCGATACCAGCCGAGAGCCTCGCCGTAGTCCTGAGGCACCGCCTTGCCCCGGTAATACATCGAACCTAGAGCTTCCTCAGCCATCGCGTCGCCTTGGTCGGCCGCTTTCCGATACCAGCCGACGGCCTGGGCATCGTCCTGAGAAACTCCCATACCCCTGTAAGACATGAAGCCGAGCGCGTATTGAGCTTTGGCATAACCTTGGTCGGCAGCTTTGCGATACCAGCGGAAAGCCTCGACGTTGTCCTGTGGCTCCCCCTTTCCTTGGGAATAGCTGTAGCCGAGGCCGTATTGAGCTTTGGCATAGCCTTGGTCGGCCGCTTTGCGGTACCAGCGAACCGCTTCGGTGTAGTCGTGAGGCACACCCTGACCGTGGTAATACATTCGGGCGAGGTTAAACTGGGCTTCGGCATCTCCCTGTTCAGCGCGTATGCGGCATGCGCTGGCATCGTCAGCGAGCTTCCGCTGGTCGCCCTAGCTCTTATAAGATGCCAGGCAATTGCGGCACTGCAAATTACAATTACGCAACTAAATACCGCGATCTTCCAAGAAGGTTTCACAGCATCCACTTCCAAACATAAAATCTCGGGCGTCGCGATTTTAATGCCAAATCTGTTCTTGCGGTAGCGGCGATTCGTGCCGCGTACTTGAGTCGCGCCATTTCCCCCACCGCTTGCTGCTAACATCCTTTGGGAACTTTCTCCATGGTTGAACTCACCACTCCGGTGCAATACGTCAAGGGAATCGGGCCGAAGATGGCGGAGATTCTTGCGACCAAGGGTATCGCCACAGTCGGTGACCTGCTGCATTATTTGCCCTTTCGTTATGAAGACCGGCTGAATCCGCGGGGGATTGCGGAGTTGCGTCCCGGGGAAATGGCTACGGTGATTGCGGAGGTGCGGAACTCCGGGCTGTTTCGCACGCGCAGGATGCCGATCTTTCAGTTGACCGTCGGGCAGGGTCGTTCGCGGTTGAAGTGTCTTTGGTTCAACGCCACGTATTTGCAGGATAAGTTCAAGCCTGGCGAGTTGATCGCGCTCTACGGGAAAGTGGAGCAGGATCAGCGTGGCGAACTACAGATTATGCAGCCGCAATTTGAAATGCTGGGCGGCGGGGATGGGGCAGAAGAAAAGGCGGCGGCATCGTTGGAAGTTGGGCGTATTGTGCCGATTTACGAATCGGCGGGACAAGGGCGCGTGACGGCGCGATGGTTTCGCCGAGTGATTCGCACCGCGCTCGACGATCTCGCGCCGGAGCTTGCGGAAACGATTCCGGCAGCCGTGCGCGAGCGACTGGCACTGGTTTCGCCACGCGAGGCACTGTGGAAAGTTCACTGGCCGGAGGCGGGAGAGAGCTTTGAGGATTTGCAGTCATCGCGCACGCCCGCACACATACGGCTGATCTTCGAGGAATTATTTTTTATCGAATTGGGATTGGAGATGAAGCGGCAGCAGTTGAAGACGGAAACCGGGATCGCTTTCCGTCTGGACGATCGAGTGCGGCAGGCGATTAAGAAGATTCTGCCATTTCATCCCACGGCGGCGCAGAAGCGAGTCTTGAAAGAGATTGCCGACGATATGCAGAAGCCTTATCCCATGCGGCGTTTGCTGCAGGGAGATGTGGGCTCGGGGAAAACCATTGTCAGCTTTCAGGCGGCGATCATCGCCATCGAAAACGGATATCAGGTTGCGCTCATGGCGCCCACGGAGATTCTTGCGCAGCAGCATTATTTTTCCGCGCGCAGGATTCTGGAGAATGCGGGATACCGGATTGTCCTGTTGACGGGTTCGCTGGAGGCCGACCGCAAACGCGGAATCCGCCGCCATATTGCGCAGGGAAACGCGCAGCTGGTGATTGGCACGCATGCCCTGCTGGAAGAAAAAGTTGAATTTGCAAAGCCCGGGCTGGTGATCGTTGATGAGCAGCATCGCTTTGGAGTTTTACAGCGGCTGAAGCTGATGAGGAAATCGGGGGAACACGAGGAGGGGGGCCGAGCTTCGGGCGGGGCGGACGAAGGCGTCCGCCGCTCCACGAGCACAGGGGCCGAGCCTGATGTTTTGGTGATGACGGCAACGCCGATTCCTCGCACGCTGGCGCTTACGCTGTATGGCGATCTCGATATCAGCGTGCTCGATGAACTGCCTCCGGGGCGCACTCCGATTGTTACGCGAAGAATATCTGACGAGCGGTCAGCCGAGGTGTGGGATTTTGTGCGCAAGCAGGTGGCCAAGGGACATCAGGTGTATGTCGTCTATCCCGTCATCGCGGAAAGCGAAGAAACAGAGCTGAAGGCTGCGATCAAGATGTATCGCGAGCTTAGCGGAAAAATCTTCTCCGATCTTAAAGTCGGCTTGCTGCACGGCCGTCTGGATGCCGATTTGAAAGATCAGGTCATGCGCATGTTCCAGCAAGGCGAATTGCAGATACTGGTTGCGACCACCGTGATTGAAGTGGGCGTGGACGTACCGAACGCAACCGTGATGGTGATCGAACATGCGGAGCGCTTTGGGCTGGCGCAGCTTCATCAGTTACGCGGACGCATTGGGCGCGGGGCGGCGAAGTCTTTTTGCATTCTGATGACTGGCGGCAAAGTGACGGAAGAGGGCGAGCGGCGGCTGGATGCGATGGTGCGAACCAATGATGGATTTCAGATCGCCGAACTCGATCTGGAACTGCGCGGGCCGGGAGAATTTTTCGGCACGCGGCAGGCAGGGATGCCGAACTTTCGCGTAGCGAATTTAATTCGTGACCGGCAATTGCTGGAACTGGCCAAGCGCGAAGCGGCCGCGGTGATGGCCGGGCCTAATGCCGAAGTGACGCAGGTGGAAATCAGCCGAGCGCTAGTCGCGTTGCGCACGCGCTGGCAACGCACTTACGGCCTGGTGGAAGTGGGGTAATGCAGGCAAGGGAAAAGTGCCGCCTGCATTGCGAGCGGCACTTTGACAGGACCTTCGCTCGATTGCCTCACAGGGCCGGAGAGCGCAACGGCTGTCCGATCTCCGCACCCTGGGGGGACGGCCACCGCGTAGCTTGCACAATGCAAATGACGTGCAAAATCAGCAGCAACGGCACCAGGAATGTCGGAATCAGGCTCAGCGGAAGTACACTCATCGCGGCAGTCGAGATGGCGTGGGGATCGATCACTGGCACCAGCGTGCCTAGCGTGACTGCCACCACCAGGTCGACAATACCGAGCAGCTGCCACAGGATGAAGATGGTGCGGTGATTGGGACTGGCCAGTTTCAAGGCGACGAAAGATGCGCTTGCGCCGATGGCGATGTCTCCCAATCCTGCGGGCAAAGCAAACGCACGCGGCAGAATGCCATAAGCGGCCAGCACCAGAAAGACAAAACCCATGACTCTCCAGCTGTGGACCATGGTTAATATCCGCGGATTCAACGAGAGTGTGAATTGCCGCAATCCTGGCGACACCGCAAACCAGATTACGAATGCAACGATGGGCGTCAATGCCGCCAGCCCGAGCGCAAGCGGCGGGGTGTTTGGGTTCGAGCGGAAGAGGTGCAGCGCGGAGGCTGTGAGTGATAAGGCGAACCAGGCTCCTACCGGCCCGGCAGTGAACTTTGCGTATTTGTTCATAACCGACTCCTTTTATTCTGCGACTGCTGAAGTTACTTGGTTAGACAGGTTCATGAGGTCATCCCAGAACCCTTTTCCGAGGTGATGGCGGAGCCGCTCTTGCACTGCCTGCCAGGTGGAGAGCGCGCGAGTGTATTGCGCTGCCCCCGCCTTGGAAAGGCGCAAGCGCCGCTCGCGCCGGTCTTTTCCATGCTGTTTCACGATCCAGCCATGAGCCAGCATGATCTCCAGTGTTCGGGTCAGAGTAGTGCTGTCCATGGCGAGAATCTCCCCCAGTCTTCCCTGGGAGATTTCGCCGACCAGCGATAGCGCTTGCAGGATTGTGAACTGCGTAGCCCTGAGCCCGAGCGGTCGCATCGCCTCGTCGTAGTGCTGGGTAAGCACGCGAGAGGCGCGGCGGAGGCTCGCGCACATACAGGAGAGCGCCGGCATCGTAGGCTTTTTCATATTTTTAATAGATGTATATACATCTAAATAGATTCGAGAAACTTTAAGGATTCGAGAAACGTAAATAGAAACGGGCGCTGGCCGGGCTTCGAGAAAATGCGAACTGGTAGAATTGATGGGAATGGCAGGCAGTTCACAACTGATTCAGATCGAAGTCGGGCCGCCGGTCCGTGTGCCCAAGCCGGAGTGGCTGCGGGCCAAAGCACCCGTCGGCGACAATTTTCACGAACTCAAAAAGTTGGCGCGTGGGCTGGGGTTGCATACGGTTTGCGAGTCGGCGCAGTGTCCCAACATTGGCGAATGCTGGAATCATAAGACCGCGACCTTTATGTTGCTGGGCGATATCTGCACGCGGCGCTGCGGATTCTGCGCTGTGCCCAAAGGCAGGCCGGAGCCGATCGACTGGGATGAGCCGCGCCGTGTGGCGGAAGCAGTGGCAACTCTCGGGCTGAAACATGCGGTTGTGACCAGCGTGAATCGCGACGACGATAACGTTGGTGGCGCCAGGATTTTTGCCGAGACGATTCGCGAGATTCGTGAGCTTATTCCGGATTGCCGCATCGAAGTGTTGATCCCGGATTTTCAGGGACTGGAAGAGCCGCTGAGGATCGTGCTCGACGCGCGGCCCGACGTTCTCAATCACAACACGGAAACGGTACCGCGGCTCTATCGTGCGGTGCGCTCTGGCGCGCGTTACGAGCGGACATTAACACTGCTCGAGAATGCCAAGAAATTTTCTCCCGGCATGGTCACCAAAAGTGGAGTGATGGTTGGGCTCGGAGAGTCGAGCAACGAACTGGTCGAGGTTTTCCGCGACCTCGGCGGGCGCGGCGTGGATATTCTTACCGTGGGGCAGTATCTGCGTCCCTCGCGTGATCACTTGCCGATCGCCCGGTTCTACACGCCTGAGGAATTCCGCGATCTGCGAGATGAGGCGCTGCGCTTCGGTTTCCGCCACGTTGAGTCTGGTCCGATGGTGCGGTCGAGTTATCATGCGCACGAGCAGGCTGAGTCCACGGCCGCTCCGCGGGTCGTTTCGTAATTACTTCGTATCGACGGCGGGCAAGAACCAAGATTCCTCGCTGCGCTCGGAATGACGAGCGAGACGAACTTTTCAGAAGATGTGCAGTTTGATGCTGAGATATTTCTTGGGATTCTCGCGGATAGCTTTAACAAGGCTTTGGGTCTCGGTTAGCATCTGATTGGCGTTGTTGTAGAGAGTGTCGTCTTTGAATAGCCTTCCTGCGGTGCCCTTGCCCTCCTCAAGTGCGGTGGTGAGCGCGGCAAGCTTGGTGATGGTTGTGTTTAGTTTATTGGCCAGGTCTTCGTCTTTGGTTAGTCTGCCCAGAGTTCCCTTGCCCGCGTTGATGTCTTCGCTCACCTTCTTCAGATTGGCGATGGTGTCGTTGGCATTGTTGTAGAGCGCGGGATCTTTCAGGAATTTCCCCGCCGTGCCTTTGCCCGCCTGCAGATCGTCGGCGACCTGGTTGATGCGGTCGAGAGTGGCGACGAATTTGTTGTAGGCGTCGTTGTTATTGATCAGCTTTCCCAAGCTGCCGTTTCCCTGCGCAATCTCATCCACCACGCCTTTGAACTCTGTAACCGTCTGAGAGAAGCGGTCGTAGAGAGTGGGATCGTAAATTAATTTGCCGAGCGAACCCTTGCCGCTTTCCGCGAAGGCCAGGATGCGGTCGGCGCGCTTCAGCAGCGCATCCATGTTCTGCAATGTGCTTTGACTGGAACGCACCACCTCGTTGAAATCAGGATGAACCTGAGTGGGCAGCGTGTCTCCATTCCTAACGACGGGGCCGATGGCCTGCGAGCTATCGATATCAAGGTAAGTCTCGCCCAGCACGCCCGCCGTCTCCAGAGAAGTGACCGAGTCGCGGCGCAGGTCGAAGCTGTACTTCATGCTCACTTTCATGACCACTTGAACGGGGGTAATCTGCTTGTCTTTATCGGGCACCACACGAATCACAGCAACGTTGCCGATATCCACTCCGCTCAGGCGAACCGGAGCGCCTACCCGCAAGCCGCTGGCATTGTCAAAATAGGAGACCAGAGTGATGCGCTTGGTGAAGAAGCCGCCGGTGCCGGACATAAGAAACAGAAGCAGAGCCAGAGTGAGACTGGCGATGATCACGGTCACGCCAACGCGAAGCTCCGACCATTTAAGCTGCTTCTGACTCGGCAAGCGATTTCCTCAGATCGACAGTTGCATTTGGGTATCGTACGGAATCGCTTTAGCCTCCGCCGCCCCTTGCAGCATCATAGCAAACCGCCGGCCCTGCCTAGACGCTTCTTCGTGTGCGAAGTGATGGCAACAGCCCAAGGGCGAGCGCGTAGGCGGCAACGCCGCAGGCCAGAGTCACGGTCAAGCCAAACTGGATGGCGATCACCATCGCCAGCACGGAACCCAGAACGCTGGCGGCGGCATTCATGGCCCAAGCCCACTCCACCGCATTGTCGGCGCCGGTGGCTCCGTTGGCCGCTTCCGGTATGGCGCGGGCAGCCAGCGCCCGCAGGCCGGTGGGAAATGGCATACCCATTACGAAGCCGAGCGGGATCAGCAACATTCCGCAAATAACCAGGCGGTAGCCAAACCCGAAGCCCACCCAGGACACCAGGCCGCGGGGAAGAAAAACTAGGTTGGCCACAAGGGCGGCAACCACCAGCACCAGCGGCATCCAGGCTAGTTCGGTGTGAGGAAGCCAGCGCCGCGAAAACAGGCTGCCAGCTCCGCTCGATAGCATGAGGAGAAAAATAACTACGGTAAGCGCGTAGGTTGGATGTCCCAGGAAAAGCACGAATCGCTGGATGAATGCAATCTCCACCAGAATGTAACCCATGCCGACGGCTACAAAATAAAGCAATGGAAGAGAAGGCTGACGGCCAGTCCGAAGCGCGAGTGGCAGGATCAGGAATGCAGCGACAGCCAGCAGTGAGATGACGAGCACGAGAAGCAGAACCAGCACTCCCAGATTTACCTTCCAGTCAATGCCATTGCGCAGTCCTTGCGTGCTGAGGATTTGACCCGGCTTGAGGGTGAAAAAGAAGAAAGGAGCATTGTCGGTAACCGGGGCAACGTTGTAGGCATAACTCTGCGCGAAGCGGTAAGGGTCATTGCTCGCGATCAGGTCGGCGAATGGATTATGAAGCTGGGCGGCACTCTGCGAGGGCAGATAAATGGGAACGAGTTTGGGATACTGTGCGAAATGGGCCTGGACGGCGGCCTCTTCTTGCTGGGTAAATGCCGTCTTCTTGGCCAGCACGATTACGGGAATTCCATCCTCATTGAGCGGGCCCTGGGAGGCGACAATAAAGTTTTGCGCCGGATTGGCTACACCAAGAGTGTGTAAAGCGTCCATGGCCACGGCTACCACGCGCAAGGCCTCGCGCGGCTGGCGAAACTCCCAGCGCGTGATGGCAATCATGCCCTCCGGTTTGAGATGTTCGAAGTACTCCCGGAAAGCTTCCACGGTGTAGAGATTATTTTCGCTGAGGGCGAAAGCGCCGGCGGCAGTAGAGGCCCAGGTATCGACCAGCGTCATCTGCACCACATCGAAACGCTGCGGCGTGGAGCGCAAATAGGAGCGGCCATCCGTAACGTGGAGGTGAACGTCGGGCCGCTGGTAGAGATGTTTGGAGTATGTGGCATAACGCCCGCGCATGATGGTATTGGCAATGATGGGATTGATTTCGATGCCGGTAACATTTGGGCTGCCGTTGGCCAGGGCACTCAGCACGTCAATGCCTCCGCCGGGACCAATGATGGCGAAATCTCCATGGGGCCGGAGAACATTAGCCAATGCCGGCGCACGGAACATCAGAATGCCTTCCCAGGGCGTACCCCGGACGCCTTCCGGTTCGACATTCATGATGTAAGTAGAGGCATCGGCATCGATGACGATCGCTTTGTCATGACCCCAGCGGTCCACTTCCACTCGGGACAGTGCGTTCCAGCGGGCAAATTCCACCCATGCGGGATTGCGGAAAATTCCCTTGGCGTAGACCACATCGATGAGCCGGTCGGAAAGATTTCCGGCAATGAGCATCAGGAATGCAGCCAGTACAAAGCCCGCGACTCTGCGCTCCCGGCGCGAGGCGGCCCAAACGGCGGACGCTACTGTCAACGCGACGCTCGAGAAAAGGATGGTATTCGGCCCACCGACCCAGTTCAAGAGAGGGACGAGGGCGAGGCAGGCCAGCGCGCCGCCGCCGAGATCCGCGCCGTAAAGCAAGGGAATTCTTCCCGTCTCGCGGGCGAAAACCACGGAAAACAGGAGTCCGGTCAGAAAGAATGGAACCGCCGCGGCGAGATAAAGGGCCGTGAGGTGGAGAAAATTTTCTCCCGTCACGGTGAGCGCCACCGGCACATGCAGAACAATCTCCAGCACCAGCAATACCACTACGGAGTTGACCAGGCAGAGACGTGCGGCCAGAATCCGGGTGGAAAATTGCGCCAGCCATGGCTTGCAAAGATAGGCGAAAACGCCTCCCGCGCCAAGCCCCAGCAGTGCGATCGAAATGGCAAGAAACGCAAAATGATAGAAGAGCACCACCGAGAACAAGCGGGTGAGGGCGAGCTCCAGCAATAATGCGGCGAAACTGGTAAGGCCCAAGCCGGTCAGCAGCGTGCGTTCTGGAATTCCTGAGGAAGAAGAAACCGGCGTGACAGCCTGAAGGGTTGCAGACATAAATGAATCGGGATGCGCCAGTCTAGCAGATCATCAAGCAGGAGTACGTCGTGACTTTAGTTTTCGAGAATGACTTGCGCGATGGCTTGCTGCGCGGTGTGAGAAAGTGAAAGTGCGGCATGCTTCACGCCCAGCTTGGCGGAAAATTCAGCCGCTTTGCCGTGGAAGGTGAGCGTGGGACGGCCACCTGGCATGCGCGTGACTTCACAATCGCGCCAGCGCACGCCATGGTTCCATCCCGTGCCGATGGCTTTCATGGCGGCTTCTTTCGCGGCGAAGCGCGCGGCGTAGCGCTCGACGCGATTGGCCTTCGCATCGCAATAAAGAATTTCGGCGGGAGTAAAAACGCGCTGCAGAAAACGGTCGCCGAAACGTTCCATCGCTTTGCGGATGCGGGGGACTTCAGCGATATCGATGCCAGTGCCAACGATCATACGTTTGCCGAGCTTACAGCAGGCGGTCGCCGCGGTAAATCAGTTCACCCTCGACCATGTGAGCTTCTTTGGTAAGCCGATGAGGCTTGAGAGGGCCAACGCCATCGATGTGCAGCACTTCATGTCCGTGAGCCACCAGCCAGTCCGAGACCAGCATACGGTGGCAGCGGAAGTATACGCGTTCCGCGCACATGTAAGCGGTGCGCGAGTTCTCAGCCAGCGCAATCAGTTCGGCCATCGCACTTTCGAACTCGGGCGTCAGCATGTAGTCGGCGTAATTGCGGAAGCTGGGGTTGCGGAGTGCGAGATGGGGAGAATCATCGCGCATCTTTTTCCGATAGCCGCCCAGGGCCGGCATCCAGACGTAGCGGATTCCGGCAGCCAGCAAACTTTTCTCCAGAGATTCGCGATTGAATTGCGGCAAGCGCCGGGACATGGGGAAGGCGCGGATATCAACCAGAGTGCGAATCTGGTGCGCCTGAAGCGCCGCGACCAGGTCATCGAGCGGGCGCGTGGAATGTCCGATGGTGTAGAGAGTAGCCAACTGTGTTTCGATGCGGGGACATCAGGCAACGATGCGAGTGAGAGCGGCTGCGATGGCGATGTCCTGCTCTGGAAACACGGTGCGCAAATCGAGCAGAACGCGGCCTTCCTCGACGCGGACGATGATAGGAGGGTCCGAACCACGCAGACGTTCGGCAAGTTCATCAGCGCTCAGGCCTTCGCAAGACATTGCCAGGACTCGCGTAGGAAGAACCGAAGATGGCGCGGAGCCACCGCCGAGGATGGATTCCCCCTCCACGATTTCAGTTTTTAATTTTGGAGAATCGATTTGCGCAGCCAGTGTTGCGGCACGTTCGCCAATGGCTTCTTTTGTGAGCCGCATCATTCGCAGTGCGGGAATTGCGTCGTGATCGCGCCGGACGTAGGCGAGCAGCGTTCCTTCCAACGCAGCGTAGACGAGCTTATCCACGCGCAACGCGCGGAACAACGAATTCGTCCGCATGCGCGCGATCAAATCTGACTTGCCACTGATCAATCCGGCCTGCGGACCGCCGAGAAGTTTATCGCCGCTGTAAGTGACGATATCGACGCCGCTTCGCAGGCTGTCCAGTACGCCCGGCTCGCCTTGAATTCCGACCGAGCGAAGATCAAACAGCGCGCCGCTGCCCAGGTCTTCCATCAAAGGGATGCTGCGTTTGCGCGCCAGGGTTACGAGTTCGGCGGTAGAGGCCTGCTCGGTGAATCCCGTGATCTCGAAATTTGAACGGTGCACTCGCAGCAGAAGGCGGGTGCGGTCGGTAATGGCTCGTTCGTAGTCGGAAACACGGGTGCGATTCGTCGTACCGACTTCGCGGAGAATAGCGCCTGACTTTGCCATCACATCGGGGATGCGAAAAGAGCCACCGATTTCCACTAACTCGCCGCGCGAGACGATGACTTCTCCGCCGTCAGCGACGGTATTCAGAGCCAGCAACACGGCGGCCGCATTATTGTTCACGACGATGGTAGAAACCGGCGCTTCCCCGCTCTTCATTTCTTCATGCAGCAAGCGCTGAAGCAGTCGGCTTACGTGCACGTCGCGTTTGCCACGAGCGCCGGTGGCCAAATCAAATTCCAGATTGGAGTAAGTGGCGGCGGTTTCGCGGATGTGTTCGATCGCGTCTTCGCTCAGCGGGGCGCGGCCCAGATTGGTATGCAAGACCACTCCGGTGGCGTTGATGACCGCGCACAGAGAGTAACGCAAAGACTGCCGCAGTTGTTGCTCAACCGCGTCCGGCAGGCCGGAGAGAGCAAGATCGAGCCCGCGATCGTCCAGCAACTTCGTTGTAATTTCATGGCGCAGGCGGGCGAGCACAACCCGGGCCGCGTCCACGACGGAATCGTGGCCATAGTTCTCCGACAGTTTTGCGATCGCAGGGACGCGCACCACATCATCCACGGAAGGAAGCTTGCGAAAGAGCTCGGATGACGCGGCGGTTTTCACGGAACGATTATCCCACGGCGAGAAAGCAGCGCGCATCTCTGCAGCGCCTAGAGCGTATGCAGATAAGCGAGCAAGTCCTGAATATCTTGCGCGCTCATCACCTGGCTGTAGCCGGGCATATCGGGACGGCCGTTGCGAATAATGTCGGTGACGCGATCATCGTTGGCCGGCAATCCGGTCTGCGGAAGATACTTGTTGTGAAATATCCCTTTCAATCCCGGGCCTTTCTTTCCCTTCGTCGAGTAAGGCCGATGGCAGCGGTCGCAATAGTTGTCATAAACTTTGCGCCCGGCAGCTTGCTGAGGGTTAAGGCCGAGTTCGGCATCGGATTTACGGCGCTCGATATCGCAGCCGGAGAGAGCTGTGAGTATGACTAGTATTGCAATCGGCAGCGCGATCCTGCGAAGCGCGAGAACTTCGCAATAAAACCTTCTAATCGATTTCATTTTCCACTGAATTTAATCATACATGCTCGTCGCGGTTCATCGCCTTCGGTTTCATTTAGAATCTGCGGCATGAGAGCTGTCTTTCAGTGGAGTTTGAAGTCGCGCACGCTGGAGTTGGGAAAGCGCACGCTGATCATGGGAATTGTGAATGTGACCCCGGATTCCTTTTCTGACGGCGGACTGTACATTGATGCGGAAAAAGCGATCGCACACGCACTTCTCCTTCTGGAAGAGGGCGCGGATATTGTCGATATTGGCGGAGAATCTACTCGTCCCGGAGCTGCGGTTTCCGACGCCCCTGCAACCACTGAGGTTCGAATACAGGAGGCAAAAGCGCAGACTTCGCGAACTCCAAAGATTGCGGTGAGCGCAGAGGAGGAATTACGCCGCGTGTTGCCGGTAATCGCTGGACTGAAGAAGCTGCGGCCGGAGGCGGTGGTTTCCATTGACACTTATAAGGCCAGCGTGGCGCGCGCCGCGGTTTCCGCAGGCGCCGAAATTGTGAACGATGTCAGCGGTCTGCGCTGGGATAAAGAGATGGCGAAGACGATTGCTGAATTGAAATGCGGGGTGGTTCTGATGCACATGCGCGGCCGTCCGGAAGAGTGGCGCACGCTGCCACCGCCCGTAGACATTGTTCTGCAAGTGAAGCGGGAACTTAGAGAATGGATGGAAGCGGCGGTGGTAGCGGGAGTGCGGCGGGAGAAGATCGCTCTCGATCCGGGACTTGGTTTCGGAAAAAACTTTGAGCAGAACTATCCGCTGCTGGCTAAATTTCAAGACTTGCAATCCCTGGGAATGCCTCTGCTCGCGGGGACTTCGAGAAAGTCGTTCATTGGCCGCATGCTGGCAAAAAATGGAAAAGATGCGGCGATCCCTGACCGGCTTTATGGAGATCTCGCGGCGCAGACTGCTCTGATCATGAAGGGGGCGCATATCGTGCGAACGCACGATGTGAAGGCGGCAGTGGATGCGGCGCGCGCGACCGACGTGATTCTGGCGGCTCACTAGGCAATGTATGGCCGATCTGCTGAAACTGGCCGAGGATCCGCGAGTGACGGTGCGGCGCGCGGGCGCGCCCGATGCGGAAGGCACATGCGTGGTTTACTGGATGCAGCGGGCGCAGCGCGGCGCCGACAATCCTGCGTTGGACGTGGCCGTTGCCGTAGCCAACGAACTGGGCAAGCCGGTGGTCGTTTTTCTCGCGCCAGTTCCCTTTTATCCGCACGCGAATCTTCGCCATTTCCGTTTTCTTGCGGAGGGCATTCCAGATATTGCAGAGGCTCTCGAGAAAAGAAACATTGGGTTTGTGCTGCGGCGATTTCCTGAATTCAGCCTGCTGCGATTTTGTGACGAAGTGAAAGCTGCGCTGGTGGTGGGAGATGAAAATCCCATGCGCGAACCGGAATCCTGGCGACGCACTGCCGCGAAGAAGTTACGTGTACCGCTGTGGACCGTGGATGCCGACGTAGTCGTGCCCTCGAAGCTTTTGCAGAAGGCGCAGTATGCAGCGCACATTATCCGGCAACGGCTGCAGGCGCAACTGCCGCGGTTTCTGGTCGCGCCTGAGAATCGTTTGGCCCGTGTTTCATGGAAAAAGCTGGCGGGACTTTCCTCGCTGGCGCCTGATTTCGACATCACGCAGGATTGGCAGCTGGATCGTTCAGTAACGCCGGTCTCGCAGTGGCGCGGGGGGAGCAAAGAGGCTCTGCGTCTGCTCGGCGATTTCGTAAAACATAAGCTGCCTGGTTACGGCACTGGGCGCAATAAACCGGAGAACGATCAGACGAGCCGGCTGTCGCCGTATTTGCACTTCGGACATATCGGTCCGGTTACGGTGGCGCTGGCTATAGAAAAATCCGACGCGCCGAAAGCGGACAAAGAAGCGTTTTTGAATCAACTGGTCACCTGGCGGGAACTGTCCATCAATCTGGTTCGCTTCAATCCGGATTACGACACTTTTGAATGCGGCGAGCAGTGGTCGCAGCGCACGTTGGCGAAACACCTCAAGGACCCTCGCCCAATTCTTTACTCTGAAACACAGTTGGAAAAGGCCGAGACACACGATCCTCTGTGGAATGCGGGTCAGATGCAGATGGTCAACTCGGGATGGATGCACAATTATGTGCGCATGTACTGGGCGAAGAAAATCCTGGAGTGGACGCCATCTCCGGCGGAGGCCTACCGCATCGCAGTAAAGCTAAACGACAAGTATGAACTCGATGGGCGCGACCCTAATGGCTATGCGGGCATTGCATGGTCCATTGTGGGCAAGTTCGACCGGCCGTGGTTCGAGCGCCCGATCTTTGGGCAGATTCGGTATATGTCCGGCGCGAGTACGGGGAGGAAATTTGATAGCAAGAAATATATCGAACAGAACTTGGCCGGGAAATTTTCCTGAATCGGCTTTGACCCGCTCTGCATTTGGTTTCGGGTTGGGCCGTGGCTCGCGCTGTCGTTGGTATACTTGAACGGCGACGCGAAAGATTGTGTTCACCGCTGCCTCCGCAAGCAGTGTTGGAGCGCACTGGCTTGCCGCTCTAGCCAGCGGAAGCCGGCGCTCCATTCCAGATATGCCATCAACATCGAAATCCTCTCGTCGAAAAGCCACGAAGCCGGCGACCAATCGTTCGGCGGCATCCTCGCGGATTATTGGCCAGGGAGAAATGGCCAAACTTGTCCAGGAATTCGACTGGAGCAAGACACCCGTAGGCCCGGTTGAAACCTGGTCCGATACGCTGGTTACTACCGTAAATCTTCTGCTTGCCTCCAGGCACCCCATGTTCTTGTGGTGGGGTCCAGATCTGATTCAGTTTTATAACGACGGTTACCGGCCCAGCATTCGGGCCGACAAGCATCCTTCGGCTCTGGGCCAATGCGGAGTCGAATGCTGGCCGGAAATATGGCCGATCATCGGGCCGCAAATTGAAGCGGTGATGAGTGAAGGAAAGTCGACATGGAATACCAACCAGCTGGTTCCCATTAGTCGAAATGGAAAGTTGGAAGAAGTCTTCTGGACTTACAGCTATAGTCCGGTGCGGGACAAAAGTGGAACGGTTCGCGGGACGCTGGTTGTCTGCAGCGAGACCACGGAACAGGTGCTGAGTGAACGGCGCTTGCATGCTCTGCTGGCCGTCACCTCTGACCCCTCGGAAGAGGAGCGACATTCAGAATCGAAACCGTTGCTGAATTTCGCGCGGACGGTCGTGGAAAAGCTCAAGGGCAATGCCGCCGACCTGCCGTTTGCCGCCATGTTTCTGGTGAACAACCAAGAAGTGCTGGAAGCTGGCAGCACAGGTGGCCATGAGGAGCTGGCCAATTGCAGCCGATGGCCATTGACGGAGGCGCTGATCTCCGGCTCGCCGGCGCTGGTTGAAGATTTGCAAAAGCGCTTCGGGGAACTCTTTCTTCCTCCCTGGCCGGAACCTGTGACGCGGGCGTTTGTCATGCCTCTACCGATGACCGGAACGCCAGCTCAGGCGGTTGTTATCTTTGGTATCAGTCCGCGATTGCCCTTCGACCAGAGCTACCAGACATTTTTTCAGTTGATGGGATCTCGGATTGCCGGGCTGCTGCAAAGCGAAGTTCACAAACAGGAGATTGCGCAGGCGGCAACCCGATTCGGCCGCTTGGCGGAAGCGAATCCTTTCGGTACGGTGATCGGCGACCTGACCGGAGTGCTCAACTATGTGAACCCGGCATTCCTGGCGACCCTGGGTTATTCGGAGACGGATGTGATCACGGGGGAAGTTAGCTGGGATCGTTTGACGCCGCCCGAATATGCGGAAGACGATGCCCGCGCGGTAGCTCAACTTCGGGAGCGAGGGCGCTGCGACGTCTATGAGAAAGCTTACATTGCGAAGGATGGGCGGCGGGTTCCAATCCTGATTGGCGCCGCTGCTATCGACACGAGCGCAAAGGAGCCGGAGATTGCCGCATTCGTGACCGATCTGACCCCGCTGAAAGCGGCGCAGGAGGCGCTGCGCAACGCAAATGAAGAGTTAGAGAAAAAAGTGGTGGAACGCACGGCGGCGCTGGAATCGGAAGTTTCCGATCGCAAGCGGGCGGAGATCAGTCTGCGGGAACTGACCGGCCGTTTGCTGGTGACGCAAGACGAAGAACGGCGCCACATGGCTCGCGAGTTACATGACCATGCGGGACAAACTCTGGTTGCTCTGACGCTGAACCTGGCGGCTATGCTGGAGCTGGGCAAAGGTCAGGATCCAGCAATCATCAGTTTGGTCCAGCAAAGCCAACAACTCTCCGACGGTCTGTCAAAGGAAATCCGCACACTTTCGTATCTGCTGCATCCTCCTCTGCTTGATGAGGCTGGGCTTAAATCGGCGCTGCAATGGTACGTAGAAGGATTTTCAAAACGAAGTGGAATTGAGGTTGACCTGGAATTGCCGGCGGATTCCAGAAGGATTCCGAGGGCATTGGAATTGGTGGTATTTCGAATCGTGCAAGAGAGTCTGACGAACATTCATCGCCATTCCGGAAGTCAGTCGGCACTGATCCGTCTGACCCGCTCCGCCCAATCTGTGGAAGTGGAAATCGCGGACCGGGGCAAGGGTATACCAGTGGCTAAGGGACGGGAGATGACTCCAGCGCAAGTTGGCGTCGGAGTGCGAGGAATGGAGGAACGAGTTCGCCAATTCGGGGGCAGGCTGCGGATTGAATCCAGTTCCGCGGGAACAAAAGTTACGGCGACGATCCCGCTGAGCCTGGATTGATAGTTGCTTTGCCTTCGTACTTGCTCCGCTATTGCAAGAAATGCCTAGAACGTCTTCCCCGAATCCAACAGAACGGTCACCGGGCCTTCATTGGCCAGTTCAACCCTCATCATTTCCTGAAATCGCCCGGTTTCGCAGACGACTCCCGCGGCCCGAATCTGGTCTACGAAGAGCTCATAGAGTTGACGTGCTTTTTCTGCCGGTGCTGCGGCGTCGAAGGAGGGACGGTTGCCGCGCCTGACGTCGGCGTAGAGTGTGAACTGCGAGACGGCCAACACGCTGCCGCCGATCTCCAGAATGCTGCGGTTCATTTTTCCGTGATCGTCTTCGAAGATGCGCAGAGCGGCAATTTTTTGCGCCAGGTAGCTGGCATCGGCCTGGGTATCGTCGCGGCCGACGCCCAGCAGGACCAGCACTCCCGGGCCGATCTGGCCGGTGATTTCTCCCTTGACCGAAACTTGAGCGCGGCTAACCCGCTGGACGACAGCACGCATGTGGTTTGACCGCTGGTTTGACCGGTATGAGCGGCCACGTTACGATGCTGAAGGTATACCACAACTCCGGCTGCATAAAGTTGGCGCTTCCTTTACAGCCATTCACCGGGACCGTTACACTACACGTTCGCCTTTTTGGTCGCGGTGGCATCACTTTCAACGACAGAAGGGCCACGGCGCAGGTCGAGCAGGGGAAGCATGGCGACGATTTTTATTTTGGCGACCTGGTACTTAGGCGATTGAGTGCTTCGGCGATCTGGAGTCCAGACATCGAATTTAAAATCTAATGAGAGATTAAGCGAGGAGAAACATGGCAGCCGTTGACGAGAAAGTAAAGCAGATTATCGTGGAGCAGTTGGGTGTGGATGAGGGCGAGGTCACTTCCAGCGCATCGTTTGTGGACGACCTGGGCGCGGATTCGCTGGATACGGTAGAACTGGTGATGGCTTTCGAAGAAGGCTTCGACATCGAAATTCCCGACGAGGATGCGGAAAAGATTCGCACCGTGCAGGATGCCATCGATTACATCTCCAAGCATTCGAAAGGTGGCAAGTAGTTTGGGACGCAGGGTCGTAGTTACCGGCATCGGCCTGATCTGCGGCGTGGGAAATACCACCGGAGAAGTGTGGCAGGCCTTGCTCGCCGGGAAGAGCGGCGTGGCTCGCATCACCCAGTTTGACTCGAGCAATTTCGCCTGCCAGATCGCCGCCGAGGTCAAGAACTTCGATCCGCTCAATTTCGTCGAAAAAAAGGAAGTCAAGAAGATGGGACGCTTCATTCATCTGGCCCTGGCGGCGGCGGATGAAGCGTTCAAAATGTCAGGGCTGAAGATCACACCAGAAAATGCAGAGCGCGTGGGAGTACACATCGGGTCCGGCATTGGCGGATTCGACATCATCGAGCGCGAACATAGCGCGCTGATCGAAGGCGGCCCACGCAAGATCTCTCCTTTTTTTATTCCGGCGGCCATCGTCAACCTTGCTGCGGGCCATGTATCCATGCGATTCGGGGCGAAGGGCCCGAACGAAGCTACGGCGACTGCCTGCACCACCAGCGCGCACTCGGTGGGCGATTCTTTCCGCATCATCCAGCACAATGACGCCGACGTGATGATTGCCGGCGGTTCCGAGGCGGCGATTACGCCGATGGGCGTGGGCGGATTTGCCGCCATGCGCGCGCTTTCCACAAGGAACGATGATCCGGAGAAGGCCAGCCGTCCCTGGGATCGTGATCGCGATGGCTTTGTGATGGGCGAGGGTGCGGGCATTCTGGTTCTGGAAGAGCTGGAACATGCGAAGAAGCGCGGAGCGCTGATTCTTGCCGAGGTGGCCGGCTACGGCATGTCCGGCGACGCTTACCATATGACGCAACCGGCTCCGGAGCATGAAGGCGGATTCCGCGTGATGCGCAACGCTGTGCGCGATGCCGGAATCGGAGCCGAGAAAGTGGACTATGTGAATGCTCACGGAACGTCGACGCCCATCGGAGACACGCTGGAGGCGCACGCCATCCGCAACTTTTTTGGTGAGCGCAAAATTCCCGTCAGCTCCACTAAATCGATGACCGGGCATCTGCTCGGTGGCGCTGGCGGTCTGGAGGCCGGCATCACGGTTCTTGCGCTGCGCGACCAGATTCTGCCTCCTACCATCAACCTCTTCAATCAGGACCCGGGAACCAATGCCATGGATTTCGTCCCCAACCACGCACGCAAGGCCAAGCTTGAATATGCCATGTCGAATTCTTTCGGCTTCGGCGGGACGAACGGCGCGCTGCTGTTCCGGCGCTGGTCGGAATAGAAGTCAGACTCCAAAAATCAGCTCAACCTCGCCGAAAAATTCAGCGATTTACGCCGCCGTGGAGAGCCGCATGGCTTCCCGCTTTAGCAGTTTCCTCCACCCACCAGTCCACCTGTAGTAATTGCACTTTTGTGCTTCGCCCTAGGCCCTTAGGGTCTTTCCATCTCGTCCGAGGTGGGCCAAAATAAAACTTTCGTACTGGAAGTCGGCCCTTATCCATGGAAAAAGCCTTTGGAACCGCCTTTGCACCTGCTCCCGTCAAAAAGGCGACGGCTCGCGCCGCTCTCGTCGATCTCAAAGAGTCGTCCAGGTTCTTGCTGAGCGAATGTTTTCGACAATTCGGAATTGAGTCGGTCCTGGTGTCGTCGAGCGCAGCCGAGCGCTTGCGCCAGGAAAAATTCGAGGCTTGTGTGTTGAATCTTGCGTCCGGAGCCGACAAGGTGATGGAGGCCGCGCGCACTTCGCCCTCCAACAGCCGCATCGTTCTTTACGGGCTGGGCGGTAATGCTCAAGAAGCAATGCGCTATTCCAAATACGGCATTAACGCCATGTTCCAGGAACCTCTGGAGCGGCCGGCGGCGCTCAAACTGGTGCGCGCTACGCACATGCTGGTGCTGCATGAATTCCGCCGCTACGCGAGGGTCCCGATCATGACCGAGGTTACGGTGGTCAGTCCGGATGGTCACCGGCTGAGCGCATCGAGCGTCGATCTCAGCTCGGGCGGCATGTCGTTAAAGAGTTCTGAGGACATGCCTTCGGGAACCAATATCGAGGTATCTTTTTCGCTGCTCACGCTGCCACGTGTCTGCGTCCGCGGAGTTGTGAGCTGGCGCAAGACGAAGACATTCGGCGTGCGCTTCGATCCCGCCGACGATCGCCGCCACAAAGTAAAAGAGTGGATTGACGCCTACCTGGAGAGTTAGCAGTCGAGTTAACAGTCGTTAGCTCCATCACAGCCCAGGCAGGGACAGCCTCTCGCGACCCCATTACAATATCTTCGTGACTGAAGTCAGCAACCGCGAAGCGCCTGCCTCGTCCGAAGCTGTGCGCGCTCAGCGCCGGTTTACGCTGCGGCAGAGAATTATTCTGCGCATTATTATTTTTCTCGGTTACTGGTTCATTCGCCTGATCGGTCCCACACTGCGCGTGTGCGTCTCGTACGAGGAAGGCGCGCAACAAACTGTAGACGAGCGGCCGCTGGTCGCTTCGTTTTGGCACGCGTGCATCATTCCCGCGACCTATATGTGCCGCGATCTCGGAGTCCGGGTGATGAGCAGCAACAGTTATGACGGCGAATACATGGGACGAATCATCCGCAAATTCGGATTCGTCGCCGTGAAAGGATCCAGCAGCCGCAATGCGGTGCGGGCTCTGCTTGGCTTGCGCCGCGCTTTGCAGGAGGGATGGACAGTAGCTTTCTCGATCGACGGCCCGCGCGGTCCGCGCCACAAGGTGAAGCCAGGGCCGGTGGCGCTGGCGCGATCTTCCGGCGTTCCATTGACCATGTTTCACATCGCCGTGGAACGGGCGTGGGTGCTGAATACGTGGGACCGGCTGGTTATTCCGAAGCCCTTCTCGCGCGTACTGATGCGGTTTGGCAAGCTCATTCCGGTGCCTGCGGAGGCGAGTGACGAAGAACTGGAAGGCTATCAACAGCAGCTGCAGGATTCGCTCGACCGGGTCTGCGAGTTTGCGGAGGGACATATTAAGAACCTCGGCACGGAGGAATCTCCTTGCGGGCTTAAGACTCGCTGACTCGAATGGATAAGCCGATGACGGTCTCTTTTAAGAAAATCAGCCCGATGCTAGCCGTAGCCAACATGGAGGAGAC
The DNA here is from genome assembly GCA_049684755.1 of Candidatus Sulfotelmatobacter sp. Lineage (GTDB taxonomy): Bacteria > Acidobacteriota > Terriglobia > Terriglobales > Acidobacteriaceae > Sulfotelmatobacter. The sequence goes on from JBAVGI010000301.1 coordinate 22,657, forward strand.
GCTCACGTTCTACCATGACGTTCTCGGATTCAATGCCGTAGTGAAATCTTCGGAGTACTCGATCGTCGAGCGCGACGGGCAGACCATTCACTTCATGAAGGCGGCGTCGGAAGAGGTATTGCGATGCGTTCGCGGGCATACCGAAATCTACATCGAAGTTTCTGGTATCGCATCGCTTTGGGAGCACGTCAGGAATTTCAAAGATCGCTACAAAATTCGGGACTTATTTGACCGGGAGTATGGGATGACCGAATTCCACATCAACGATCCCAACGGATGCCTGGTTTTTTTGGGCGAGCCTACAGCGGCGCGAAAATGAAACTCTGAAAATGCAAATTGATCTGAGGCGATTTGACTTACCGGCGCTGCTGCCGGTAAATTTCTCCCACTACTATTTTCCGTTCTTTGAAATGTCCTTCGGTTTGCGCGTCTTTGCCTTGTGGCGAAGACAGGGAAGCGGGTGCAACTCCCGCGCTGCCGCGCAACTGTAAGCGAGGAAATCGCAGCCGGCCACTGGAAGGAATTCCGGGAAGGCCGCCTGCAGACAATCGGATGTTTGAACCTTAAGTTTCGAGCATCCTCACTCGCAGAGCCAGGAGACCGGCGTAAACCGTCCACCTTAACCCCTTTCGCGTGAAAAGGAGGATGGTTATGCGCGCACTTTGCGCTTTGGTTTTTATTTTCGTTTTCTTCGCGGCGGCGTCCGCTGCCGATCTAACCGTAAGAGTCACCGATCCCCAATCAGCCGCCGTTGCGGGCGCACAAGTTTCTCTGTTTTCGAAGGGAACAGATACTCCGCTGAAGGTCACAACCACTTCTGCGGACGGAATCGCGACCATCGTCGATATGGAATCCGCCGGGTTGGTGTCCGGCGATTACCGGATTCAAGTCCTGGCTGCGGGTTTCGCGCCGCAGACCGCGGACTTCTTCCTCAACGCTAATTCCCGCTTCGTTTCAATCCAACTGCACCTCGCCACGGCGTCGGAAACCGTGGTCGTGACTGCGACTGGAATTCCCGCGTTGGCGGAAGAAAGCGGAGCCGATGTCTCCACACTGGAGAACGGTCAGCTCGAAACCATGCAGCCCGTGGCCGCCAACGATGCTGCACGCTTTTTGCCCGGAGCCGTGGTGAATACCGCGGGCCAGCGCGGAGGCTTGTCTTCCCTGTTCGTGCGTGGTGGCGAATCCAATTACAACAAGGTGATTGTGGATGGCGTCACCATCAACGAACCGGGCGGGACCTTCGACTTTGGAACTCTGCCTCTCACGGAAGCGAACCGCATGGAGTTTCTGCGCGGCACACAGAGCACGCTCTATGGGTCCGATGCCATGACCAGCGTGGTGCAGGTGTTTACTCGAACTGGGAGCACGCGAACGCCAGAACTGCTATTCGGCGCCGGTGGGGGAAACTTCTCCACTGCCAACGGCAACGCCGCAATCTCGGGGGCTCGCGGCCGCTTCGACTACAACTTTTTCGGCGATCAGTTCAATACCAATGGTTCGGGAATCAACAATGCATATTCTGACTCGTTGCAGGGTGCAAACGTTGGCATTGCGATCAACGAGAAAACTTCCTTGCGCCTGCACATGCGGCATTCGAACAGTCACACGGGCGTTCCCGGCGAATGGAGCTTCAACGGCTACGATCCGCTGGTAAATGTGAACGGCGTTACACAGCCGCTTCCGCCCGATCCTAACGAATGGTCGCAACTCAACAGCTTGCTGGGCAGCGCGGAACTCACCGTGGCGGAGCCCTCGGGCTGGCAGCATCACTTCACGGGCTTTGATTATCTCTACCGTTACAACGATGTGAACCTGAATGGCGATCCGGCGCGCGTGAGTCCGCTCTATGGAGAGTTCGACTTTCCCGCCCACGAGTATGACAACATCAACCGCGCGGGGTTCGAATATCAGGGAGATTATTCTGAGCGAAGCTGGGCGCAGAGCACGTTCGGATATCGCGTCGAGAACGAGAATGGATTTGTGGGGAGCCTGGGCGCGCAAACTCCCGGCCAGCGGCTCAATCAGGACGCTTACCTGCAACAGCAAGTCACTTGGGGCAGGCTCGCGGTGGTTGCGGGTGGGCGGTTCGTTCACAGCAGTGTTTTCGGCAATACGGGCGTGCCGCGGATTGCCTTGACTCTGCTGGCGCGGAGCGGCGGTGAGATTTTCTCGGGAACGCGTCTGCGATTTTCTTATGCGACTGGCTACAAAGAGCCTCGGCTGGAGGAGACTTTTGCCGGACCGCCGTATTCCATCCCGAATCCTGGCCTGAAGCCGGAGCGGGTTCGCGCCTTTGAAGCGGGCATTCAGCAGAATTTCTACAACGGAAAATATGTTCTGAATGCCACGTATTTCAACAACCTGTTTCACGATCAGATTAACTACGTGACCGTCGATCCCGCGACTTTTGTGGGCGAGTACTTCAATGTGAATCAGGCTTTTGCCCAAGGGGCGGAAGTCGAACTGCAGGCCAAGATTCGAAGCCGGTTGTTGCTGGATACGGCCTACACCTACACTTCGACGGAGATTCTCAGCAATCCCGCTCCCATCGATTCGCAATACCTTCCCGGGCAGCCGCTTCTGCGACGGCCAAAACATTCTGCGACTACGTTGTTGTCGTATCTGGGGAATAAGTGGGGCGCGAATCTGAGTGGAAGTTTTGTGGGGCGCCGGCCGGACGACGATTTTCTCGGCTTCAACATCGACCATGCTGCCGGCTATGTGCGCGCGGATCTCGGCGGGTGGTATGCCTTCAGCTCACGTGTGACGGCTTATGCCAATGTCGAGAATGCTCTGGACCGGCGCTACAACGAGGTGGTCGGCTATCCGGCTTTGCCGATAAATTTCCGGGCCGGATTTCGTTTCCGCGTCGGAGGAGAATGATTCGTGGGATGGCGACAAGAAAAGGCACGAGAGACTCGTGCCTTTTCTTATCACCTCTCGCGATTTTAACTTACTTTTTCCGGCTCTCTCACCATTGCCATGGGCATGGAGGCAGCCATCTTCCCACCGAAGTATTTCGTCCGCGCGAGCAATAATTTTTCGATATCCACTCCGCTTAGCGGCTGCTGGCGGCCCAAGAGGTGCGTGACCAGAGCGATCTGCGCGAAGTGTTCTACGGTTTCCATCTTCATATAAGCGTGTTCAATCGTATCGCCGTAGGCGACCACGCCATGATTCGACATCAGAATGGCATCGTAGTGAGGGACATAGGGTTCGAGCGTCTTGGCTAGCTCCGAAGTTCCCGGCGTGCCATAGCGGGCGAGCGGAATGCATCCCAGGCCCATCACCACTTCACACACCAGCGGTTCAGTCAAAGGCATGCCGGCAGCGGCGAATCCCGTTGCGGTCGGTGGGTGGGCGTGCACGATCGCCTGAATGTCAGGCCGTGTGCGGTAAATCAGGAGATGCATCCCGATTTCGCTGGTCACATTGCGCCGTCCTGACACCCGCTTGCCATCAAGGTCCACAATGACCATGTCCCCGGCGCGCATCGCGCCCTTGCTGACGCAGGTGGGCGTCACCAGGATGCGCTCATGATCCAACCGCACCGAAAGATTTCCGTCCATCGCCGCAACGAAGCCACGCTGATGCAGCATGCGTCCGTAGCGAACAATCTCTTCCCTGTGTTTGCGTTCAGCGGACATGGAAAAGCTCTCTTAGGGGAGTGACGAAAAGCGGCTAAAAAGCTCCAACAACCGCATAGTATCGCACCTTGATCGCGACCGACAAACAAATTTACCAAAGATCACAGAATATGTTGGCCCTGAACCGGACGTAGGTTGCCGGCATTGCTCTTATAATCGACGCCGTGCTGGTTTCTGACTTCGACTTTCATCTTCCCGACGAGCTGATTGCTCAGGAACCGCCAGCCGCCCGCGATGCTTCCCGCATGTTGTGTACGGACCGCAACACTGGACAGTGGTCCGACCGCATGTTTCGCGACCTTCCCGAACGGTTACACTCGGGCGATTTATTGGTATTCAACAACACTCGTGTGTTTCCGGCCCGGCTTTACGGCCGCCGCGAAGGCGCGCGAGCCCAGCCTGTCAGCGCCCGTAATCCTGCTGCCAGAGACTTTCTTCACGGACGAATCGAAGCTCTCTTGACGCGTCAGCTCTCCACCGAGCCGAACGATTGGGAGTGCCTGGTTCGGCCCGGACGCAAAATTGGCGTGGGCGAACGCCTATTCTTCGGCGAGCCTGGCTCCGGTGAGGGCGATGAGCTGCAAGCCGAGGTACTTGCCCGTGGGGAGTTCGGAGAGCGCCGCATCCGCTTTCATCCGGTCGAGGATTTCTTCTCGATTCTTGATCGCATCGGGCACGTCCCGCTCCCGCCCTACATCGCACGGGAAGACTCTCGCCAGGATCGAGAGCGCTATCAAACCGTCTATGCTCAGCCGCGCGGTTCGGTCGCCGCTCCTACTGCCGGACTTCATTTCACCGCCGACGTTATCGACCGCATCCGCAAACGCGGCATTGAGACTGCTGAGATTACGCTGCACGTTGGTTTGGGAACATTCCAGCCCATTCGCGTGGAGCGGGTGGAAGATCACAAGATTCATTCGGAGCATTTTTCCATTTCTTCGGACGCGGCCTCCGCAATCAACCAAGCTGTGATTGACGAACGCCGGATCGTTGCCGTCGGTACCACTACTGTTCGAACTCTCGAACACGCGGTCCGGGCTCGATCGGGCTCCATCCTTGCGGGGTCCGGCATCGCCGACATATTTATTTACCCCGGATTCGAATTCCGGGTGGTCAAGGCGATGCTGACAAATTTTCATTTGCCGCAATCGTCTTTACTGATGCTGGTCAGCGCGTTTGGCGGGAAAGAAAACGTTCTGCGCGCTTACGAACATGCCGTCGGGGAAAAGTATCGTTTTTATTCCTATGGAGATTGCATGTTCATCGACTGAACGACCGAGTACCCCATCCGTTATACTTTTGGGAGTATCCATGGCTACCGCGACGAAACAAATTCCGATTCACGATTTTGTAACCGCTCTCCGCAAATTTCCCGAAGCAGCGTTTGGACCCACGGAGCAAATCCGCGGATTCCTGGAGGACAATCCGGTGAATCCGGATTCGCTGGCGCCTTATCTCACGTGGGATCGCCAACACTACACGCGCAATTTGATCGATAAGAACGCGCTTTATGAGTTGATCGCCGTTTGCTGGGAGATTGGACAGGCCAGCTCCATCCACAATCACCGCGACCAGAACTGCTGGATGGCCGTCCCTGTTGGGCGTTTGCTGGTGGAGAATTATCATGTCGTTCACCAGGACATTCCTGCCGGCAAGTCTGCCATCCGGTCCACCGAAATCGTTGAGATGAACGCGGAGCATCCTTGCGCGGTTGACCCGCTCGAACCAGTGCACCGGGTCCTCAATCCGCGCGAATTTAACCTGCGCGCCGTCAGCCTGCATGTGTATTCCCGTCCCTTTGACACTTGCGTGGTCTACTCCGCGGAGCAGGGAACGTGTGGGGAGATTCAGTTGCACTACACGACGGAATATGGAAAAGCGGTTCGAGGATGAATTTGAAAAGGCGCAGCCGATTCGTGCTTCTAATCGTTGTGGCTGCGCTGGCCTTTTTCATCACCTCTTGCCAGAAGAAGAAGCCGCCCTCCGAAGAGGTTGCTCTGCCCACGGATCGCGTGGCGGCTTCGCCCTCGGGTTCACAAACCATTTTGCACAAAACGTTTTCTGTCGCCACCTCGGCTAGTTTTCCATTCGAGATTCCTGCCCACGCCTCCATGCCGCGTCTGCACGGAAACTACAAATCTTTTGTAAAGCAGATCTCCGCCGATGCCAATGACGACACCGCAAATGTCGACTTCCTAATTTTGAAGGACGATCAGTACGCCGATTTTGTGCACGGGCACGCCGGCGAGGCTCTTTTCTCCGCGGCCGCGTCGCACGATCAAGATGTAGACTTCAGTCTTCCCGCTTCGCAGGATCAGCCGCAGAAGTACTATCTGGTTTTTCGCAACAGCCCCGGCGGATCAACCAAGAAAATCGTGCAAGCTGACTTCACAGTCGACTTTTAGCGAGTATCGATGCTGCTAAACTAAGAGCTTGCCCGTTCGTAAACAATCTTTGGAAGGCCCGGCGGCATCTTCCGCGCTCGAGCCGAGCCAGCGAAAAGAGCGCGTGTTCCTGATCGACACAATGTCGTTCATCTTCCGCGCTTACCACGCCATGGCGCGCCAGCGCTCCATGTCCACCAAAACCGGATTGCCGACCGCTGCGGTGTATGTTTTCGTGAACATGCTCCGTAAGCTGCGCGAGGATTTTTCTCCCGCCTATCTCGCCGCCGTCTTCGATGTAGCGGCCAAGACTTTTCGCGACACGCAGGCGGAGGCCATCACCAGCGTTCGCAAGTTCGACATCAAGACGCAGACGTTTACCGAGATTGAATACAAAGGTTACAAAGCTAACCGCGCCGCAATGCCCGAGGATCTTGCGCAGCAGATTCCCTACATTCGCCGCGCGCTCGAAGCCTACCGCATTCCTATCCTCGAACTGGCGGGCTTCGAAGCGGACGATGTGATCGGCACGCTGGCCCGCAAAGCCGCAGCCGAGTCCTATTGCGTCTATGTCGTCTCCAGCGACAAGGACATGATGCAACTGGTCAATGACGATGTTCAGATTCTCAATCCTCCGAAAGACAATCTGATTTGCGATGCGGCCAAGGTAGAAGAAATTCTGGGAGTGCCTCCGGAGCGAGTGATCGACGTGATGGCGCTCCGTGGCGACACCATCGACAATATTCCTGGAGCGCCAGGCATCGGCGATAAGGGTTCGGTCGAAATTATCAAGCGGTTCGGCAGTGTCGAAGCGGCGCTCGACCACGCCGCCGAAGTGGAAAAGAAAACTTATCGCGAATCGCTGTTGAACAATCGCGACATCATCCTGTTCAGCAAGAGCATGGCGACCATCGATACCAACGTTCCCGTGGAATTCAATGTCGAGGCCATGCGTGCCGGCGACCCGGATCTCGTTTCGCTGCGCCAGCTCTTTACCGAACTGGAATTTACGTCGCTGTTGAAGGAATTGCTCCCGGAAGTTCAGATCGCGGAGACGCATTACACAGAAGCCCAATCCGCCGCGGAGGTAGAGGATGTTCTCGCTTCTATTGCGCCGGGAGGTTCGCTGGCCGTCGCGGTGGAACTGGGTCAGGCCGAACCGCCCCAAGTCACCGATGAAGAAGTTGTTGACGAAGAACCGCAAGATGCGATGCTTCCTTTGACGGATGGCTCTGCAGAGGTGGCGCCTTCGGCGCCCGAAGCCGCTGCACGCCGCATCGCCATCTCCGGAGCGCCTGGCGCCGCTGCCATCATCAAGCTGGATTCCGGCGCCGCGGGCGTGAAACTTCGGTCCATCCTGGCCGACGCGAGTACGCCTAAAACAATTCACGACTACAAGAGCGCCATTCACGCGCTCGATTCTCAGAGCATCGTTGTGAACGGCGTGCAACACGATCCCATGCTTTATTCCTACCTGCTCGATCCGACCTACTCCTCGCACCGATTGCCGGATGTCGCACTTCGCCGCTTCAATCTTAAGGTTAGCGGCGATCTCGCAGAGGCGGCCGATGTAACGGGCAGGCTTGCGTCTGCTTTCCACGAAGAGATAAAGCAAGCGGGACTTACAAAACTCTACGAAGAAATTGATCTCCCGCTGGTTCCGGTGCTGGCCCGCATGGAACAGGCGGGAGTAAAAATCGACACGGCCGCGCTGGCGCAAATGTCGACAGAGCTTGAGCGCGAGATCGGAATCAAAGCAAAAGAAATTCAACAGATTGCCGGCACCGAATTTAATATTGGCTCTCCGCGCCAACTGGGCGATGTTCTGTTTAACAAGTTAAATCTGCCGAAACCGGTGAAGTATGGCAAGGGGCGCACCATCTCGACCGCGGTGGATGTTCTGGAGACTCTCGCCGAGGATTACCCCATCGCGCGCATGGTGCTCGATTACCGCCAGCTTACCAAACTGAAGTCAACATATGTCGACACGCTGCCGGCGTTGATCAATCGCTCCACGGGACGCCTGCACACGACCTTCGGGCAAACTGGAACCGCGACGGGACGGCTATCGTCAGCGAATCCGAATCTGCAAAATATTCCCATCCGCACTGAACTGGGACGCGGCATTCGCGCCGCTTTTATCGCTGAGCCCGGTCACCTTCTGCTTACTGCCGATTACTCGCAGATCGAACTTCGCTTGCTCGCGCATTTTTCGCGCGATCCTTTGCTGGTTGAAGCATACCGTCGCGGTGATGACATTCACACTCTCACCGCCTCGCAGGTCTTTGGAGTACCGCCGCTCATGGTCACTGCGGATCATCGGCGCCAGGCCAAAGTTGTGAATTTCGGAATTGTTTACGGACTCTCACCTTTCGGCTTGTCGCAAAATCTCGGCATCGAGCCCTCGGAGGCGAAGCAATTTATCGCGGCGTATTTTGAGAAGTACAGCGGCGTCCGCAGCTTCATCGACAAAACGCTTGAAGAGGCTCGCCGTGATCTGAAAGTGAGAACTCTGTTCGGGCGTGTGCGGCCCATCTCTGACATCAACAGCAAAAACTCGAACCAGCGCGGATTTGCCGAACGCACCGCCGTGAACACTCCGCTGCAAGGGACAGCGGCCGATTTGATCAAAGTGGCCATGATCCGGATCGACGCGGCGCTGCAGAAAGAGGGTTTTAGGACAAGGATGACATTGCAGGTACACGATGAATTAGTTATTGAACTGCCGCCGAAGGAGCTGGATACTATCAAGCCACTAGTAAAAGAGCAGATGGAAAAAGTACACCCCTTGGAGGTTCCGCTTGTAGCGAATATCGGGGTCGGGCCGAACTGGAGGGATTTGGAATACTAGCTGCGAGCTAAAGGTACGATGAAAGTCTATCTCCTAGGCGCGGGAGCATCGAGAGCGTACGAGTCGTCGCATACCGGCCAACGAATGCCTTTGGCGCGGGATGTCTTTGAAGTCTTCTCAAAACTGGATATTTCTTCGAATCCTTGGGTCCTCGTAGGAGACATAATCAATCACGTGTTCGAGTCGCGAAATATTCCACCAGTCGACTTTGCAACGTTCAATGAGGATATCGAGGAATTCTTTTCCGAAGTCGAAAAACCTTACTCGGGGCCATTGAAAGAAATAATGATATCGAAATTATCTTCGCCTCCCGGATTTTGAATCAGCTACTTTTCCTCTTCGCATCAGTGGTTAACGAAGTTCAAAACGGCCCGATCTCAAAAGCGCATCAGAATATTGAACGTACGCTTTCTCCTTGTGATCGAGTTCTGACCTTCAACTGGGACACGTTAATGGACCGTGCTCTGGCTACGGAGACTTTGTGGAGGACGGATTTTGGGTACCTTGTCATTCCCCGCCTGCTCCACAGAAATGGCTGGATCAGCCCAGTGCCCAAAACCGCCGATTTTCCTTTGCTTTTAAAGCTACACGGATCTACCAATTGGCTCACCAGTTACAACACCATGGAAGAGGGAAGCCTGCCTTGATGCAGACATCGGATCCGAGCACCTTATACGTGTACGAATCGACCGATAAACCCTATGCAACTTACGCCGGGAGATATATGGAGGGCTATGAACCGTTTTCGTATGGCTATTATCCGCCGAACTTGCCCGACGATTCGGGGAAGTCTGCACCAGAGGGTCGAGTCTTCGTTCGGATGCGCCCTAAATTCCCGTGGACGCCAGAAGGAAGTGCCTCGGATAGAGGGCTGCCGTCAATGCCCCTGATAATCCCGCCCGCAAAGGCAAAGACATACGATTTGTTTGGTTCCTTATTTAAGACGATCTGGTCCGCCGCAGAAGACGGGCTGGCCCAGGCGGAGCAGATAATCTTGATCGGATACTCTTTTCCAAGAACCGATCATCAAAGCAACGCTCTCTTCAAAACCGCGTTTTCTAGAAGGACTTCAATGCCCCGCGTTTCGATCATCGATCCATATCCGACGCGAGTCGCAGACAAATTTACGCAAGAGTTTGGGATCGCGGAGGACCATCTATTCGTCTACCCTGAACCCTTCTCGGAGAAGTTTGAATTAAACAGGGTACTCTGAACACCTAAGCCCCAAGCGCCTTCTGAATCTCCCCCGCAATCCCCGCTGTGAGCGAGCGCATCTTCTCTTCCGACTCCGCTTCCACCATCACGCGGGCCAGCGCCTCAGTCCCCGAATACCGCACCACCACGCGTCCGTTCCCATCCAACTCGCGCTCGGCAGCGTCAATGGCCCGCTGCACCTCCGGCACCTGCGCAAACGGAATCTTCTCCCGGACCCGCACATTCTGAATCTTCTGCGGAAACACTTTCAGATCGCCCACCAACTCCGCCAGTGTCTTCCGCGAACGCACAATCACATCCATCACGCGCAGCGCGGTCAGCAGACCGTCGCCGGTAGTTGCGTCGCCATCGCGGAAAATAATGTGCCCGGACTGTTCTCCGCCAAGGGTTGCGCCGGTCTTCAGCATTTCCTCTAGAACATATTTGTCTCCCACATTCGCCCGCAACATGCGAATCCCGGCTTTCTGCAGCGCGATTTCCACTCCCATGTTCGACATCGTAGTTGCGACAACAATGTTGCCCGATAACTTTCCCTGAGCCTTCAAGTCCCGCGCCGTGAGCAGTAACACGCCGTCACCATTTACCACCCGGCCCTGGGCGTCGCAAAAAAGAGCACGGTCGGCATCGCCGTCGAAGGTGACGCCGAGATCGAACTTGCCATTTGATTCTGCGACGGTTTGGCCCAACGTCTCGGGATGCAACGCCCCGCAGCCTTCATTAATGTTTCTTCCGTCCGGTGTAATGTGGGTGAAGGTTGCCTGGGCGCGCAAGCTGCGAAATAATTCCGGAGCCTCAGCCGTGGCGGCGCCATTGGCGCAGTCCACCAGCACGCGCAAGCTGCTGAGATCTGACGACACGCTGCTCGCCAATGACTCGATGTACGCCTTCCGCAACGCCCGTTCTCCCGGCAGAGATGGTCCGGCGATTCGCAACGCGGTATCGTCTGCCACGCCGGGTTTTCCCAGCAGTGAGAAAATTTCTTTTTCAATCGCCAGTTCACGCGCATCCGTCAGCTTGAATCCGTCTCCGGAAAAAACTTTGATGCCGTTGTCGGTCCAGGGATTGTGCGACGCCGAAATCACCACTCCCGCCGCAAATCCGCGCGACCGCGCCAGATACGCCACTCCAGGCGTAGTAATTACGCCTGCGCTGTGCACAACCACGCCTACCGCCGCCATTCCCGCAGCCACGCGGTCGGCAATCCAGGCGCTTGACTCGCGCGTGTCCTGTCCGATCAATGCCTGGGCCTTCCCGGCGCTGCGAATCAGATCGTGTCCGAGCGCGCGTCCGATCAAGTATGTGCTTTCCGTAGTGAGCGGAAATTCGCCCGCGATGCCGCGTATCCCGTCCGTGCCAAACAGCTGTCGTGTGTGAGAGTTCATAAATTGTGTGGGTGCGAAAGAGTCGAAGCGCGAATTTGAAATCGTTCGTGGATGATGCCTTGCAATTGCGACATTAGCAGATCAATGCCCGCTGCCTGCGGGCGTAGTTTTTCCCATGATCACTGTCACTCGCACCGGAGTTGGTTGCACCACCTGCACCAGCGGGTCCGCAACGTACACGTTGGTAACGAATGTAGCCTGGGTGCGAGTTCCCGATGCGTCCACGGGATCGGTGGTGGCCGCATCCATCATCTCAACGTGCTGCTTGGGCCCGGTGATGGTGATACGCTCGGGATCGACCAGTACCTTGGCAATCTCAGTCCCGGCGACGAAATTGCCGGTCACGCGCGCATGAATATCGACGTCGCGCGTGAGGCGAACATCAAAACTGAGATGCACCTGGCCCGGGACCACCTGCACCACATGCAGGTCGCGCTGATGGCGAATCTGCTGCGCCGTGAGATCGAAGGTGCGCTCGCCGGGCTTTGCGTCCGCCAATTCCAGTTCCGCATGGATATCGGTAGAGCGCAGCTCCCGGATCATACGCTCGGGGCCGCGCACACGGATCTGCGCCTCGGGAATAGTTACCGAGCTGATTTCCAGATGCGGCGGTACGTGGCGAAACTCAATGGGCACGCGCACGGCGACTTCTGCGGGCTCCTGATCGGGCGCAACCGCCAGCCACAATCCCGTCGCAATCAACAGAGACAAAATTTTCAGCCAAAAATTATGCAGCACCCAGCGCTTGAAAAAATTCATCACAGCGGGCGCTCCATTTCTGGATCTGCATCTCCATCAGCACCCATTTGAGCGCCCGCCCGCAAAGCTGCGTCCGATTCCTCGTTTTGCACTACCACCGTAGGCAGCGCCACGGGCGCCATGTAGCGGCGCAATTCATTGCCCAGGTGCTCGCGCAGTTGTTCCGCCGTCAGATCTCGATCGATCTTTCCTCCCACGGCCATGCTGATCGCGCCCGTTTCTTCAGAGACAATCACGGCGATTGCATCCGTCTCTTCAGTGATTCCAATCCCCGCCCGATGGCGGGTTCCCATCTGAGTAGACAGCACAGGATTCATCGATAGAGGCAAGAAGCACGCCGCCGCAGCCAGGCGGTCTTTCTGGATGATCACCGCGCCATCGTGCAGCGGAGCGCTGGGGCGAAAAATCGTAGCCAGAAGATCGTAGGAAAGTTTCGCATCCATGGCGACGCCACTTTCGATATAGGTGCGCAATCCGATCTCGCGCTCAATCACGATCAGCGCGCCGGTCTGGTGCTGCGAAAATAAATTCGCCGCCAGCACGATATCGTCGTACGAGTCGCCTTCCACCGCGGCGCCGCGCAGGAAACTCACTCGCCTGCCCACGTCGGATAACATGTGCCTGATCTCCGACTGAAAAACTACAATCAACGCAAACACGATGTAGGGCAGCAAGTGGCTGACCAGCCAGTTCAATGTGACCAGCTCGCCGATGCGCGCCAGGTAGAACGCCACTGCCATTGCGGCTAATCCGGCCAGCATCGGCGCGGCGCGAGTTCCGCGGATCATCACCAGCACTTCATAGATGATCAGCGCCACCAGCAGGATGTCGAGCACTGCAAACGATACTCTCGACCATGGCGCCACTAGTTGCGTCACCGGAACTCCTCATCTGCTGAGCTTCTAAACTTCAGAACTCTACATTCTAATGCAGTCGCGAACCGGCTCGACCATTTCGAAGGTTTTGCTGCCTTAGCGTTTTATTGCTTTTCCGGGGTGCCTGTATTCGTGGCAGTTACCGCAGCGCGAATCTCGCCCCGCGCCAGGCGCGCGCGTATGATGTCGTCGGGTTTCACCTGTGCCGCGTCCTTTACCAGGTGTCCGGCGGCGTCAAAGATCAAAGCATAGCCCCGCTGCAGAACTGCTAAAGGGGAAAGCGTCTCCAGCGCCCTGCCCATCCGCTCGAGCCGAACTTTATTCTGCAGGAGTTGATTTCGCATGGCGGAGGCCATCGCGGAAGTCCCGGCGTCGAGCTCGGCTCGAATCGCAGCCAGCACGCGCCGCAAGTCGTAATGGCGCACTGTAGCCGATACGGTTTCCCAGCGCCGGCGCAATTGCTCGAGGGTTTGGCGCTCGCCGCGTTCCAGGCGGTAAGTAAGGTCGTCCAGTTTTTGCTGGCGCTGCCGGATCAAATCCATCATGCGGGCAAATGCGCCGTGCTGCGCCCGCTCGATTAAAGCATGACGAGCTTCCAGCAAACGGCGCTCCATCGCTCTCACCAGGCGCTCGCGTACTGCCTCGGCCTGATTCTCCACATCGACGCGGGAGCGAATCACCAGTTCGGCTGCGGCCGAAGGCGTGGGAGCGCGCAGGTCGGCCACAAAATCAATGATGGTGAAATCGGTCTCGTGGCCCACCGCCGAAATCACTGCAATCTCTGATGCGGCCACGGCTCGCGCCAGCTTTTCATCATTGAACGCTGCCAAATCTTCCGCCGACCCTCCGCCGCGCGCGACTATGATCACTTCCGCGCTGCGGCTTTGGTTGAAGTACCGGATGCCCGCCGCAACTTCCGCGGCTGCCGCGTCTCCCTGCACTTGCGCCGGATAGATCACCGCATTTGCCGTGTGATGCCGCCTCTGCAGAACGTTCAGAATGTCGCGCAGGGCAGCCGCTTGCGGTGAGGTTACAATTCCGATTCGCGCGGGCAGGGTTGGGATCGCTTTCTTTCGGTCCGCCGCAAATAATCCTTCGGCTTCGAGCTTCGCCTTTAACTGTTCAAAGGCAACCTGCAAACCGCCCGCGCCTTTGGGCTCGATATACTCGGCGGCAATTTGCAACTCGCCGCGATCGTCATAAATCGTGACCCGGCCGCGCACCACCACCTGCATTCCATCCGCTGGGCGAAAGCGCAGCAGCCGCGCCGCCGAGCGAAACATCACCACCCGGATCTGCGCGTTTCCATCGTTAAGAGTGAAATAAAGATGGCCGGAATCCGGAGCGCGAAAATTGGAAATCTCACCTTCGACCCAGGCATCGGAGTACTCCCGCTCGACATGGGTGCGAACCGCCGCGACCAGGGCGCGCACCGTCCAGACGCGCCGCTCCGGCGGCTGGAACCTGAATCCGAGTTGATCTGTCGCCGACATGGTCCGACTGCAGTTTAGCCTTGCCAGCCTCCGTTTCCAAACGCGCGGGAGTGCTCCTTTCCGTTGGGGAAAGGGAGCCAAGGCAGCTTCCTGACAAATCGTCTATGGAATCTACTCAGGGAACCGCTTCGCTGTTCGACCCGGAACTAGTCATCGATCCAGCGGCTAGCTTCGATCTTGCCGGATTGGTCTCAGCCGGAATCTTCTCCCTCGCATCCGCTTCGTCCGAGAGCAGTCCGAACACTCCCACTCCAGTGGTTGTTCCCACATAGACTTTGCCGTTGGCAATCATCGGAGTGATGAACTTATTCCCCGCACCGAAGTGATCGCGCCCGTCCGCGGCCTGGTTGCTGTTGTAAAGCTCGAGCAGAGTTATCGCATTGTAGGCGTACAGAACCGCGGGATTCGTGTTCTCGACCGCCCAGACGATTGCATTGGAGCCTTTGTTGCAGGAAATACTTGGAGTGGCTCCGGGATAGCCGAAAGTGTTGGTGGTCTTCGCGACCGCCGCGGTCGCCAGTTTGGCTTGCTTAAATTGAAATTCAAGAATGGGTTGCCCTACCGGTCCAAAATAAAGCCGGCCGCTCCAGAAAGCTGGCATTGACCACAGGCCCCCGGGCAGCGCGCCTGCAAGTTCCTGATAAATATTGTTGCTGCTCGCATTGAACTTGCCCATGGAGTTGCGATTCACAACGTAGAGGTTTGTATCTTTGCCGGCGCCCACCGCCAGGTCCCAGGTGGCGCCCGCAGAATCTTTCATTACCGGCAATAGCAAAGCCCCGCCTGAACCCAGATCGGTATCGCTATCGCTTTCGCTTACGCCATTATGCATTTCGAAATAGTCAGCGACCGCGAGACCACCTTTTGAAGTGAGTCTGATGAATGCATTGCCGTAGTCGCCGCTGCTGGGAAAGCCGTTGGAATTCAGAGTAGTGTCGAAGGTGCCGTTAGCGTCCAGAAAAAAAATGTTGCTGGAAGCGTCCGCGGTCAGTCCTGAGCCTGAGCCCCAAATCGCGCCTTCATTGCCGTTAGGCGTAACGTTCAGCACGGTGGTTTGCGCCAAAGTCGTCGCGTTGTAGCCCATGATCCATCCGGTATAGGGCCGGATATCGCAATGCGAAGTCCACGCCAAATAAATCGTGTTGCCGACCTGAAGCAGGCCGGCACGTTCTTCATATTGCGCGGGATCGAAAACCACGTATCCACCAGAACTGTTGTCCCCGTGTCCGGGATACTTGGCCGCGATGTCGACGGGGCCTTTATACAGTTCATTTCCAGTCGTGGCGTCGAGCGCGTGCAGCCGTTGATGGTAGTTGCCGGAGGAATCTTTCGACATGGCTACCGTGTAAATCACCCCATTTGATCCCGTAGGCCGCCTGATCACCGGCGTTGACGTAATCCCGATCTGCGGCGTGACCTGGCCGCAGCCGCGATCGTCCGACGGAGTCTCGCCAGATTTGAGAGTCGTGACATGCCAGATCACAGATCCGTTATCGGCATCGAAGGCGTAGACCGAATCGTTCTCCGTTACCACAATGAGGAGGTTGTGGGTTCCTTTGCCGGGGATGGGAACCGCCGAGAGGTACAGCGGTTCGCCATCGACACGGCCATCGGCGGTAAGTGTAAACAGCTTACCGAACGAAGCGGAATTTACGTTCTCAAGGGTGAGCGTTGCTTCGGCGGGATTGAGGCCGGTACGCGAGTTATTGTTGTGATAGGTGAGAACGTTTTGGGAGAACGCACCGGGCACTCCGGCAGTAAGAAACCATAGTACGAGAACGCCGGGCGAGAGAAGAAGAGACAACCAGACTCTGCGAAATATCAAGACGAAACCTCCTGAGAAATGTTACTTCGAGACGGAGCAACGCAGAGACGGAGACCAACGCAATGCCTAACCTTAGTTGCGAAATCAAGCGCCAAAGATGACGAGAAACGCCAAGATCTTACGTCCGTAGTATTAGTAGTAGACCTGCGTTCGATGATTATTGCAAAGGCGCCGCCTCGGGAAACGCTGGATAATATATGCAGGTAGATCCGGAAGAGTAGATAGGGCTATGGCTGAACTAGGTAAAGTGCTGGTGCTTTTTGGCGTAGTCATGGTGGCTGCGGGCCTGGCGTTCATGCTTCTGGGACGCATGCATCTTCCCATCGGCCGCTTGCCTGGGGATTTTCTTTTTCGCGGCAAGAACACCACGGTATATTTTCCGCTGGCTACCTCGATTTTGCTGAGTATATTGCTTTCGCTGGTGCTCTACCTGATCCGCTATTTTCGCCGATGAGGGGCGAAGATAAGCCTCCGGAAGAAAAGTAATATTAGCGCTCGGGCGTGCGCAGCAGTGCTACAATCCCCGGCATGAAAAGCCTCGTCCTCGTATGCGCGCTGCTCGCCGCGCAAGCGGCCGGTCCGGAAGTGGAGATTACCGCGGAATCTCACCACCACCTCAGCCTGGAAAATCAATCTGTTCGCGTTTTTGACGTCGAAGTCCCGGCCCATGAAGACACGCTTATGCACTGGCATCGCCACGATTACATCGCCGTAAACCTTGGCGATGCGCAGATCGTCAATGCCGTCAAAGACAAGGCTCCTGTGACCGTGAAGCTGGTAGACGGCCAAACCGGTTTCGCTTCCGCCGGCTTCGCCCACATCGCGCGAAATACTTCCGATCAGCCCTTCCGCAACGTCACCATCGAAATCCTGCAGGACGAATCTCTCCGCCAGTCCACCGCTCATTGGGACGAAGACCGCGGCCTGAAGGTGCTGCAGGGTGGCACCGAACAGATTCTTTTCGTCAAAGACGGCATCCGCGTTTCCGAGTTCGAACTGCAGCCCGGCGGAATCGTTCCCATGCATCACTACATTGGGCCGCATCTTTTGGTTGCTGTCTCCGATCTCGATATCCGCAGCGACGTGGAAGGCCAAGGCCCCATGCCGGGACACCTCAAGTCAGGTGAGTCGAAATGGCTGCCCGGTAATTACTCACCCACGATCACAAATACGGGATCGAAAGCCGCCAAGTTTGTAACGTTGGAATTCCCGTAGATTTGGCGCATGAACGTCGCCCGCATCGCTGAATTGCTGCAGCCGTTCCTATCCCCACTACCAAACGTTTGTCATTCCGAACTGGACCGAATGTCCGGTGAGGAACCTGCTTCGCTCTCGGCAACGCAACTCAATCATATATCGATGTACATCGATATACTGATGCGCTGGAGTGCTCGCATCAATCTGACCGCGATTCGCGACGAGGAAGAAATTGTTACCCGTCATTTCGGCGAATCGCTTTTCGCGGCACGCTGTCTTTTTCCGAAAGGGTACGCGGCATCTGAGGCGTGCACGGGGCATGTCCGAGTGGCCGATCTCGGATCCGGCGCAGGATTTCCCGGGATTCCGATAAAGCTATGGGCGCCGGGCCTTCAACTCACGCTCATTGAATCAAATCATAAGAAGGCCACGTTCCTGCGGGAAATCTGCCGTTCGCTTACATTGACGGACGTCGATATACAGAATGTTCGTGGCGAAGAGGTTGTTGAGGCTTACGACCTGGTGACGCTTCGCGCCGTCGAGAATTTCCCGGGGGCCCTTCGGACCGCGGCAGGATTAATGACGAATCACGGTCGACTGGCGCTGCTGATTGGTTCTTCGCAGGTAGGTTTAGCGCGCTCGGCTCTGCCGGCAATAGCTTGGAAGTCCGCGCTTCCCGTTCCACTATCCCAATCGCGTGTGCTGCTCCTCGGAGAAGAGAGAATCTAAGTGATCAATAGTGGGAGGCAATGCTCAATATTAGGCGAAAGTTTAGGGATTACTGGCGGGTATCTGTTAACTCCGCAGGGTTCAGTGGGATGACAGTTGTACCCGCAGTTTTTATTCATTTTTCGAGGCTCGTAGTCTTGGAATGTTCCAGTGGGAACATTCCTTAGATGTGTCGATCGTGCCAATGTTCCGGTCGGAACACTCCGGGCTTCCGGTAGAACATTATCTTCGCTGTTAGAACTCGATGTTCCTACCGGAACATTGAACCAGTTTTGCACCGATTTCTACATTCTGCACACACTTCTGCATTGCTTCGAAACGTGAACCGCATTATGCTGCGGTAGCTCTAGCTTCCTCCAAAACTTATGGGACGCATTATCGCGGTTGCCAATCAGAAGGGCGGCGTGGGCAAAACTACGACTGCCATCAACCTGGCCGCATCTTTTGCCGCTGCTGAGGTGAATACGCTGCTCATTGATTGCGATCCGCAATCGAATGCCTCGAGCGCGTTCGGTCTGGCCAAGGATCCGGAGCGACTTTCCAGCTATCACCTCCTCATGGGCGACGCTTCATGCGATCAGGTGCTTGCCGCTACTGAACTTGAGCAGCTTTGGATTATTCCGTCGCACAAGAACTTGATTGGCGCAAATATCGAGTTGGTCGAAGCCGAGCGCCGTGAATACCGGCTGAAGGATGCGATCGCCCCCCTCCGCGACCGGTTTCACTATATTGTGCTGGACTGTCCGCCCGCGCTCGATCTGTTGACCTTGAACGCCCTGGTGGCCGCGGATTCGGTACTGATTCCCATGCAGGCGGAGTACTTTGCGCTTGAGGGCATCAGCGAATTGCTCGATACCGTGGAAAGAATCCGGGCGGAGCTGAATCCGCAACTTGAGATTGAAGGCGTCGTGCTCACCATGCTTGACGAACGAACCAACCTGGCCCAGCAGGTGATTGCCGAGCTGAAAAAGTTCTTTGGTGAGAGGCTGTGCGCGACGACGGTGCCGCGAAACATTCGTTTAGCGGAGGCTCCGAGCCATGGGAAGCCGGCGCTGGTCTACGATCCGCGGTCGAAGGGGGCAGAGAGCTACATCCGCCTGGCCAAGGAGTTGCTGGGACGGCATCTGGCGGCAGTGGAGACTGGGGCGGCCGCGAAAACTGCGTAACATATATTGATGTACGTCGATATAATAGATTGACGTGCATCGATATACGGGAGCAGCCTTAAACACAGGGGACACAGAGGTTCACGAGGAAAAAGCTTATGGTTGCGACAGTAGCGGAGAAGAAAGACGAGAAAGTGGAAAAGCGCAGAGCACTGGGGCGGGGACTGGCTTCTTTGTTGCCGGGACCAAGAGCGGTAGTGAATGCGGAACCGCGAGTAGCGACTGACAGCACGGCAGCTGTGGTGGACCGCACTGATGATGGCAGCGAAACCAAGGTCCCTCGCTTTGCTCGGGATGACAAGCACGAACAGGTTGCGCAACCAGCGACGCAGCAAACGGCCCCGGCGGCGATTCCGATTCAGGTGCAGCAGCATGTTGTGGCAATGCTGGACGTCGAACTGATCGAGAAGAATCCTTACCAGACGCGGTATGTATTTGACGAAGAGATGTTAGCAGAGCTGGCGGACTCGATCCGGGAAAACGGCGTGGTGCAGCCAGTGGTGGTGCGCCCGGCGGAGGAATCGGGCCGCTACGTTCTGGTGCTCGGCGAGCGGCGGTTGCGCGCGTCGAAGATGGCCGGGAAGCAGACTATTCCAGCGCTCGTGCGGAGGCTTTCGCCGCAGCAGGCGGCCGAGATGACCGTGCTCGAAAATGTACAGCGGGAGGATTTGAATCCGATCGAGCAGGCGGAGGCGTTTCGCGTGCTCAGCAAAGAGTTTCACCTGACCCAGGCGCAGATAGCGGAGCGCATCGGAGTATCACGCGAGACAGTGGCGAATCACATGCGGCTACTACGGCTGCCGCAGGAGGTGATGGGATATCTCGTATCGGGCCGGCTGAGTTTCAGCGATTGCCGCGAGCTCCTGGCGTTGCAGAATGAAGAGCACATCCTGCAGGTCGCGCAGGAGGTGGTCACCAAGCATTTGAAGTGGGATGAAATCGAAGACCGCGTGGCTCGGCTGAATGGTTTTATTCCCGGTCAGACGGCTGGTGAGTCGCAGAAAC
>JBAVGI010000302.1:0-1861 GCA_049684755.1 Candidatus Sulfotelmatobacter sp.
CAGCCGAAAACAACGCCCGATATCACTAACTCCGCGGGAGTTTTCCGGTTTTTCATTTGGGAGCAACTCCGTAGACATACTGGACCGCTTTCACGTCAAATTCGCTAAGCACCCCGTTATTGTTGTAAACGGGATTACAGTAATTCATTACAGAGTGCGGATCCCAAGGCGTAATATCGATGCGGTCTCCGTTCGAGCCCTGCCGCAGATCGGCGCATTCGCCGGCTGTGTCGGGACGATTCTGCTCATGCGCGAATCCGATCGCGTGACCAAACTCGTGTACCGCTATGGATTTGATACAGCTCTGTCGTTGCAACTTGGATGCGGCGCACGGCTGACTCCAAGTCTGAAATGAGAAATTCAGCACCATACCCGGTTTTTCGCCGGCAAGGAATTTGCCTAAATATTTTGTATAGGGCCCGACGTCGTCGATTTTGATTCGTATTCCCAAGGTGTTCGGTCCACATTTCTGCCAGTTTTGGAATTGCAGTGCCGACGACCTTTGCCACGAAGAAGAAATTGCCTCATAGACCCAAGTGCGTTCTTCGTCATTCGATGGTTCCGGATTCTCCCAGCACACCGACACTTGGTTGAATGGCCATTTGGCCAACATAAGCGGATATGCCTTGTCCTTTATCGTGCTTTCCTCCGCTTTTGTAAGACTCGCGATGAAAGCAGAGGGTTCGCCTTGTGAGCCCGGCATCGGCATGCTTGCGTTTCCGGACGGAATCGCAACCTCGGTCTTCAACTTTATTGAACCATTCGCGATGCCATCGAGTATTTGCTGTTCAGAGCCGACGGCCATCGAGAAACAAAGCAGGGAAAACAGACATGCGATGTGCCACACTTTCATGGAAATTCCCCAAAACTTGCGGCATTTCCCAAAGTTGTGCTATATGGTAGCTCAACCCGAGGGGGTTGGCAACGAGCCCAAAACGCGCCGAACGTTTGAGGACTGTCATGAGCATGACGAGCCGCCGCGACTTGGTTCGACAAAGTTTATGTTTAGGAGCGTCCGCCGTCGCAGGAGCACTTTTCGCTGCGCCCTCGGCCGACGCGAGACGCGGAAAAAAGCTCGTAACAGCGGAACAATGGATGGACCGCTGGATGGCCGTGAACCGAGCTCCGGGCGGCATTCTGCAGATTTCCCGTTTCAGAGAGCCGATCTATTTCTTACTTAAACCTATAGGTTGGATACCTAATCACAACCAACAACAGTATGAGAAAGTTGATGTGCCGGTCGGGTTCGTCACTGATTTTGCGAGCATCCCGAGGGTCTTTTGGTCCTTTCTTCCGACCGATGGCGACTATGCCTATGCGGCCGTCATTCACGACTTTCTTTACTGGACTCAGAGTCGCCCGCGGGAAGTCGCGGATCAGATTTTTAGGATGTCTATGCAAGACTTCAAAATTAGTTCAGCGACAATCGAGGTCATCTACCAGGCTGTTCGCCTAGGTGGCGGCTCTGCTTGGTCGGAAAATGCGAAGCTCAAGGCGGCAGGCGAAGGGCGCGTCTTAAAAGTATTTCCGACCGATCCCACAACCAGCTGGAAAGATTGGAAGCAACGCACGGGCGTCTTCGCAGATACCTAAAGGGCAATGATTGCTGCCATCGCGACACCCATGCTTTGGGGTTTCTGCTGCTCGACAATCAGCGCTAGTTGGCTTTCGCTCTCTCGAAACAAGAATTTAGGCGAGCGGCCGACCGGGAAACAGACCCGCCCCAATTGACGAACTGTTCGCTAGCTACTTTTCGGATGTTCTCCCGCGTGTAATTTCCCTTGAGCAGGCCTTTTGTACCTCCAAGCAAGAGAATTCCGATGGCTTTATCGTCATTGATTGCAAGCTTGTTGAGCGAATT
>JBAVGI010000303.1:0-24729 GCA_049684755.1 Candidatus Sulfotelmatobacter sp.
ACCTGCTGGCCGAGGATGGCCCGCACGGCAAGCTCAAAGCCATTCCAGCATCCGGGCACGCGCAACCCTGGCTCGCACTTAATTCGAGTTGCCAATATTGGGTCGGCTTTCAGCGTTTGCGCAATGGCCGCCCAGTCTGCATTCAGATCAAACATGGAGCGGATACGCTCGGTGATGAAAAACAGCGAACGCGGATCGCCAAACTGTACTCGGGCGACCAGCGCATGATTCGCTTCATCCAGCGAGACCTCAAAATAGCCGTGGCTGTTATTCAAAGAAATGGAACGGCGATAGCAGCCATTCTCGACCGTTTCTACGCCCGGCGTGGCGCGAGCGGCAAGAAAGGACAACATGCCCTTCCAGGCGTAGGGCGGGCGGAAGCGCAGACGGAATAGATATTGATTTTGCGGCTGCACCTGGGTTTTCCTTGCCAGCCGCCGGATTTGAGTTGGCGTTCGATGATAGACGTCACGAATTCCCGCATTAAATCGGCGCACGCATCCGAAACCGGAAGCCAGAGCAATCTGCGTCATGGGCAAGCCTGTCTCGTCGATGAGTTTCTTGGCAAAGTGCAGACGCCGAGTATGTGCCACTGAAGTGGGAGTCGCGCCGAGATGTTTGAGGAATAAGCGGCGCAGGTGACGTGAGCCCACTCCCAGACGCGCCGCAAGAACTTCCACACCGCCATCCTCCAAGCCACTTTCACCGATCAGCCGCAGAGCTCGCGACACTGTGTTGGAGGTTCCCAGCCACGCTGGAGTTCCCGGCGAGCATTCGGGGCGGCAGCGCAGACAAGGTCGAAATCCCGCTTCCGCAGCGGCCGCTGCAGTTGGGAAGTAGCGGACATTTTTTTCTTTGGCCGTGGGCGCGGGACAAATCGATCGGCAGTAAACGCCGCTGCCGACCACGCCGATGAAGAATTTGCCGTCAAATCGCGGATCGCGCGACAGCCTGGCTCTCGAACATATTTGCCAATCCAGCTTCATAAGTCGCAATCATCATAATTGCTCTGGCATTGCTGGGTGGACGTTTTCGGACCATGTTCTTGAGGGCAGATCGGGGGCGAAGTCAGCAAACGTCCAACTGCCGGCGAGCAAAGTCCGGAAACGTCCAACTTGGCTCTGGAAGTCAATTTATCGTGCCTGAAACGGGAGGCTCGATTGCGCCCGGTCATTTCCCGGGAAGGAGTCAACATACTGCTTTGTACATCGCACCTCTTAGCCGGTAACCTCCATGCCCGACCGACTGCGTCACTGCGTAGAATGCCCGGAATGTTGCATCCGTTATCTGATTGGCTTTAGTCCATATCAAAACGGTTCGTATCTCTTATCTTTTGTGACCGAGTCTTCCGAGCAATATAAGTTGTTTTGTTCCTGTCGAAGGCCGCCGGTTTGCAGTCGATGGAACTGGAACGATCTGAAAACTTATTCTGTCTCGAATGAAGCTTATGCTCGCGGCTATGGCGGTGCTGATGACATTTGGCGATTGAGACCAAATACGGACCCGGAAATCAATTCACTCAATCTGAATCTGGGGGGGCAGAGAAAGAAAAACCGATGAGTCTGATCAGTCGGAGGTCGAATCTTATCTTCCGCGCGCAGCAGTGAAAGCGAAGCTCGCAGAACGACAAATGTGTCGGCCTACAGTTTAATCTCCATCCCCTCAGCCGCTGCGCGCACTTTCGGATAGTAGTTGCGAGCCTCGCGCACGACCTTGTCGATGACGGTGTCGGTGTGATCCGGGTCGTGATGAAACAGAACAAGCTCTTTTGCGCCACTCTCCATCACCACGTTTACCGCTTCACGCCAGTGACTGTGTCCCCAGCCGCGGCGGTGCGCCTCATATTCCTCGGGCAGGTATTGCGCGTCGTAAATGAGCACGTCCGCGCCCTCGGCCAGTTTGCGGACCGCCTTGTCGAACCCCGCATCTCCGGGTTCGTTGTCGGTAGCATAGACCATGACTCCATCTTTGGTTTCCAGACGGAAGCCCATGCATCCCTGGGGATGGTTGAGCCATGCAGTCTGCAATTGAACGCCTTCTTCCAGTGTGACGCGGCCGCTCTCGATCTCATAAAAATCGCGCCGCGCTTTCATCTGGCCGATGTCGACAGGAAAATATGGCGCCGCCATCTGATCAGCCAGGACTTGTTTCAGGCTGCGGGTTCGGCTTGAGCATTGGAACAGAAAGCGGCTTTCCGCATTCGTATACAAGGGCCGAAAAAACGGCATGCCCTGAATGTGATCCCAATGAAAGTGAGAGACGAAGACGTGCGCGGAAAAGGGACGGTCACCAAATTCGCTCTGCAGTTGCTGGCCAAGCACGCGGAAACCGGTGCCGCAATCAAAGATGTAGATGCGATCGCCGAGACGCACTTCCACGCAGGAAGTGTTGCCTCCATAACGCATGTTCTCGGATTGTGGAGTTGGCGTAGAACCGCGTACGCCCCAGAACTTGATGCGCATAGGTTCGTAACTGCACGAGGGCCCGATTGCTTGGTGACTTCCTGTATCTTCTGACGAGAGAATCCGTTCGTCAATTGCCGGGTTGGTTCGCAGTCCAAGTATTTCGACCAGAGATGCAAGGACCGCTGAATCGGCGAGAATCTCTCCCCTATAATGAACCGCGAGGCGCCGTGGTCTGGCGGGCCTCATCCTTTGCATGGTTAATCCTGAGTTCAAAGAATTCTCACGTCTGGCGCGGTCGGCGACGCTCGTTCCTGTGGTGAAATCGGTGAGCGCCGACCTGCTGACCCCAGTTTCCGCGTTCCTGGCGATTGCGCAGAAAGAGCCACACGCATTTCTGCTGGAGTCTGCCGAGCGCGGCGAACGAATTGGCCGTTACACGTTTCTTGGCGCGCGCCCCTACATGCGGTTGCGCGCACAGGGCTCTGCCATAAAGATTGAGCGCGGACGACAGCGTGAGCAACGCCAGGGCAATGTGTTTCAGGTGGTGAAGCAATTACTCGGTGAGCATCGGCCGGCGACGATTCCTGGCCTGCCACCGTTCACCGGCGGGGCCGTTGGGTACTTCTCTTACGATGTGGTGCGGCAGCTGGAAAATATTGGCGAACACGCCAAGGATGACCTGTGTCTGCCGGACTGCCAACTGATGTTCTTCGACCGCTTGCTGGCATTCGATCATTTGCGCCACCAGATACACATCGTGGCCACGGCCGACGTTGCCCGCGAAAGCCCGCGGCGCGCTTATGACCGGGCAGTACGCGATATTGCCGCTCTGGAAAGAAAGCTGGCCGCGGGATTGCGTCCGGCGATGTGGCGCAAATCCAAAAAAGCCAAGCCGGCAAAGCTCAAGATCAACTCAGGAACTACACGCGCGAAATTTTTGCGGGGCGTTGAGCGCTGCAAGGAATACATTGCCGCTGGAGACATTTTTCAGGTAGTGCTCTCGCAACGCCTTGATTTCATCCCAGGAGTTGAGCCCTTCGATCTTTACCGCGCTCTGCGGCAGGTGAATCCTTCGCCCTATCTATATTTCTTACGAATGGGCGAGACCCAGATTCTCGGCTCTTCCCCCGAGATGCTGGTGCGTGTGACCGGGCGAAAGTTGGAATACCGCCCCATCGCAGGCACGCATCCGCGAGGCCGCGACGAAGCCGAAGATCTGCAACTGGAAGAGAAGATGCGCACCGACGAAAAGGAACGCGCCGAGCACGTCATGCTGGTCGACCTCGGTCGCAACGACCTTGGCCGCGTGAGCGAATATGGTTCCGTAAAGGTGAAAGACCTCATGTATGTGGAACGTTACTCTCACGTCATGCACTTGGTCTCGGCACTGGAAGGCACTCTGCGCAAAGATCTGGGTGCGCTCGACGCATTCGCCGCCTGTTTCCCGGCGGGCACGCTCAGCGGCGCACCCAAAGTCCGTGCCATGCAGATTATCGAGGAACTGGAGCCAGTGCGCCGTGGCATTTACGGCGGATCTGTCCTCTACGCCGATTTCGCTGGAAATCTGGATTCATGCATCGGCATTCGGACCATGCTGATGCAAGGCAAACATGCTTACTTACAGGCGGGTGCCGGCATTGTCGCGGACTCCGATCCGGCCAGCGAGTTTCAAGAAAGCATGAACAAGGCGCAAGCGCTGCTGCGGGCGGTGAAAATGGCGAGAGCTGGGGATCGGTGACAACTAGGGATGTTCACATCCCCAGGAAATTTTCCATCAGCTTTTTCCCGGCATCCGTCAGCACGCTCTCCGGATGAAACTGTACTCCCTCCACGGCAAACTTCCTGTGGCGCAGACCCATAATGGTGCGGGTTCCATCTTTTTCCGTGGTCCAGGCGCTGACTTCCAACTCTGGCGGTAGGTCTTTTTCCTCCACGATGAGTGAATGATAGCGAGTGGCCGTCATGGGCATCGGCAAGCCGCGAAAGATGCTCTTGTTATCGTGCGTCACCGCGCTGGTTTTTCCGTGCATCAAGTGAGGAGCGCGCACCACCTGCCCGCCAAAAGCCGCGCCGATGGCCTGATGGCCCAGGCACACACCCAGGACAGGCATTCTCCCGGCAAAGTGGCGAATCACATCGATACTGACGCCCGCATCTTGCGGTGTGCATGGACCGGGCGAGATAACGATGCGCTCCGGTTGCATTGCTTCAACTTCGGAAACGGTAATTTGATCGTTGCGGCGAACTTCGACCCGGGCGCCGAGTTCACCGAGATACTGAACCAGGTTGTAAGTAAACGAATCGTAGTTGTCGAGAACAAAGACCACTGGCGTGTCCGAATCTCAGCTTACCACCGGCCGCTGCGAAGCCAGAATTGAGTTTAACGGAGAATGCTGGAAGAGCTTCACGCCGCCGGAACGTGCTATTGCCCCGCCTGATGGTGGTATTGACGCGGGTTACCTGAACCGTCATTCTCTGGGAAATACTGAATCGCCGCTTTGTTGGCTCGGGAGCGATGAATGGCAGAAACCCAGCAGGAGAAACGCTCGGCAAGACGCTTCGCGCTTCGGATTCCGGTATCCGTCGCCCGCGGCGAAAAGTTGGATCAAAGCGAGCCCGCTCAGCTGCGGGACGTAAGCGCTCGCGGCATTTGTCTTTATCTCGATTCGCCCATTGAGCAGGGGTCGCCCATCGGCTTTACCTTGACCCTGCCTCCCGAAATTACGCTGACGGAAAGTATTCGAGTGCAGTGTGTGGGGCGCGTCGTACGTATCGATGGCGCGAACAATGGCAAGATGGCCGTGGCCGCGGTCATTGAAGAATACGAATTCATTCCCGAAAGTTGACGCAGGCGTCGTTTTCGCGATTGCCGAAAATCTTCACGCCGTCCATACCTGACCCGCCACTTCACCGCTATCGCAGCAAATGATAATGTTCCTCTTAGGCAGATTCGAGGGGATTTCTTTGCTGCGGCCACGCCTTCACCTGATCGCTATTTCGCTCCTGGCAATACTTGTTGTGCCCTGCGCGTGGCCGCAAAATCGGACCCAGCCAGCGGCGAAGCAAGAGAGTCCTGTAAAGACCGAGATCACTGTTGTCACCAGTGTGCGTGTGGTCATCGAGCGCGGCGCTCCTGCGCTGGAAATTCTCTCCACCCAGCCTGCCGTGCCATCGATCCAATACCTGAAGTCGCCGCCGCGTCTCGTCGTCGACCTGCTGCATGCACGGTTAGGCTTGCCTCACAAGCGGGATGATTTAATGCAGGACGTCCAGCAGAAAAACATCCTCGCGATCCGCGCTGAACAATTTCAAGAAAATCCTCCCATCGCCAGAATTGTGCTCGATCTCCTTGCTCCCTATAGCTACACATGGGATGAGGCTGGGAACCGGCTAATGGTCCGGCTGAGAGCCGCGGAAGACCATGCGGCGAAGAAGGCGTCGCATCCTCAATCGCCCACAACGCTTTCTCTGCGCGGGAAAACCCCGGAGATCGTGCCGGCCAGCGAAGGTGCCGGCGACATCACCGTCGAAGGAAGTCAGATCGCTGCCGGATCTTCGTTGACCACCGCCCAAGACACCACGGTTCTACGCTTGTCGCGAGGAGGCGGAGTGCGCATATGCCCGCGCACGACTGTTTCGGTAACACCTTCGAAAAACGCAAATGATTTAATGCTGGGTATGAGTAACGGAGCTCTGGAAACGCACTACACGCTTAAAGCTTCAGCCGACACGGTATTGACTCCGGATTTCCGCATCCTGTTCGCGGGGCCGGGGGAATTTGACTTCGCCGTCAGTACAGACTCGCATGGCAATACCTGCGTAAGAGGCCTGACCGGGAACGGATCTTCGGCCACCGTTGCGGAGTTGCTGGGAGACCGCACCTACCAGGTCAAGCCTAATGAGCAGGCCGTTTTTCGCGCCGGACAGATCGATAGGGTGGATCATAACGTTCCGCTGGAATGTGGTTGTCCGCCACCGACGCCGGTGATGCGAACGGAATCGGCAACTCCGCCAAGCTCCGGGGTGCCGAAGAATGCCCAACTGACCCAAGGCCAGCCGTCATCAAAAGTTGCTGGCGAGACGAACGGCAGTCAAGCGAACTCGGCGAGCACAGGTGGGCAAACATTTTCCAGCGGCTCAGAGACTCGCCCCGTGCCGACTTCTCGTCCCAATGACATTCACGTTCAAGTGGACGCGCCTCTAGTGTTTCAGGCAAAAAGCCGCTCCGCGTCCCCCGCACCCGTGGACGAGGCTGCAGCACTGCCTGTCATCGGGCCCTCTACTCAACAGACGCAGCTCGAAATACACATTCAACCACCGCCTGCCGGGCCTCAGGAGTCAACTCAGCCCAACTCCGCTCCTCGCCGATTCTTGCGGCGAATCAAGGGCATGTTCGTAGCGATCTTCAGCTGACATTACCCGAGCGGAGTGGGCATAAATTACCGGCGATTGATGGCGCGCCGTAAGGGTTCAGCTTTTTCGCGCAAGTCGTCGGCGAAGCTGCCGCCCCGTTCGGCCACGTCGCGTACGCGCTCGGTGGCATCGCGGACCCGATCTTTCGCTTCTTCGGTCCAGTCCTGCACCGTCTCCTTGGCATCCTCATAACCGCGCTTCAGGTCGCGACGAAACTGCTTACCGGTTTTCGGCGCCAGCACAAGAGCCGCTAGAGCTCCGGCTCCAATTCCTATCAACAAAAAGGTTATGGCGGTTCCTACACTGGCGCTGTCTGAAGATTCATAACGTCCAGAACTCATAATTTGACCTCGTTTCATTTTCAACTTGCCAAAGGCCATACGGGCCCCGGAATAGAGCTAGTAACAATTCTAGTCCCGCAGAAGCGGCGGCGCGAACCTTCGAACGAACGCGGGTTCATGGGATGAATTGGCCTGGCGAAAGGTTTCCTTTCTCGCGAGCGAAGTGTAGAATCGTGTATTCGGTCCTCGTGTGCGGCGGAAAATGTGGCCTGCCCGCCTTCCGTAAGCTCTGCAAACCGCACTTATTTTGAAGGAGATAGTTTCGAGCAATGTCGATCCCTGCCACACAACTGCGCCCCGGCATGATCATCAAGCACAATAATGATCTGCACTCCGTATTCAGCGTCGAACACCGGACGCCCGGCAACCTGCGGGCCTTCATCCAGGCCAAGTTGCGAAATCTCCGCACCGGC
This sequence comes from Candidatus Sulfotelmatobacter sp., assembly GCA_049684755.1. Lineage (GTDB taxonomy): Bacteria > Acidobacteriota > Terriglobia > Terriglobales > Acidobacteriaceae > Sulfotelmatobacter. Next base: position 7,573 of record JBAVGI010000303.1, read on the forward strand.
GCAATGTTCGAGCACCGCTTCCGCTCGCCCGATCCCATCGAAAAGGTCAACGTAGATGAAGTCGATATGCAGTTTCTCTATGCTGATGGGGACAGCTACTACTTCATGGACACGTCGAACTACGAGCAAACCCACCTGACCAAAGAGGTGCTAGGCGATGCTGTCGACTATCTGATCGCCAACCTGGAGATCAAAGTGGAGTTTTTCGATGGCAAAGCTGTCGGCATTGAACTGCCGCAGACAGTGGAACTGACCGTTGTTGAAACCGAACCCGGATTGAAGAGCGCGACTGCATCCAGCGTGACCAAAGCCGCCAGGACTGAAACCGGGCTGGTGGTGCAGGTGCCGCCCTTCATCAATGAAGGCGAGAAGATCAAAGTGGATACCGCCGAGGGCGTGTATTTGTCGCGAGCGTAGGGAGAGAGCCATGAGGATTGGCAGGAGGCTTACGCAACTTCTGTTCAGCGCTGGCGTAGGAGTCTTAATTATCTGGACGGTCGCGTGCCTAGTAAACATTTTCCATTTTCATCGATTTGATTGGTTCTTCGTCCACTCCCACGACTTCCTATACTCGGGCATCGTCTTTGTTCTGTTGGACGGAACATTGCACCCAATGCGGTGTTTTCACTTCCCAAGCGGCCGGTCCCCTTTTTAGAGGGACGCTGCTACTGCGAACTAGCCCTCCATCCGCAAAACCGCCTCGCGCGCCGAAACAATCGGAATGCCCTCGATCGAACGCAGGGCAAGCAAGTCCGTTTTGTCGCCGGTGACCAGCATCGTCGCCTGCCCATCCACCGCTGTATCCAGGAACACATCGTCATCCGGATCGGGACTCATGCTGATTCGCGATTGCAACTCGATCCGCTCCGTTTGATAAACCAGATAAGCGGCAACGTCCGCGACGAATGCGTCGGTGATGTTGTTGAACTTGCGGATGCGGGGATAGTCAAGCACGCGGAGATACTCTTCCACAATCGGATCTGAAACCAGGTGCACAGCTTGTTTGTCGCGCACCGCGCGAAGGATCCGCGCCGGTGAGCCTTCTCCCGAGATCAATCCGCTGACAAAGACGTTGGTGTCGATTACAAGACGCGGAGGGAGTCTCTCTTTCCCCACGTCAGATTCCGGCCCCACGTCCGTTTCTTGTCCCGCGCCGGGCTTTCCTGACAGCCTTTACGGCCCTTGCGACCGAGTTCTCGATTTGCGCTGCGGACAGTCCTCGGTTGGCGGATTGCACTTCATCGATGGATTTCCAGGGATCGATGCCTCGGAGAGCCCGCCGCACGATCAACGCTTGCGCGAGAATCCCGCTGATGGAAGTTCCCTTGTCGAAAGCCTCCTTCGCGACCTCCTCGTGAACGCTGGCCGGAACTCTGACGTGAATCTGGCCGTTGAATGCTCGGGACATAAGCAAACTCCATCTCGGATTATACCACTATACCATGGTATACTGATCCCGTTCCGCAGTCGCTCCCTGCTCCATTCTTACAGGGCATTGTCTGCCGGTTCCCTCCGTAAGTCTGCCGTTGTGGAGAACGCGCCGGGCTGTTATTTTGATAAAGCTCAATGACAGATCGAGTTGAATCCCGCCGCTTCGTAGTCCGCGGACGGGTGCAGGGCGTCGGTTTCCGCTGGTTCGTGGAGCGTGAGGCGCACATTCTCGGGATCGCGGGCTGGGTACGCAATAACGCCGACGGCAGCGTCGAGATCATGGCCCAGGGCACCCGCGATCAACTCTTCGCGTTACATTCGCGCCTGCGCGAAGGCCCGCGTGCCGCGCGTGTGGACGGCGTAGAAGAGTCCGAAGCCCACCCGGTTGCTGGGCTGAATTCATTCCGCATTGAAGGAGCGTGGTAGATTGTCCGCCAACTCAAACCTCAATACAGATCAATTGAAGCACCTGATCCGCGAAGTGCCGGACTTCCCCAAGCCGGGGATCCTCTTCTACGACATTACAACGCTCCTGAAAGACAAGGTCGGCTTCGCCACTCTCGTGGATCGGCTCTCCGAGCACTATGTTGATCAGAACATCGATCTGGTTCTCGGCATGGAAGCCCGCGGATTCATCTTCGCCCCTGCACTGGCCTATCGACTCAATGCCGGATTCGTTCCCGTGCGTAAGGTTGGCAAACTTCCCGCGGCAACTGTGAAGTTCGACTACGCTCTCGAATACGGCACCAACTCACTCGAAATGCACAAGGATGCGATCCAGAAAGGTCAGCGTGTGCTCATCGTGGACGATCTGCTGGCTACCGGAGGCACGGCCGAGGCCACAGCCAAACTGGCGTCCATGCTCGGCGCGGAGATTGCCGGGCTTGGCTTTGTCGTGGAATTGGATTTCCTCCGCGGGCGAGAAAAACTCCGGGGCTTCAACGTGATGTCATTATTGCATTACGAAAAATGAGCAGTTGGTTTCGTAGCGCTTCTCAGCAACCCTCGAATGCCCTTATCCCCTGTTGTTATCTCCAAAGATAACCAACCAACAAGGCGATGCTGGACCATCCGCCCACGCTGATCGCGGCCGCTAAGGCGAAGCCTGCAATCCTATTCCAGTGGGGTTGGCTGACTGTCCCGGTTACGCCGGAATCGTAAGTTGACCAGGAGCCGGAGAACCGCAAGGAGGGCCAAATTTCCCGTGATCCCGTCCACCGTCGTTCATTCGGCGGCACAGTGATGCTCGATTGGTAAGTGCCGGATATTGGGGGGAGAGTTCTGTAACTCATCATCCGCACCTCAGAAATACTCTAACGCAACTCACCTGCCATTCCACAAAGATCCAATGACGGCGTATATGGATGCAACTAAATCCCGAGAGGTTTTCGCCACTTCACGAGTTGCGTAAAAAACTCCCAAAGACGGGAGATATATCCTGCCTACGGCGAGACGGCAAGTATCGATTAGATTTCCTCCTTCAGGGCCAACCTCGAATCCTTCGGCAGGTAGCACTTGCGCCGAAACCAGTCTTCCATGGCTTCCTGAAGTTTATCGAGGGGTACGCCTGTACCAATTTCCATTTTTCCGTCAGCGATGGGGAGTGTGTCATCAAACACGCTGGCATTGGTAAAATTCCGCATGGAGAAGCTATCGAGCCACTTCAGTGAGCAGGGGCGCGTCTGTTGTTTCTCGTCTTGATACTCGACACGAATCTTGCGCGCGAACATGCTTTGATTTAACCACAGAGAGATCCTGGCGGGGTTGGACGTTTCCCCGCTTCAAAGTGGGTAGGTCCAGAGTCGGTTCTACCAACTTCTGCTCATGGGGCCGCATCCCATAGCTTCGCTTGCAGAGTGAGCTGCTCCTGAAAGCCAAACGCATCTCGCTGGTTAAGGCAAGAGTTGCGAGGCGGGGGCCGCTGGAACCAATTCAACCGGCGCCTTATGCGTTTGCCAGCATTATTTTTCTTACTCCTTATTTCGCTCGTCAATGCCGCGGCTCAGGTTGCATCCACTGGGCCCGAAGCTTTTTATGAGGGCCAAACAGTTACTGCGGTTGACCTGATCGCCAATCCGCACCGCGACGTGGAACCTCTCCGCGCGGCCGTGTCGCAAAAGGTGGGGCAGCCCTACTCCCAGGCGGCCGTGCGAGACAGCATCTCCGCCCTTCAGCAGGCAGGCGGTTTCGAAAAAGTTACCGTTGATGTGATTCCAGACATCGCCGGTTTGCGGCTCAACTTTATTCTGGAGCCCGCTTACTACCTGGGAATCATCGGCTTTCAACGGCTCGCAAAATTGTTTTCCTACACGCGTCTGTTGCAGGTCGCAAATCTTCAAACGCAGGACCCGTATGACCAGGCACGCATTCCGGTCGCGGAAGCAGCCTTGTCACAGTTTCTTCAACACAATGGATACTTTCAGGCGCAGGTTCACTCCGAAGCGCAAATCGACGACGCGAACCAGTTAGTGAACGTTACTTTCATTGTTCAGACCGGCAAACAAGCCCGCATTGGAAGCGTGCGAGTGAATGGCCCCGCCGGCGCGGAGCAAACCTGGTTGCTCCACAAAATGCGATCGCTGCGGGCGCGGTTTACCGGAGCGCTACTGAAAACAGGAAAGCCATACACCCCGGAACGAATTAAGGCGGCGACTTCGCTTATAAAGAAATATCTGGCACATCAACACCGCTTGGCTAGCAAGGTCGAGGAAAATCCGCCGAAATATCATTCCGATACCAACCGCGTGGACGTCTCCTTCAAGGTGGAAGCCGGCCCGATAGTAATGGTTCGCACCACGGGCGCACGCTTGTCCTTCATCCCTTTCATGTCAGCGCGGCAAATGAAGAAGCTCATTCCCATTTTCTCCGAGGGCGCAATCGATGCTGATCTCGTGCAAGAGGGCCAGCAGAATCTCACAGACTACTTCCAGAAAAAGGGCTTTTTTCACGCCAATGTGACCTCCGACCTGCAGCAGCAATCAGGTCGCATCGTCCTGGTTTACAAAATTGATCGCGGTATCAAGTACAAGGTGGATCGAATCTCCTTCGCGGGGAACCACCGGATAGAAGCCAGGAATCTCACATCTCTGGTCCAGGTAAAACGATCTCATCTGTGGACACATGGCAGCATCAGCCAGAAGATAATCAAACAGAGTTCCGATAACGTTATCGCCTACTACCGGGACAAGGGATACGAAGACGCCAAAGTTTCGCCGCAGGTTAGCGAACAGGGTTCGAAGATCGATGTCGTCTTTGACATTGTGGAAGGGGAGCAGACAATTATCGATCACGTCGAAGTGACCGGAAACCATAGCATTCCGGAAGACCAGCTGACCGCTCCCAAAGGCTTCCAGCTAAAATCTGGCGCTCCCTTTTCATCCCGGCAGTTGTCCGACGACCGCAATCGCATATCAGCAACATACTTGGACCGGGGATATCCTAACGCGGAAGTGACGACTACCGTCCGTCGTCTCGGTAAAAATACTCACCGGGTGGACGTAGTTTATGCGATTGAAGAGCACCAGATGGTGCGAGTAAGCAAGGTAATCTACCTCGGCCAGCAGCACACCCGCATGTCGCTGCTAGAGAAGTCAACGAATCTGCATGCCGAAACTCCCATGCGAAAAGACAAGATGCTGGCGGCGGAGACCCGGCTCTACGATTTGAACATCTTCGACTGGTCGAGCGTGGGCCCGCGAAAGCCAATTGCAGATCAAAGCGAGGAAGATACGCTGGTCGAAGTGCATGAAACCCAGCGCAACGAAATCACCTACGGTTTTGGGTTCGAAGTTTCCCATCGCGGCGGGAACGTCCCCACGGGCACGGTGGCAGTTCCCGGGCTTCCGACGATCGGTATCGGGAACAATCAGATCGCTCCTAGTCAAGCCACTTACGCTAGTCCAATCGGCTCGATCGAATTAACCCGCCGGAATATGCGGGGTCTGGGGGAGACGGCCAGCGGATCAATTCTGCTCTCGCGACTGGACCAACGGGCGATTACTAGTTATCTGCAGCCCCACTTTCTAGGGTCGAACTGGAATTCTCTGACCAGTTTTTCGCTTGAGCGAACCACCGAGAATCCACTCTTCGCGGCGACCCTTGGCGATCTTTCATTTCAAGTGGAGAAACTTCTCAGCCGAAAGACGAATACGCGGCTTCAGCTTCGCTACGATTTCAACAAAACTGTGTTATCGCACTTGCTGGTTCCCGAACTTGTCCTGCCGCAAGACCAGAATATTCATCTTTCAACGCTCTCTAGCACCCTCATACGAGACACACGAGATAAACCCCTGGACGCCCATCGCGGTGTTTTCGCCACTCTGAATTTGAGCATGACGCCGGGGCCGTTCGGTTCGAGCGCAACTTTTGCAAAGCTGTTCGGGCAGTACGCTTTTTACAAGCCATTCCATTCCGTGGTATTCGCAAACAGCATCCGCATTGGATTGGCAAAACCGTTGGCCGGAAGTTTTGTTCCGACTAGCCAGCTTTATTTTTCTGGGGGAGGAACCTCGCTTCGCGGATTCCCCATCGACGAAGCCGGCCCGCAACGCGTCGTGCCTTTTTGCAACGTGCTGCAGAATCAATCTGGATGTGTGAACGTTACCGTGCCGCTGGGTGGCAGGCAGTTGTTCATCTTGAATTCGGAAGCGAGATTTCCGCTTCGAATCATGAAAAACCTGGGAGGGGTTGTCTTCTACGACGGCGGCAACGTTTACAGCGCCATTAACTTTAATGATTTTGTCAGCAACTATACCAATACGATTGGAATCGGCTTGCGCTACTCAACTCCGATCGGCCCCATTCGAATCGATCTGGGTCGCAACCTGAATCCCGTGCCCGGCATCAACCCCACACAGTATTTCATCACCTTAGGACAGGCGTTCTAGAACCCCAATGATGCGATGGCGACGGATTATCGGTTGGACGCTGGCAATTTCAGGCACGTTGATCGCGATCGTGTTGATCGGGGGAGTCCTGTTTCTGCGCACCGCCAGTTTCCAGAGGCTCGCCATTCGCTCGATCATGAAAGATGTGAACGAGGCCACCGGCAGCCGCATGGACATTGGCCATTTCGATTTTCAACTTTCAACCCTCACAGCCCATCTTCATGGCATCACGGTTCACGGCAGCGAGGCGACTGGCCAATCTCCACTGCTGCACGTCGACGAACTGACAGTTGGACTGAAGATTCGATCTATCTTTCGGCGCAAAGTCAGTCTGAGCGATCTTTTGATTGAACATCCGGTCGCCTATGTCCGAATCAATCGCGAAGGAAAAAGCAACCTGCCGCAGCCTCCACAGAAAGAAAGCAGCAATAGGAATGTATTCGACCTGGCAGCAGGCCATGTGCTGCTAACCGGCGGCCAGATCAATTACAACGATGCGTCCGTTCCCGTGGATGCAGATCTATACGATCTAAAAACCGAAATTTATTTTGAGCCGCTCGAGACAAAATATCGCGGGACAATTTCATACGACGGCGGTCGTATTCACTACGGAACTGAACCAGTTTTTCCTCACAGCCTCGACGCCCGCTTCAACGCTACCCCTGCACGATTTTCACTGGAATCAGCGTTGATGAAGGTCGGATCTTCTTCGCTTTCGCTACACGCTGACATCGCCAATTACAGCAGTCCGACCATGGATGGCCGCTACGATGTCCGCATTCATACGCAGGACTTTTCTCCCATGCTGCATCCTGCAAAGTCCGACGGTGAAGTGTCTCTATCTGGAACAGTGCACTACCAAAGCGTCGAGGGCCAGCCTCTTTTGCGGGGGCTTTCTATGGATGGCCAGATCAACAGCGACGCGTTGACGGCGTTATTGCCTCAAGGACGCCTGAAAGTCCGCAGGCTACAGGGATATTACAAGCTACTAAACAATACGCTCCAGGCGCGCGGCGTGAACCTCGAAACGCTTGGCGGACGAATCTCCGCCGATGCCGAAATAAAGAATCTTGATAGCGCGCTACCTGAGATTCAGGTACACGCATCGCTGCGAGGTATCTCGCTGCAAGACGCACAGCACGTTCTCCGTACGGCGGAAGTGAAACGTGTAACTCTACTGAGTAGCTTCGACGGTGACGTGGACGCTTCGTGGACCGGCAGCTTTGGCAAAGTCCGCGCCCGGGCAGACTTCGCGCTGAAGGCCATTTCAGCGCGTGATACTGGCGCGACCTCCAACGCGATCCCGCTGGATGGAGCAATTCACGCAACTTACGACGGCCCGAAAGGCGTTTTAATCCTTCGCCAAACTTCACTGCACATTCCTTCGACCACGGTAACCATGCAAGGTGAACTGGGCAATCGCTCAAACGTACAGATTCAAGCCAGCACCGCCGATCTGCATCAGCTTGCAATGTTGATTTCGGCCGTACGCGCAGGCCCTTCGCCGACGCTGGGGATTGCTGGCAAAGGCTCGCTAAACGCGAGTGTCCGAGGATCTCTGCAAAGCCCGCAATTCTCGGGGCAGTTCAGTGCGCAGAATCTGCAGGTGCAAGGCAGCGGGTGGAGCAGCGCCAAAATTTCCTTCGAAGCAGATCCCTCCAGCATCTCGTTGCAGGACGCGTCGCTCATCAGTGCCCATCAAGGCAGCGCATCAATCAGGGGTAAAGTCGGGTTGCAGCACTGGTTATACCTTCCTGCGAATCCGATCGCTGTTAGTTTATCGATACGGCGCATGTCGGTGGCTGATTTGCAACGGCTGGCTAAGCTCCACTACCCCGTTTCCGGTGACTTGTCGGCGGATATTACTCTTCACGGGTCTCAACTCAAGCCTATCGGAAGCGGCTCACTGACAATCAATAATGCGCGCGCTTACGATGAGCCGATCCAGCATCTCAAAGCCGACTTCCATGCCGATAAAAGCTCTCTATTCTCTACATTCGATCTCAACCTGCCCGCAGGTTCGGCGAATGGGACCGTTTCCTACACACCGCGAACCAACGCTTACGTTGTACGTCTTAGCGCTCCATCGCTGGTATTGCAGAAGCTGCAGACCGTGCAAGCCAGGAATCTTGGAATCTCCGGCACGCTGACCATCACTGCCAGCGGAGAAGGAACCCTGGATAATCCTCAATTGACTGCTGTAGTGGAGTTGCCCCAACTGCATCTTCGGGAGAAGTCGATTTCCCAAATAAAAGCGCAACTGCATGTGGCGAATAAACGGGCAGAATTAACCCTCGATTCGGAGGTCGCCCAAGCCTCCGTGCATTCCAGCGTCGACGTCAATCTCAGCGGAGATTATTACACTGAGGCAGTCATAGATACGACGAGCGTGCCGCTCGACCCCCTGCTTGCGATGTATCTGCCGAGTTTGCCGGAAGGTTTTCAGGGTGAGACTGAACTTCATGCGACATTGAGGGGTCCGCTAAAGGATAAATCGCGAGTCGAAGCTCACCTCACACTTCCAATCCTGAAAGCCAGCTATCAATCGCTCGAAATAGGCGCTGCCCGCCCGATTCAGATGGACTACGCCAATTCAGTCATAACGTTGCAGCCGGCGGAATTCCGCGGAACCGGCACATCTTTGCGTTTGCAAGGCCGCATCCCTCTGGGCGGAAACACAGCTCCTAACCTTACTGCACAAGGGTCGGTCGATGTCCGCATCCTTCGCATCGTGGACCCAGATCTCCAAAGTTCCGGAACTCTCTTGCTGGACGTTCATGCTTTGGGAACGGCAAAGGAGCCGCAGGTTCAAGGCCAAGTGCATCTGCAGAACGTCGCCATATCCACGCCCACCGCCCCCCTTGGAGTGGAGAAACTGAATGGGACCCTCGATATCAGCAATAACAGCCTGCAGATTTCCAGCCTCCAGGGTCAGATGGGAGGCGGGCAAGTCTCAGTGGGCGGTTCGATCGCCTACAAGCCGAACCTGCAATTCAATGTTTCGCTGCAAAGCAACGCTGTGCGACTGCGCTATCCGACCGGGGTGCGAGCGGTTCTCGATAGCAACCTGGTTTTGAGTGGAACAAAAGATGCATCCACTTTGAACGGCCGTGTGCTGATCGATACGCTTTCGTTTACTCCTGATTTTGATCTCTCGAAATTCAGCGATCAATTCAACGGGAGCAACCTTCCAGCTCAGCCCGGTTTGGCCGATAACATCAAACTCGCGGTCGGCATTCAGTCAAAAAGTAACCTCAGCGCAATCAGTTCTCAGATCAGTGTGGAAGGCCAGGTAAATCTGCAGGTGGTGGGCACCGCGGCCAACCCGGTAGTTATCGGTCGTACTGACCTCACTTCGGGAGAGGTCTTTTACCGCAACGCTCGATATGAACTGCAACGCGGCATCATCACTTTCGACAACCCCACTGAGACCCAGCCGGTGCTGAATGTCTCAGTTGCAACCACCGTTGAGCAGTACAAGTTGACCCTTACGCTGCGCGGCCCGTTCGACAAGTTAACCACCTCGTACACATCGGATCCTCCGCTGGCTACGGCCGACATCATCAATCTGATTGCCAATGGCCAGACGACTCAGGAAGCGGCCGCTGCCGGCCAAAGCACCGATTCGATAATCGCCTCGCAAGTTGCGGGTCAGGTCACTGGCGGTATCCAGCATCTCGCGGGCATTTCGGCACTCCAGATCGATCCGCTGCTCGGGGGAAATCAGAATCCCTCTGCGCGGGTGGCCATCCAGCAACGGGTGACGAAGAATTTTTTATTTACCTTCTCAACCGATTTGTCGCAGCCTGGAAGCGAGATCGTCCAAGGCGATTACCGGATCAACAAACGTTGGTCGATGAGCGTCACGCGAGATGAAGTCGGTGGAGTTTCGGTAGACGGCAAATACCACACCAAATTCTGATGCCACAATCGAGATAGCGGGTCGAACCTTCGCAGAACAGTTTATAGCTGTACTTTTGCCGGTCCACCTGTTTCGCGAAAGCTGCTCTTCGCAGATAAGCGCGAGGGATGGAGTTCTTTGGTCAATTCCGCATTGAGTTTAGCGCCAGCTAACAAAATGAAATACGCCCAATAGAGCCAGGTCATGAATGCCATTACTCCACCCAAAGTTCCATAGATTCGATTGTAATTTTCAAAATAGCGGAAATAAATCCCAAGCAAATACGACAGCCCCATCCAGCAAGCGATACAAAGTACCGCGCCAGGCAAAGTCACACGGAAGCTCTGCTTTACATTGGGAGCGAGAAAATAAATCGTCTCCACTGCGAGAACCGCAAAAATTACGGCAAGCGTCCAATGAAGGAAAGGCCAGAGGAATATGAAAACGCTCGAAAGAGAAAGTCGAACGGCAAGCCAGTCGCCAAGCTGAGGCCCAACAATCATTGCCGCGATTCCGCAGATCAGAAAAAAACCGGTGAGTGCAGCCAGGCCAACGGCTAGCAGTCGCGTCTTCCAGAAAGGCCGCGGGTCGTCCACATCGTAGGCCTCGTCCAAAGCCTCAATGAGTTCATCGAAAGTGGAAGATACCAGCCACAGGGTTCCGAGCGTACCCAGGGAAAGCCATGCACCGGAATTGGTGCCTTTGAGTGCCGCAATTACCATCGACATTGTGCCAGGCGGCGCTACCCGGCCGATCGCGACCAGCACATCCGGAAAAAAGTTGGGCAACGGGATATATGCCATTACGGCCGATAAAAGAATCAACGCGGGAAATATGGATAAAATCGAATAGTAGGAGAGTGCCGCCGCGGCTTCAAAGGTTTGATTCTTGAAAACGTCGTGATACGTCCTCGCTAAGGCTCGTCTCGTATAGGGGAACATCACGGCTTTAGATGCAAGTTTGCTTCTCAGCGCGATGAATATGTTGCCCGCCATTTTCGCTACGCATTAGCCAGATAGACGTAGCGCAGAATGAACAAAACAGTGAGAATCCACACCAGGGCGTTGATTTCTCGAATCTTGCCCGCCGCAATCTTGACCACGGTGTAAGAGATCAACCCGAGACTAAGACCGGTCGCGATGCTGAAGGTGAGAGGCGTGGCCAGCATGGTGATAAAAGCGGGAACGGCCTCGCTGAATTCCTGCCAGTTGATTTGCGCAATGGACTGAGTCATCAGCACCCCGACCAGGACCAAAGCCGGAGCCGTCGCATAAGCTGGGATCGCAGTGGCCAATGGTGAGCAGAATGCGGCCAGCAAGAAAAGTGCGGCGACAGCGACATTGCTCAAACCGGTGCGAGCCCCGGCGGCAACTCCAGCGGCGCTTTCGATGTAACTTGTCACCGTCGAAGTTCCGGTCAGCGAGCCCACGACAGTGCCCACGGCATCCGCAACCAACACCCGTCCTACTCGTGGAATCTTTCCGTCTTTAATGAAGCCGCCTTGTTCGCAGACCCCCACCAGGGTGCCAACATTGTCGAAGAGATCAACAAACAGAAACGCGAAAAGAATTTCCAGCAAGCCGAGATGAGTCGCACCGCGAAAATCAAGCTGCAAAAAAGTTGAGGACGGATGTGGCATCGAAAAGATGGCTGCGGGCCAACTCGTGATCCCTCGCAAAATTCCCAGCAGAGCAGTCCCAAAAATACCGATCAGAATGGCGCCATGAAATTTTCGCGACATCAGGATCAAAGTAAGGCCCAATCCAAAGCAAGCGGTTTGCACTTCCTTGTCGGCGAAGCTGCCGAGCCCAACATAGGTCGCCGAGTTCGCGACCACCAACTTCGCATTTCGCAGTCCAACAAAAGCGATAAACATTCCAATCCCGGCCGCCGTCGAGTGCTTCAGACAGTCAGGCATGCCGTTGACAATCTGCTCGCGAATCTTTGTCACGGTCAGCACAAGGAAAAGCACGCCAGAGAAAAAGACCACCGCAAGTGCCGTCCGCCAGGGAACATGCATGGCGAGGCAGACCGAATAAGTGAAGTAGGCGTTCAGCGACATTCCTGGCGCCAACGCGATCGGATAGTTGGCATAGAGTCCCATTACCAGCGTGGCGACTGCCGCGGAAGCGCAGGTCGCAAAGACCACTCCATCCGGCGGCATTCCAGCCTGGGCAAGGATCTGCGGATTTACCACAACGATGTAAGCCATCGTGACGAAAGTGGTGAGGCCGCCCAGCATCTCCTGCTTCACGGACGTTTGGTGCTCGGTCAGTTTGAAATAGCGATCGATCAAACGAACCCTCCTGGACTCAGACTGAGGTCGTTGCAACAGACTTAATACGTGATCTTGTTAGGTTTGTCTTCCCAGGCGCGAAAGGCGACCAAAGCTTCTTCCCGCATCATCTGCACCATCGGTATTTTGCGCTTCGAATGTGGCTGCGCGATTTCGCGATAGATGAGCGAATCGTCAAATCCGATCCTGGATGCATCGGCGTCGCCATTTGCAAAATAGACGCGCGCGAGGCGAGCCCAGTAGATTGCCCCCAGGCACATGGGACAAGGCTCGCAGGAAGTGTAGATTTCGCAGCCCTCGAGATCGAAAGCGCCCAGCTTCTTGCACGCCTCGCGGATGACGACAACCTCCGCATGCGCTGTAGGATCATTCGTGGAAGTAACTCGGTTTGCGCCTTCTGCGACAATCACGCCGTCCTTTACCACCACGGCGCCGAAGGGCCCACCGCGCCCGGAGGGGACGTTCTCGATCGAGAGCTGGATGGCGCGGGCCATGAAAGGGTTATCCATGTGTTTTTCTATCTGTGCGCAATCGTCAGGGTCTGCCGGCGTCAGCAACCCGCGAACTTGCAATCGGTCGACATGGACTTTCGCAGCCGCTTCGCTGAGAAGCGAGTATATGCCGGGACTCGGAATTTCGTAAAATGCTGTTTCGGATTCGGAGAAGACTGAGTTGTAAAGTGGAACGACTGAATTATTCTTTGCCGAAACCCGTGAATTCTCGTTGGGGTTGACACCTTGAACTTGCGAGCTTACTTGTCTCATCGAGTGGTCACGCCCGAGGGTATTCGTCCGGCGGCCATTTTGGTGGAAGGTGAACACATTCAGGCCATAGTTCCCCGCGATCAAGTGCCAGCGCAGCTTTATGAAATCCATGACTTCGGCAACGCCGCAATTCTTCCGGGGCTTGTCGACTCGCACGTACACATCAATGAGCCTGGTCGAACTGACTGGGAGGGATTCGAAACGGCGACGCGGGCAGCTGCGGCGGGAGGCTACACGATGCTTGTCGATATGCCTCTGAATTGTCTTCCCGCGACTACGAATGTTGCAGCGCTCGCGGCCAAGCGGGCCGCTGCGCACGGCAAGTGCCGCGTCGACTGGGCGGCGTGGGGCGGTATTGTCCACGATAATCAAAATGACATCGAGGCCCTTGCGGTCGCTGGAGTGCCCGGGTTCAAATGCTTTCTGATCAATCCCGGCATCGACGGCTTCACCATGGTCACAGAGCGGCAGTTGCGAGCTGCGTTGCCGCATGTTGCCCGGTCAGGATTACCGCTACTGGTGCACGCGGAACTTGCCGCTCCAATTGATCGGGCAACGGAAGCCTTGGCCAATGCCGACTGGAGTTGTTATTCCACTTATCTCCAATCGCGGCCAGACGATGCGGAACAGTCTGCCATCCGGATGCTGCTGGCGTTGTGTCGCGAGTACGGATTTCGTCTACACATTGTTCATCTTTCGACAAGCCACGCGCTTTCGGAACTCCGCGCCGCTCGCGCCGAAGGGCTTCCCGTAAGCGTGGAGACCTGCCCTCACTATCTGCATCTCACCGCCGAAACTATCCCCAACGGAGCAACTCTTGGCAAATGCGCGCCACCGATTCGCGGTCGCGGGAATCGCGAGAGATTGTGGGAAGGTCTCAGAAACGGAACGATCGATATGGTGGTGACCGACCATTCGCCGTGCCCACTGGCGATGAAGCGCATCTCCGAGGGAAATTTTCGAACCGCCTGGGGTGGTATTTCGAGCTTGTCGCTCGCGCTGCCGCTCGTGTGGACTGAAGCCGGCAGGCGAGGATTCACGTTAATCGACCTGGTACGTTGGATGTCGGCGGAACCGGCGCGACTCGCCGGTTGCGACATGCGCAAAGGTCGAATCGCGCCTGGGTACGACGCGGACTTCGTGGTATTCGATTCCGAGCGCGAATTTATTGTGAGCGACGACAAATTGCACTATCGGCATCCAGTCTCTGCCTATCTAAGAGAAACGCTGCGCGGCGTCGTAAAGGCAACCTATCTTCGCGGGAATCCCGTGTTTACTGACGAAGCATTTCCTGGACAACCCGCCGGACGCGAATTTCAGACGCGTGCGTCATGAGTCGACTTTATAAAATCTCTTACTCGCTCCATAACTCCCGCGACTTAGAGAGCTAGTCTGGCTTACACTATCCCATCCGCGCGGGTCTAGCCTGTCCGCTGGTTTACGAGATGAACAGCGATCGCATCGTCGGTAACTCGGTTCCGCGTAAGGAGGGACGCGACAAAGTAACCGGCAGGTCCCAGTATGTCGACGATATGGTCCTACCCGACATGCTGTTCGGAGCAACCGTTCGCAGCCGGATTCCCCGCGGCCGGATCAGGCAAATCACATTCGGCGGCGGCATTGCATGGAACGAATTCGTTATTGTTTCCGCGAAAGATATTCCCGGGAAAAATTGCATCGCGCTCATCGGAGACGATCAACCATGTCTCGCGCATGAAGTCGTTAACCACCCCGAAGAACCTATTCTGTTGTTGGCTCATCCTGACCGCTATCTTCTTCCTCAGGCAGTCGAAGCGATATCGATTGAATACGAGCCTCTGCCGGCGGTCTTTACGATCGACCAAAGCGAGCGCCGCTCGGACATTATCTGGGGCAACGACAACATTTTTAAAACCTATTTAATCGAGAAAGGCGCGGTCGATGACATTTGGGGAAAGGCCGCCTACATCGTGGAAGACGAGTATACGACTGGTGCACAGGAACAGCTTTACATCGAAAACAACGGAATGATCGCGGCCTTTGATGCTTCGCGGGGAATCACTGTATGGGGCTCGCTGCAATGCCCTTACTACATTCATAAGGCGCTCATGGCCCTGTGCAATTTACCGGCGGAAAAAGTTCGTGTCGTGCAGATGGAGACTGGGGGCGCTTTCGGCGGCAAAGAGGAATATCCATCGATGATCGCCGCGCACGCGGCGTTGCTCGCGATGAAGTCGGGGAAACCGGTGAAGATTATTTATGACCGGATTGAAGACATGGCGGCGACGACCAAACGGCATCCTTCGCGGACGCGTCATCGCACGGCCGTTAGTAGGGATGGCAAGATTTTGGGAGGCGAAATCGACTTCACGATCGACGGGGGAGCATATGCAACATTGTCCTCCGTGGTCCTTTCTCGCGGAGCGATTCACGCGGGCGGTCCCTACTTCTGGCCGAATATTCGCATCCGCGCAAAGGCGGTTGCTACCAATGTGCCGCCTCACGGGGCTTTTCGGGGCTTCGGCGCTCCCCAGAGCCTGTTTGCCATGGAGCGCCATATGGATCGAATTGCGCAACGGGTAGGTCTTTCTCCCGTCGAAATTCGTCGCCTTAATTTTCTGCAGCCCGGGCAGACCACGACGACAGAACAGGTCGTGCGCGAACCGATTGATCTGTCAAAGTTGCTCGATCGTGCTCTGGAAGTTTCGGACTATTACTGCAAAACGAAGCGATTCGCAAACGAGAATCAGGACAGTACGACCAAAAAGGGTATCGGCATTGCTGCGTTTCTGCACGGGGCCGGATTTACAGGATCAGGCGAGCGCTATCTGAGTTCCGTAGTCGGTGTGGAAGGATGTGCCGATGGAGTTGTACGCGTGCTGGTTTCGAGTACTGAATTTGGACAAGGAACAAAAACTGTTCTCAGCCAGATCACAGCCGAAGCCCTGGGTCTGCCTTACGAGAAAGTGAGCGTAGCTCAGGCGGACACTCTTGAAGTTCCCAACAGCGGCCCTACCGTTGCTTCTCGTACGGTGATGGTGGTGGGGAAGTTGGTGCAGTCCGCGGCTTTAGGAATTAAACAGACTCTACTTTCGTCTAACCTGCTTCGTGAATCGTATACTGCGGCAGAGTTTAGCGTCGCATGTATGGAATATGTCGCCTCCCACGGCCCCTTCCGCTCATGGTCACGTTACGAGCCGCCTGCCGATATTTTTTGGGACGATGAAAAGTATCGTGGAGAGGCTTACGCCGCATTTGCCTGGGCGGTTTATGTCGCCGAAGTCACGGTCGATCCGATCACCTATAGCGTATCTGTGGACGATTTCGTCGCGCTCCAGGAAGTTGGAAAAGTTCTGCACCCGCTTCTGGCGCGGGGGCAAATTATCGGCGGCGTCGCGCAGGGAATAGGATTTAGCCTTTACGAAAAAGTAGTCTGGCAGAACGGCCGCATGCAGAACGGCCAGATGACGAACTACATCATCCCGACATCATCAGACATGCCACCCATTCGTGTCTTCTTCGAAGAGTTAGGGAACGTCCATGGTGCGCACGGCGCGAAGGGTATTGGCGAACTTCCGATGGATGGTCCGGCTCCAGCAATCATCAATGCTGTGTCAAACGCGCTTGGAGTTGACTTCAATTCCATTCCTCTGCTGCCGGAAGACATCATGGACGCGGTTACCGTAACTGCTCAAGGGATAGGAACTGAGTCAGCGGGTCAGGTCCAGCCACAATGACTGACACTCGTGAGAGCCGCTCCAGAGGCTGCATTTCATTCGTCGTCAACGGCGATCCGAAGGCCGTGCAGGCCTATCCCATGGAGCGGCTACTCGACGTCTTGCGCCACCAACTGCAATTGACCGGCACAAAGGAAGGCTGCGGTGAAGGCGAGTGTGGTTC
>JBAVGI010000304.1:0-2946 GCA_049684755.1 Candidatus Sulfotelmatobacter sp.
CGCACTTCGCGCCGCCCCATGGGATCAAGTCCAGACATTGGTTCGTCGAAGAACACCAACTTGGGATCATGCAGGATGGCCTGCGCAATTCCCACCCGTTGCAGCATGCCTTTGGAAAACTTCCGCAACTGTACGCCCTTCACATCCGGCAAGCCCACGCGCTGCAGCGTGCTTTCCACGCGCCGCGTACGCTCCTTCGCCGGAACCCCGGAGAGTTGAGCGTAATAATTCAAGAGCTCGTGCGCGGTGAGATGATCGTAAAAATACGGCTGCTCGGGAAGAAAACCAATTTGTGCTTTCACCGCTGGATCCGTCCAATCGCGGCCCAGAATACGCGCCGATCCCGCCGTCGGAAAGACCAGCCCCATCAGCAGTTTCAACGTCGTCGTCTTGCCGGCTCCGTTGGGTCCCAGGAAGCCAAATATCTCGCCATCCTCCACCGTGAGATGCAGAGGATGAAGACCGTACTTGGGACGTTTCCGCCAGAATCCTATTAAATAAATTTTTTCCAAACCAAGAATTTCAATCGCAGGCATAACGCTCCAGCAACATGGGATGGAAGGTTTTCTTTCTCAGGAAATTATATGAAACGAATCAAGATTTTTATACCGAGCAGCAGGTTACGATGGTGACTTCTTGCCCCGAGTTGCCAGCGATGAAACGGGGGGCAAACGCATTCATCGTCACACGCGGGCAACCGTCGTCTCAGCGAAGATCTCCCGGTGAGACGGCCTGTGAGAATGGACGATCTGAATAAACTCTCAGATCAATTGCTCATCGGCGTTAGCCCTTGGCAAGCGGTACGACTGGCTACCAGCGTAATCGTGCCTGCGGGCTGGAGGCGGATGACTGCATCTTCATACGCGCAATAGGCGCGAGTCCCATATTGCACGCTGAATGGTGTACCCGTGGAGTAGAACTGATCGTTCATCAGGGCCCCGGCGCTTGCCGAACCAGTAGCGTTAAAGTTGTAACCGCTCTTACCGCTTCCACCTCCGCTGGTAGCCAGATAGTTATCCACCAGGCAGGCTGTGGCTATGCTGGGAGAACAAGGGGCGGCGCCACCGAGAGTGGTGAGGGCCAGAGGAAAACCGATCGTCGGGTAGGCGCTAAAATACGCGATCTCCGCGGTATTGATCGAGCGAACCGATGCGGCCGCCGAAGAATCATTGGCCGCCATGCGGGCGCGCATCAGATTTGGAATCGCGATGGCCGCAATGATCAGAATGATGGCTACCACAATCAGCAATTCAATTAGCGAGAAGCCGGTTTGCTTCCTCATGGAACGTTCTTTTCTCTCTCTGCCCAGCATATGATATCGACCCTTCTCCGCGCCCGAATTCTCCCAGACAAACTAGTAGTAGCACCCCAGTTGCCAGATCGAAGGCCTACCAAACTTCGGTTACGCACACGCCAAACGTCTTACTTTCAAGTCGATGCGCAGCCCAGGCTAATCTTCGCAACCCGGAAATCGCGAATTGAGCGCAGTTCGCGCCCCACATTGACGAATTGTGTCACTACCCGCCCCGCCTAATCGGTGCTTATCGCACGCTGGCAGCCAGTTTCGGCTGAGCCACCAATTTGTCCTCATGCGACACAGTATTTGCAGTGCCTTTTGCCATGCGACTCTCGATCCAAAATGTTATTGACGCCGTCAACACAATCAGGCTCCAGGGTACTAGCGGCGACGTGAGCGCGAAAGAAACTCCAAAGCGCACTTCCAGAAGCCACAAAATCGTCAGTGCCGTACCCGCAATGATTCCGGCGGTGCGCCTCGATGGGCTGGGCAGAGCAAAGGTAGCGCCCGCTTGCACCGCCAGCGCAAACGGCAGGCTTACAACCAGGTCGACCAGGTAATGTTGGCCGCTACCCAGCGTAGCGAAGACGGTCAGCAAAACATACAGCAGAAGGGCCGCACGCAAAACCCGAGGCAGGCTTCTGCTATTCCAAAACAGCAGCACCACCCATGCCACATGCAACGAGGGCATGCCATTCCTTGGGATACCAGTTGAGATAGACATTTTTTGCAGCACAA
Organism: Candidatus Sulfotelmatobacter sp.; assembly: GCA_049684755.1. Taxonomy (GTDB): domain Bacteria; phylum Acidobacteriota; class Terriglobia; order Terriglobales; family Acidobacteriaceae; genus Sulfotelmatobacter. Next base: position 2,036 of record JBAVGI010000304.1, read on the forward strand.
ATGTCGATAGATCCTTGTAAGAAAGGCCGCCCCAGGGAAAATCTCTTCCGAAGGCGTAGATCGGTCCAGTGGCTGGCACCACGTTATACAAAAGCCAACCGGCGACGCCGGCAAGCAATAGCACAATCAACATATGCCAGGAGATTTTTCTTGCGCCACGTTGTATTTGCGCTGCGCATACCACCGCCATGGCGAACGGCAGTGAGAGGTAGGTCAACATCGCACACCGAGTCAGGACGATGCTGCCATACATGATTCTTCCCATAAAAAAGCTGGGCTGAAATCCGAGACTTCCATCGAAAGCATACAGCCAGGCGTCATCCGTCTGCGGATTGAGCCCGCCAGACAACCGGAGTGCATTGCCCGAGACAAAGATAAAAAAAACCAGCACCAGGCTCGGCAGCAGCAACGCCAAAGCATTTTCGCGCCCCTCCCGCTCTGACCACACAGCGCGTAGGCCGAGCAGCAAGAGAGCGGCGAATCCAAGAACCGCAAAGCCGCTCGCCACCCGCAGCACCCAGAACGGAATCTGCGATAACTGAACCACTTTGACGAAGATCACGGAAATCGACAACCAAGCGTAAATTTCCCAGCGCGAGGGGGCGCCACGCAAGAAAAAAGCCAGCCCTCCGGCAATCGCGAAAGGCAAGTACGGCTCATCGAAATTGGTCAGCCTGGCTCCCGTGATAACTACCGCAATCCAGATTGCCGACAACGCAACCAGGGGAACTAACGCATTTCGTCGCGACGGAGCCAGTTTTTCCCAAGCCATACTCGCATCTCCAAAACTTTGTCCGTAGAGGGGTCGTAGAGTAATTGTAAGCGCCGCGCAAGAAAGATCCGTGGTTACCAAGGATTTGGGAGTGGCGTTGAGGAGAAAAAATAAAGGGCGGCGAACTTGTGTTCGCCGC
>JBAVGI010000305.1:0-1788 GCA_049684755.1 Candidatus Sulfotelmatobacter sp.
GCGTGTTCGAAGCGGGCAAAGGCAGTTGCGTACAGTAGAGAATCGCGGCCGGTGTCGCGGAAAATGTCCACGGGGTCGGCGAGGTATTGAAGATGTCGCTCATTGGCGCGGCCAGCGCGTCGTTCAGATTCATTGGCGGCAGGCCCAGAACCTCTTCCATGGTGCGCATGAAGTTGAGAGTGGTATACGCTGTGGAGACGGTTGCATTTCTCACGTAGGCGCCGGCCACGTATGCCGTGGTGCGGTGCGAATCCATGTGGTCGCCGCCGTCTTGCGCGTCGTCTTCAACAACAAAGATGAGGGTATTGTTTTTGTATAAAGGATTGTTGGCAATTTTCTGCACAACCAGGCCCACTGCGTAGTCATTGTCGGCCACGTCGCGCTCTGGCGTGTTCACCTTGTCGATTGCCGTGCCGAAGCTGCCGGTGTGGTCGTGCATAAAGCGAATCAGAGTCAGATTCGGCAGACCGCCGTTGGTGTAGTTGGCATCGAAGTCGCGCTCCCATTCCCTGAAGCGGTAATAGTCAGGAAAAGCGGGATCGAAACCGCGGAAGTACTGATCGGTAAAGGGCGCGAGCGCAACATTGGTTGGCGGAGCGACGATTGTTCCAGTCGAGTACGGGTCGTGGGCCAGCGGAGTCTGGCATCTTGGCTCGTTGTAGCAGTTGGTATCGACAAAGAAGCCGTAGTCGCGAACCGTGAGCCCGGCGCGCAGGGCATCGTTCCACAGGTAGCCGGTGTTCACTTCATCGTCGGGTCCATCCGGCGCATCGACATCGGCTTGCCCCGGCAGCAGATCTTCGCCGCCAGTCACGGTTGGCGACAGTGCGCCCCCCGGCATCAGTGGATCGGAGGCCTGGCGCTGGGCAAGGGTTGGAATCGCCACGTTGACGTTGCGGTTCATGCCTTCAGTGTCAAGGCTCAATCCACGTTGCGCGTAGTTGATCGGATATTGGTGTTCGACAACGTCCGGAGCGCGGGCCGAAGTGCTCCATGGCCAGCCGTCGTTGCTTACTTCGGCGGTGGCGAGAAAATTGTCAAGAGTGACGAATTGCTGCGCCAGGTTGTGCTGGTTGGGAGTAATCGCCTGCCCAAATAGGGTGAGAGCCGGGTCGCCGTTGCCGCGGCCCAGGTCGCCCAGAATCTGATCGTAGGTCCGGTTCTCTTTGAGGATGTAGATCACATGCTGAACGCCGCCGCGCACCGCCGCCATGGTCGATGCGGCCTCAGCAGATTCAACACTGCCAAAGTGGTTGTCGGTAGTGACCTCGCTGGTCAGAGTATCGAGCTCCGGCTGCGCCAGGGTTGCGGTCAGCGGAATGGTTTGCAATCCCGCCTTGGTCAACTGCGGATTGTATTCATTGGCGGGCATGCATGTGGGGTAGCCAGCCGGCCCGTATACGTAGCACCAGTTCGGATTCGGCCCGGTGGGCGACTTCGAGTTGGCCACATAGGCCCACGCGCCATCGCTGCTGAGAGCTACAGAATTGGGATACCAGCCGGTCGGGATCAGGCCGATGACCTGGTCCCCGGTATTGGTTCCGGTCAGTTGCACCACGGCGATGTTATTCAGGTTGCCGTTGGTCACGTAGAGATACTTTTCGTCCGGTGAAAGCGTGACGCTGTTGGTATTGGCGCCTGTGTATTGCGCCAGCGTAGAGCCCGACATTACCGAAGGAGGTGCGATGACGGGAATGGTTTCGATTACCGTGTTGACCCTGGCCGGCTGGTTCTGGCTGGGAACTCCAACATCGCGCGGATCGAGATCGATCACGTCTACCGAGTCCG
>JBAVGI010000306.1:0-1831 GCA_049684755.1 Candidatus Sulfotelmatobacter sp.
AATCACGGCGCAGTGCAAACCGTGCAAAAGAACTGTCTCTACTACGGTGACAACCTCACCGTCCTCCGCGAGCACATCAAGGACGAATCCGTCGACCTCATCTACCTCGATCCGCCCTTCAACAGCCACCAGGATTACAACGTCCTCTTCGCCGAAAAAGACGGCACCCGCTCCAGTTCCCAGATCATGGCCTTCGAAGACACCTGGGAGTGGAACATGGACGCCGAAGGCGCCTATCAGGAAATTGTCGAGCGCGGCGGTCGCGTCTCCGACGCCATGCGCGCCTTCCGCACGTTTCTCGGCCACAGCGACATGATGGCCTACTTGGCCATGATGGCCCCGCGCTTGATCGAGCTTCATCGTGTTCTGAAGGAAACGGGGTCGATCTATCTGCACTGCGACCCGACCGCGAGCCACTATCTGAAGATGTTGATGGACGGAATATTCGGAGGGCCAAACTTCCTGAATGAGGTTGTATGGAAGAGAACCACTACAAAGAACGACTACGCACAAGGGGCGACGAACTGGCCGAGGATTCACGACATCTTAATATGCTACGGAAAGAACTCCCCGAGTGCGACGTTCAATCAGCCATTCACGGCACACGATGAAGACTACATCCGAAGCCACTACCACTTGCAAGACGAAAAAGGTCGGCGCTATCAACTCGACAACTTAACCGCGCCCGGAGCGGGTATGAGAGGCCACCCGACGTACGAGTTTATGGGAATTACCCGATACTGGCGCTACAACAAGGAAAAGATGGAGGGCCTGTTGGCCGAGGGCCGAATAATCCAACCTCGCCCCGGAGCCGTTCCACGCTACAAGAGATACCTCGACGAGATGAAAGGTGTTGCGATCGGCGATATGTGGTGGGATATTTCGGCGATCAATTCTCAGGCCCAAGAGCGCCTCGGCTACCCGACCCAGAAGCCAGAAGCGCTCCTGGAACGGATTATCTCTGCAAGCTCGAGCGAAGGCGAACTCGTCCTCGATCCTTTCTGCGGCTGCGGCACCGCTATCGCCGCTTCACAGCGCCTGAACCGCCGCTGGATTGGCATCGATGTTACCCATCTCGCCATTGGCCTAATCAAGAAGCGTCTCGACGACGCATTCGGCGAATCGGTCCGCGCAACCTACGAGGTAATCGGCGAACCAGTCGACCTGAAGGGCGCGGAAGCCCTCGCCAAAGAAGACCCGTATCAATTCCAATGGTGGGCGCTCAGCTTGGTAGGAGCGCGCCCGTTGGAAAAGAAAAAAGGCGCGGATCAAGGCATCGACGGCCGCCTCTATTTCCACGACGAGAAGGGCGGCAAGACGAAGCAGATAATCTTGTCAGTCAAAGCGGGCAAACTCCACGCGCCATACGTCCGCGACCTGCGCGGCGTGATCGAGCGCGAAAAAGCCGAAATCGGCGTTCTGATCTCAATGGAATCGCCGACCAAGCCGATGCTGAAGGAAGCCGCCGAGGCCGGATTCTACCGTTCGCCTGGATTAACCGACCGATACCCGCGCATCCAAATCCTGAGCATCGAGGAACTGCTAGCCGCGAAAAAGATCGACTATCCTCGCTTCGCCGCCGACGCCACATTCAAGAAGGCGCCAAAAGCCAGAAAGGCCGCCGAAGAGCAGATGCAACTAGGCGGCGAGATCCAAGAGCCCTTCTAACCGAGCGCCCTCTGTCACGCTGAGCGTAGAAATGATAATCGCGATTCCCGCGACGTGACATCTGCCCTTGTCTTCCACAGCTTCGCTCCGCAATCATGATTGAGGCCGCGACGCTTTGCCACAGCGCAAATCGTTTCGACTCAAGTCCTTTGTTCCACGGATT
>JBAVGI010000307.1:0-1814 GCA_049684755.1 Candidatus Sulfotelmatobacter sp.
CGGCAGATCAGGCCGGGGTGGGGAAAGAGGTGATTGAATCGGTGGTCCACGAGTTGGTAGAGGAAGGAACTGCTGCGGTTGACTCTGTTGTGTCAAAGCTGCCAAAGGACTTTCCCGATCAGATTGCCTCATCGATCGAAGCGGGAATCAAAGGACGACTTCGCCTCTTGGCGGCGCCGGAAACTCCCAACTCGCAGAAGTAGTGGCGCCATCCGAGATTTTTGCCTGTGACTGGACGCACGTGCGGGGATTGCTAGTGATCTGAGGCCAACGCCGGAGCCTCTGCTTTTTTCCTCATGATGTCGGCGATTTCGTCATAGTGCCATGGGCGGAAGTCGTGCGTGTCGACTCCCACATCCATGGAGAGCGAGCGGAGAACGTTGGGTAGACGTCCGTGAGAATGCCCGTAGAGGTGCCACGATCCGCGATTGCTTCGTTTCCAGACGCGCAAGGCGTAGTGACAAAGCACAATTGGTTGGCCACTGATCGAAACTTCCGCCAGATTGTCGAGCCAGGAGAATTCCTCTTTCAGCTTGCGAGCCTGTTTGTCATGATTTCCAGGCACGGCGAGGATCTTCTTGCATCGAATCCGGCGACGGTATTCGAGAATCCGGGCTTGGTTCCCGATGCAGAAGTCCCCCAGAAAATAAAGAATGTCATTCGCCTTCACCGAGGCATTCAGACGTTCAAGAATTGCCTGATCCATTTCTTCGACGGTAGGAAAAGGCCGACCGCAATAACGAATGATATTGGCGTGTCCAAGATGGAAATCGGCGGTGAACCAGGTGTTTGGCATAGGTTGCGATCAAAGAGACGTGTAACCGGCGCCACGACTGGTACGAGAACTTGTGTATTCGGTTCGTCGGGCGATCAAGTAAAGGTCCCGGCAGACCCCCTCAGCCACCCGTGCCGCGGGGAATCAAGCACGGGGTCTCCCGAGACCTTCCTCAGTTGTTCGCACAAGGAGGCAATTTTGTATCACCCGAATTCCGTCGCACGTGTCACAAACTGTAGGAATTATGTCTTGGCCAAGACTATTGTCATGGCCATGGCCATTCTTCGGTATCTCCCCCGTGCAAGATGCCGATGGTGGTCCCAGTTGCACAATTTCCACTATTACTTTCCACTATTACTTAATGTCCATTACTAATGGACAACCTAGAATTTCCGACTCAAGACTCCGAACAGTACTACGATTTGACCGAAATCTCCTTCGGAGTTAGGTTTCTGACGCTCGCGGCCGAGAAATTCGTCGGGAGCACGGGAGCCACGGGTGTTCTCATCTCTTGAAGAAGTCGACGAACGGCTTCGGTCTACTGGTTACATCGCCGATTCGATTGCCACGACAACGGTTTACCTGGCGGCGAGGCTGCAGAAGTCGTTGCTGCTGGAAGGCCCCGCCGGGAGCGGTAAGACTCAACTCGCATATGCAGTTGCAGACGCAGCGGATACCATCGTCGAGCGCCTCCAATGCTATGAGGGCATCAACGAAGAGAAGGCTATCGGCAAGTTCGATGAGTCTCTACAAAGGCTTTGCGTCGAACTGAAATCCAAGTCCGTTGGTACCGATTGGGAATTCTTGCAGGCAGAGTTACATAGCCAGCAGTTTTTCAGTGCTGGCCCGCTTCTGCGGGCGCTGCAATTCGAGAAGCCTTGTGTCCTGTTAATCGACGAATTGGACAAGGTGGACCACGCGTTTGAGGCCTTGTTGCTGGAATTGCTGAGCGTGTGGCAATTGAGCATTCCGAAGCTGGGCACCATCAAAGCTAAAAGCGTTCCGTTTGTCGTGCTCACCTCAAACGAAGAGAGGCGAA
>JBAVGI010000308.1:0-1575 GCA_049684755.1 Candidatus Sulfotelmatobacter sp.
CGGGCAAGACCACTCTGCACGATGGCATGACCGGCGATGAGTTCGAACAGCCGGTCTGCGTGGGCTACATTTACATGCTGAAACTGTCGCACTTGGTGGACGACAAGATTCACGCTCGTTCCATCGGACCGTACTCACTCATCACCCAACAGCCTTTGGGTGGTAAAGCGCAGTTCGGCGGACAGCGCTTCGGGGAAATGGAAGTCTGGGCGCTCGAAGCTTACGGCGCGGCATTCATTCTGCAGGAGCTGCTGACGGCGAAGTCCGACGACGTATACGGCCGTACCAAGATTTACGAGGCCATCGTCAAGGGCGAAGCTGCCATGGAGCCCGGCGTACCCGAATCGTTCAACGTGCTGATCCGCGAGCTGCAATCGCTCTGTCTTGATGTGGAGTTAATCAAGACCGGCGAGAAGCGTCCCGCGGCCAGCGCGGCAGCAGATTAACGTAGCGCCGCCGGCGAGTTTTTGAAGGAAACGTTTCGCGGGGCCAAGGCTCTCAGCTACCGCGAAACATAAAACTGGCAACTGGCCAAAACTGGCTGTTGCCATGAGAGCAGGAAGCGGAGGAACACCTTGTTTCGTTCGAGCCCGTTCGAAATGCAAAACACGATAGCCGACTTCGATGCCATCAAGATCAGCCTCGCATCTCCGGAGAAAATCCGGAGCTGGTCGCATGGCGAAGTCACCAAGCCCGAAACTATCAACTACCGCACCTTCAAACCGGAGCGGGACGGCTTGTTCTGCGCCCGCATCTTTGGTCCGGTAACCGACTGGGAATGCTTGTGCGGCAAATACAAGCGCATGAAGCATCGCGGTGTGATCTGCGACAAATGCGGCGTTGAAGTTACGCTCTCGAAAGTGCGCCGTGAACGCCTCGGCCACATCGAACTGGCGTCGCCCTGCTCGCACGTGTGGTTCTTCAAAGGACTGCCCAGCCGCATCGGCCACCTGCTCGATATTTCTCTGCGCGACCTCGAGTCCGTTCTTTACTTCGAAGCCTACGTGGTGGTCGAGCCCGGCGATGCTCCGGTGAAAGAGCGCGAGGTTATCAAGGACGAAGCCAAGTTCCGCGAACTCGATCAGCAATACCGTCCCGCTGGCTTCAAAGCGATGATGGGCGCGGAAGCGATCAAGGAACTTCTCAAGCGCATCGACACCGATGGCCTGGCCGTCGAACTGCGCGAGAAGATGAAGAACGAGAGCTCGCTGCAAAAGCGGCTCAAATACACCAAGCGCCTGAAAGTGGTCGAAGCGTTCCGTCGCAGCGGCAACAAGCCCAGCTGGATGATTCTTGACGTAATCCCGGTCATTCCGCCGGAGTTGCGCCCCCTCGTTCCACTCGATGGCGGCCGTTTCGCGACCTCCGATCTGAACGATCTTTACCGCCGCGTCATCAACCGCAACAACCGGTTGAAGAAGCTGATGGACCTGCACGCGCCTGAAGTTATCGTCAGAAACGAAAAGCGCATGTTGCAGGAAGCAGTCGACGCGCTGTTCGACAACGGACGCCGTGGCCGCGTACTGCGCGGCGCGAACAACCGTCCGCTGAAGTCTTTGTCCGACACGCTGAAAG
>JBAVGI010000309.1:0-8263 GCA_049684755.1 Candidatus Sulfotelmatobacter sp.
TGCTGGAAGGCGCGACGCTCAGCGCTGAAGATCAAAAGTATCTCGCTGGAATTAAGCGGGCTGAGTGCGAGAAACAGAAGATCTAGATTTTTAACGTCGAAATGTGAAAATCAGAGTTTAGAAGGACTAAATATCATGTCGAACTTAATCATTGAAAAACTGCTGGCGAAAACGCAACGCACCGATATTCCTGCGTTTCATCCGGGCGACACCGTCCGGGTGCATGTGAAGATCAAAGAAGGCGATAAGGAGCGCCTGCAGGCGTTCGAGGGCGTCGTCATCAAGCGCGACAATGGGCCGCAGGCCAGCTTCACCGTGCGCAAGATCAGTTTTGGTCAGGGCGTGGAGCGCATTTTCCCCGTCCACTCCAAAGTGATCGACAAGGTGGATTTGCTGCGCTCGTCGAAAGTGCGCCGCGCCAAGCTCTATTATCTGCGCGGGCTGAAAGGCAAGGCCGCGCGCCTGCGCGACGTCGAATAGAATAGTTTGGTCGGTCTTTCTGGCGCGGCTACCAATGAATTTGAGCCGATGCCTTTATCTCGCGCATGCAGCGAAGGGCACGGTGACCACTTCGAGGTCGGCGAAATCTTTGTTGCGGCGTCCTTTGACTTGTTTCAGCACGTGATCCAGCAAGGGGCGATCGCCCTGGCGGACCTCTTGAAACTCCACGCCCATGGCGCGATTTCCCGCGGTATATCGCACGTTTCCTTTCAGCGCGACGCTGACATCGTAAATATTCAGGGCTAGCCGTAGGCCGGTGCCGGGAACCAGAAGATTGCTGGCGCTGACCAGACAACCATATTCTGAAATCTGCTCCAGGTGGCCCTCTACGCACGATTGACCGCCAATCTCCAGCAGATCGGCTCCCCCTTCAACGTTGAAGCGCGGATGACGGCGCCGGTTCTGGTCGGTTCTGCCGAAGGTATTCATCGACGTTTTTTTCTTTGGGGCATCAGGATTAATGGGCAGATACTGCTCCTGCATTTGCCGCAGTTCATCTTCCCATGGAGTTTTCGCACCTTCCACGCACTCCACAGTGAACTGGCCGCGCAGCGCGGAGTTTGGTTCCGCCGTCCAGACTACCTGGCAAATTGATTTGTTGCGGCCCCGCTCAACTGTGATCAAGTCTCCGACCTTTACGCCACGGAAGCTGAGCAAGCGCGCGCCGCGGGGATGAATATCGTAGGTGCATGCCATCTCCGGACCGCAACGCGCGCCGTTCTGCATGTGCGTAAGACGCACCGGCAGAGCCAGGTGGACCAGTTTATCCATTCGCATAACCCCGGGTGGCACAATCCCGGGCGGCGGTTCGATTGGCTTTACGCTCAAAACTACTCCTCGCGGACTCGCGATCTACCGTGAACATAGCAGTACATGTCCTACCGGACAATGTACGGTCGTAACCGAGGTAATGGTTACCACCCTGCGAACAAAGGAGCCGAAAGCGCGATGACAAACCGACCCATCGCCAATTATTCACAAGATAATTTTCACTCGGGCTTGCGGGAACGGCATCCGGCGGGGCAAGATGAGGGAAAGTTTCTTTCATGCCACGTGCTGCGAAGATCGCATCAGAATTTTCTCTTTCGCCGTCGGCGGTGAAATTGCGTCTGTTAAAAAAGCTGCGCTGCACGCTGCGTTACGAAAAAAAGGCGTGGGATGCGGGCGCGATCATGGTGGCGGGAGTGGATGAGGTAGGCCGCGGGTCTTTGTTTGGTCCCGTGGTGGCGGCGGCGGTGATTCTCGAACGCGGCTACCGCATTCGCGGGCTGCGTGATTCCAAGCTGCTGCTGCCCGAGCGTCGCGAACAGCTGGCGCCGCGCATTCGGGAACATGCCGTAGCCTGGGCCGTGGCGGCGGTGGACGCGGCGCGCATCGACCAGATCAATATCTACCATGCGTCCCGGCTGGCCATGCGCGAGGCTGTGATGCGATTGCAACCTTCCGCGGATCATTTGCTGATCGATGCCCTGCGGCTGGATTGTGAGCTGCCGCAAAAAGCCATCATCCACGGGGATGCACTTTCCGTTTCGATTGCGGCGGCCTCGATTCTCGCTAAGGTCGAGCGCGATCGCATGATGTGCGAGTGGGACGCGGTGTTCCCGGAATACGGGCTGGCCTCGCACAAGGGTTACAGCACTCCGCAGCATCTAGCGGCATTGCTGGAATACGGTCCGACGCCGCTGCATCGGCAGTCGTTTGCTCCAGTGTGGAATAATCCGGTGGAGCAGGAAGTATTTGAGTTCGACTGAGTGCTGCTGTTTGCGAGCTCTACTTTTCTGCCGTCTCGCCGCTTAAGCTTGAGTTAAGCTCCGTGACCAGCTTTGTGTTGTTAATTAGCGCTTGGCGCAGGATTTCTGCTTGCTGCTGGGCGGCGGGCCAGTCTTGTTTCTCCACGGCCTCGGTTAATGCCGGCACCTCCAGGTGCGCGTAGGTGAAACGGGCGCCGTAGAGAATGTGTTTGAACCACGGTCGGCCGGGGATGCCATCAGGATTGAGCCAGTTGCGTTCGACTTGCATGGCGCCGTGATTGACGGTGGCGGCGAGTTTGGAATCGATTGCGCCGGAGGCCAGAGCGTGAGTTGTGGAGTCATCGAGACGCTTGCCGGCGGCTTCGAAGTCGTCGATGGCATCGAGTACAGGCTTCAGGTTCAGTGGTGGCGACTGCCGGGCTTCGCCCGGCTGGACAGCCGAGGGCGGCTGTCCCCACAGGGCTTTATCCTCTCCCCACTTGCCCTTGCTTTTCTCCAACTCATTTACGAACTGGCGGATGTTGTCGGCGTAGCTGGCGAAGTCGAAGGGAAGCAGATCGGCGTTGGCGAGCCGGAGCGCGAGAACTCCCCATAGCTGCGTCATCAGAGTGTGATAGCGGTAGCCGGGATCGCCAAAGTGAGTCATCCAGAAAAAATCGTCGTAGGCTGAGTGGTAGACGCCGTAGGGACCGTCGAATTGCAGGCCGAGGACGGGCATGCCGACGAAGTTGAGGAATACCGTGTGGTCGGAGCCGCTGCCGATGCGGGTATCGGCCAGGTTTGAGTCCGTGACATCTTCAGTTTGGTTGGCTTCGTGGCGCTCGTGCGCCGATGATTCTTTCCACGCTTCGTACAGGCTTTTGCCCGAGGGGTCCTGCAGCGTGTGCGCGGTTTCGACCAGCATGGGCGCGAGCGATGCTACTGCCTGGCCATGGAAGTTTGGGCCGGAGGTAGAAGAGTCGACGTTGATGTAGGCGACGGCTTTCTTACGCAGTTCGTCGGCGAATTGCTCTCCCCATTCGGTGGAACCGGTCAGCCCCATTTCTTCGCCGTCCCAACTGCAAACAACAATACTGCGTCGCGGGCGAATGCCTTGCTTGGCTAGCTTTCCCAGCGAGCGCGTGAGTTCCATCATGGACGCGGTGCCGCTCGAGGGATCGACGCCGCCGAAGACCCAGGCGTCGCGGTGATTGCCCAGCACGATCCATTCGTCGGGCAACTCGGCCCCGCGAATGCGGCCCTCGACCACGTAGTAAGGCTGCGTGGAATTATCCATTTCAATTTTTACGTGCACGCGCACGCGCTTGCCGCCGAGATGATATTTGAGGGGCAATCCACCTTGCCAGCTATCCGGAGCAACCGGGCCGTCCATTTGCGCGAGCAGAGGTTTTGCATCGTGCCAGGAAAGCGGCAGCGCCATAATTTTCGGAATCGAAACTGCCTGCTCGACGGGAATGCGTTTTGCGCCCGGAGTCGATGCCCATCCGGGAGTGAGTGGATCGCCAGGGACCATGAAGTCGTAAGTGATGGATCCGCGCTGAATGTGATATTCGGGGCCCCACGGGCCGTTGGGAACAACCTTGCCTTTCTTGAATCCGTCTTCGGCGGGATCGCTATAGATGAGAATGGCGACCGCGCCTTCGCGCTCCGCAGTGAGCGCTTTGAATCCGCGATAGCTGTAGGGATTGGAATAACGGACGAGGACGACTTTACCTTTAACGTCGATGCCTTGCTTGCGCAGAAGATCGTAATCTTCGGGATTGCCACTGTGGGCATAGACGATCGGTGCGGTGACTTCGCCAGAGGCAGACATGCCGGTCCACGCCGAACTGATGCTTTTGTTTTTCAGATCAGGATCGCCGGGAACGGGCATTTCACGCAGCAAGGCACGGTAGTGAATGGGTGCGACCATTTCCAGCGAAGTGAATTTTGGATTGCTTCCGTAAACGTCGTAGCGGCGGATGACAACATCATCGAGGCCTTCCTGCCGCCACTGATCGGCGATGTAGCGAGCCAGTTCGTTGTTGCGAGGGGAGCCAGCCACGTGCGGCTCGGCGGTGAAAAGATGATGCTGGCGGCGTTCTTCGCCCGGGGAGGGAATTGCTTTGAATTTTGTCTCGATCTGATTCTCGCGAATTGCCGAGGAAGGAGTGAAGCCAAGGATGGAGGTTTGAGCTCGGACCGGGCGGGTTGTGCAGAGCAAGAGAAACAGCATTCCCAGCAGCGGGACTACTGGTTTTCTGCGACCGCGTTTTTCGCGCGGACTTCGCTGGGGCGAACTCGAAAGAGCTTGAAACGCAGAGTGCTCTGAGAACTTCCGCGGAGAGCGCTGAGGCGCGTCCCCGCAGGCGGAGTGCATATTTGGTTGCTCCCCTCTTACCTCTCAAGAAATGCTATTTGGGCTTATAAATCTCCGTCAGCAAGTCCGGCTTCGAATCATCGCGTGCCAGATGCGGATAACGTTCACCGCCGTGGTAATCGATTTTGTAAGTTTTGTAGTAGTCGGTGTTCTCGACTAGAAGTTCGAGCGGCGCAGTGCCGGTTTTGCCGGCTTTCAGCGCGTCGCGCAGAACTTCAGGAGTGTATTGGCGGCCATTTACGGCTACGAGTTTCATGCCGGGACCGATTCCGGCAAGTGCAGCGGGCATTCCTTCGATAGTGTCAGTGATGACTCCGTCTTCGCGAAGGTCGAGGCCGATCGAAAATGCTCCGGTTGCGATGTGGCCATCGGTTTCCGCGCCACGCAGCAACTCCGATTGCGTTTCATCGTAAGCCACCTTCCACCCGCTTTCCTCGATTCCACCAAGCGGCGCGCCAGGGCCGTGATTAGTGAGGCGCTCCATCCAGAAGCCGCGCCAGTCGTAAGGTACAACCTGATTCAGAACGTTTACCACATCGTCGAAGGTATAAGTCTTTACCATCGGCCCAGTGCTCGGCGGCCCGTGAAAGAGATGGCAGAAATCGTCCAGCGACTTCGAGCCTTTGCTCTGCTGGCGGATGATGACATCGGCCCAGAGCCAGTCCAGCGTGCCTTCGTCGTAAAAATCAACTCCTCGCCGCCAGGAGTGCCAGGCCTCGGGTGCGAAGTAAAGTTGCGGAGCTGCATCGGCCGTGTCTTGTAAATTGCGCCAGGTGCGGCCGGGTGTGTGATCGAGCTCGGCGGCGGTCAGAGACAGGTCGTCGCGCGCCTGCTCGGGTGTGAGCAATCCGCTGCGAGCGGTCAGCACGGTGCCGAGATAATTCGTTAATCCTTCGTATACCCAGAGCAGATCGTCCTGCATGGGCTGCTCGTAATCCGGCGTGGTGAGATCGGCGGGGCGACGATATTTTCCGTTCCACGAATGAACATATTCGTGAGGGAGCAGGCTGGCTTCCAGTTTGCGGGCGGTTTCGTCTACCAATCCGCGTTCGCCCACCCGGCTGTCGTCGGATTCGTGATGCTCCAGGCCGAAGTGCGCGACGTGATCGCTGAGGCTGAAAAGAAAATGATAGTCGCGATAATGATGAGCGCCGAAAAGTTTGTTGGCCTGGACGACCAGATTTTTGTAATGGTCCCAGACTTCTGGCGGAGGTTCGAGGGCGGCGGCGCTATCGGCGGCGACGTCCATCTCCGTGGGAGGATCGTCGGCGAGTTTAACGACTTTGAGGAATTCGCCGGTGATTACAGGCGAATCAACCAGAGTGTTCAGAGGCGCTGGTTTGAACGAGATTTGCGTTTCCCCGTTCTCGGCGGTGGTGGATGCGATGGGCAGGGCGGTTCCGTACTTCCAGTTAGCGGGGAGTCGCAGACTGGCGACGTAAGTGAGTTCGTCGGACTTCCAGCCCTTGGGATAGAGGAGGACTTGATTCCAACTGATCACCGCCATCTTGTCGGTGGCGGAAGAACCGGCGGAGAAACCGCTCTCGAAAGTTGCAGGCGAAAGGAAATCCAGTTCGGCGTTCACTTCGCTTTCCCCGGCGGGAACTTCGACGTGGATAGTGAATCCATCGAGCAGATCGCGGCGCCACTTCAGGGTTTTGCCACCGACGAAAAACTTGAGACCGGCGAGATCGATGACCGGCCCGTCGGGTGCGTGCTCGCCCGGAATCCATTTTGGATAGTAGAGAGTGAGGTCTCCAGCGCTGGCCGGAATCTTAAGTTTAGCGTGGAAGATTTTGCGCGGAGCGGAAGTAGCATCAACAAAGATGGTTACAGTTGGCGGGGTGGCGGATAAGGCGGAAAGAGTATAGAGAAAAAGAACAAAGATCACTCCCAGGAATCTGGAGAGTTTCATTTTTGTAGTGCCCCCATGGTCTTGATGAAACAGACGAAACGAATGCCACAGCATTGCAGAATTTTAGATTTTAGCAGTCAAAGAGAGCAGCGGTACAGAGACGCACCAGCGCTGCTATCATGCGACGATGTCACGGCGCGGGAAATTTATTACCTTCGAAGGTCTCGACGGAACCGGGAAGAGCACGCAGATGCGCAAGCTAGCGGAGAAGCTGCGCGCCGCCGGATTCAAGGTTATGGAAACGCGGGAGCCAGGAGGAACCGCGACCGGCGAGAAAATCCGGCGCGTCTTGCTGGACTCGAAAACCGAGGGATTGTCGCCGATGGCTGAAATGGCGTTCATGTTTGGCGCGCGCGCGCAGCATATTGCAGAGGTGATCCAGCCCGCTCTGGATCGCGGGCAGATTGTTTTGTGCGACCGCTTCACCGATTCCACAGAAGCCTACCAGGGCGGCGGGCGCAAGCTGGGAAGTAAGGCAGTCCTCGAGTTGCATCGCATAATCTGTGGAGATTTGCAGCCTGATTTGACGATCTTGCTCGACTCCGACCCAGCGAAGAGCGTGGGGCGGGCCCGGAATCGCAATCAGATTGCCGCCGACCGCGCGAGTAAGAGCTCCGGCAAACATGCGGACGAGAACCGCTTTGAGCGGGAGAATCGCGCATTCTTTGCCCGGGTGCGCGAAGGGTATACAGGGATTGCGGCAAGGGAGCCGGGACGTGTCGTAACGGTGGATGCGAGCGGCACGCCCGCGCAAACGCATACACAAATCGTGGACATGGTGAAAAGGAACCTGAAGCTTGCCTAGTTAATAGTTCATGCGATGTTGTAATCGTCGGCCATGCCTGTCCATAACTTCGTATTAGATTCTAGTTTGGCTTAATAAATGAGCTTCTCCAATTTTCACGGCAACGCCGAAACGGTTCATCGCTTGCGCGATATGCTGGCGCGGAAGCGTTTTCCGCACGCTGTGATTCTTTCAGGACCGCGTGGATCGGGTAAGTACACACTGGCCTTGATGCTGGCGCAGGCGCTGAACTGCCTCGCGCCCACTGAGGCAGACGGCCTTCCGGACTTCTGCGGACAATGTGCGAACTGCCGCCGCATCGCGCAGGCCACCGATCTCGATGCGCGTTTTGCCGAAGCGGTGGAGACGCGTGAAGGCCTCCGCGAGGGCGATAAAAAAGACACCCGGCTCTTCGTGCAGACTCATCCCGACGTACTCATCATTCCTCCCGATCCACCACAAATGATGATCAAGGTAGATCAGGTGCGGCGGGTGATTGAGACCATTTATTACCGTCCGTCAGAAGCGCGGGAGCGGGTTTATATTTTTACTGATTCAGCATTCATGAAAGAGGCGGCCAATTCGCTGCTGAAAGTTCTGGAAGAGCCGCCCGACTTCGCGACGATTTTCCTGCTCTCGGAAAATCCCGGCGAACTGCTTCCCACCATCCGGTCGCGATCGATGGTCTTTCCACTGGGCGCCTTGCCGGTAGAGGAAGTGGAACGCTATCTGGAAAAACATCGTCCGAAGTGGAAGCCGCAGCAGCGGGCTCTGGTGGCGAGGCTATGCGAAGGCGCAGTGGGTCGGGCCCGCAGCTTCGATCTTGAGAGCTACGTAGCGGCGCGAGCCGACGCGCTGACGATTCTTAACTCAGCCCTGTTGAAAAGCGAACACAGCGATCTGTTTAAGGTCACGGAAACTTATCGTGCGGGCGCTGAAGGGCGGGAGAAAAC
>JBAVGI010000310.1:0-2390 GCA_049684755.1 Candidatus Sulfotelmatobacter sp.
ACTATGCTCAGGACCTCAAAGACCTGAGCTGGCTCCTGACGAATCAGATCAAGATTCAGAACCCCCCGCCGCTCCTTGCCTGGATTGCTGCATGGCGCGGTTCAAGCACGGCCGCCTCGGCCTTCGCAACATGGCAACAGGATCATGCACTCCCGTGGCTCGTGATCGCGATGGTCAAGGCTCGCCCCACCGACGCCTTCGCGCCCGCGCTCATCGATGCAGCGGCCGCAATCCCACCCGCCAGCCCCGCTTACGAAACGGCCTTCTATCACCGCGTCCGCCTGCTCATTTCTCTTGAGCGTCTCGACGAAGCGCGTGCCCTGCTCGACAAAGCTCTCGCAGTACCCAACCTTCAAAAACCCAGCTCTGAACGGAACGCGCTCCTCGGCGAGCGCATGGCCGTCGCCCGCGACTTCACTGAATTCCTCACCTACGCTCCGCGCGTTCCGCTCGAGACCGATTCTGAGCCCGCAGTCGATATGCGCGCGCTCTGCCAGAAGACTGCCGGTCTTCCGTTATACGGCGGCAAAACTGCTCCTTGTCCGGAACTCGACCGGCCCATAACCTTTGATAGCGATGCAACCAGCATCCTTAACGAGAAAACGCCCATTTCCCGTCTTCTTGATGCGGCAAATTCGCCGCTTCTGCCGCCAAATCTCCGCCGGAACATCGCTATTGTCGCCTGGACCCGCGCTGTCATTCTCGACGACACAAAGTCCGCAGCCGCTCTCGCGCCAATACTGCCCAGAGAGATGGGCGTCACTGCGAGCACGAGCTCCGGCTTTCCCGCCTTCCTGGCTATTCTGCGCAACGATGGCGTTCAGCCCATTCTTGATCCCGGCATCGCCCGCGTGGCGAGTTATAGCCAGTTTGACGAGTACCGCGATAATGGCTGGTGCGAGCTCAGCTTAAATCCCGGGGCTCCGGGGGCCACTACCCCTCCGTCCCCTGCATGGCCATCTCCGTGGATCTTCACACCGGCTGAGCATGAGCATGCCGCATCCGAATTGGAGCGCCTCGACGCCCTGCCGGGTTCCTCTTGGTTTCTTGGCCGGCGCATCCTCGATTACGCGAATCAGAACCCCAACGACGCGCATGTTCCCGAAGCCCTCGCGCTCACGGTCCGGGCCACGCGTTACGATTGCCAGACCTTTGACCCCAAAGTCCCCTACGATCAGCGGCCAAAATTCAACACCACAGGCAAAGAGGCTTTCGACCTCCTGCACCAGCGCTACCCGAAGTCGCCTTGGACCGCCAAAACTCCCTATTACTATTGAACGGCAGCCAAACGGAAGGAGCGCGCCTCCTCGCGCGTATGATCGATGTTGTTTTCTCCGCGCGAGGGACACATGCGTCTACTTTCTCGACACACGGCTTCTTGCTTAGCTTTGCGCGCTTGCATAGCCCTGTTTGCGGCGCTACTCGTTGCGCCACTTTCGCTCTTCGCGTTCCCCGAAAAAGGCACGCCTGCTCCGCCGCTCGATCCCGTGCAACTCCTGCAAGCTCCTGCAGGTTCGCGCACAGATTGGGCCAGTCTTAAGGGCAAGGTCGTGGTCCTGGATTTCTGGGCCACTTGGTGTTCTCCGTGCGTGGCAAGCATTCCCCATCTCAATCAGCTCGTGGAGTCGCTCGACCCGGCGAAGTTTCAGTTTATCTCCATCGACGACGAAGACCAGAAGGCAGTACAGGCATTCCTGGCCAAGAAAAAGATGGCCGGATGGGTCGGCGTTGATACGTCAGGAGGCACCTTCGCATGGTATGGAATGACCGCCATCAGAGGAGTGACCATCATCGTCGACGGAAACGGAAGAATCGTCGCGGCAACGGAAATTGATACGGTCAGCGCCTCCGACTTGCAGGCGGTGGCCGATGGAAGAAGCGTAGCTTTCAGGCCGGCCGAGGAGATCGTCACATCGCGCGGAGAATCCGCCGGAAATATCGCAGCGCAACCTTTGTTTGCAGTGTCCGTCAGCAAGGCCGCGACCGATGCAAAGGTATCCCAGATCAATCACCCACCCACCGGCACGGATTTCCTTGGAAACGATGCCGATGGCCTCATGACGAATGCTTTTAGCGCTTTCGAGAATCGGTATGTTCTGAAGGATCCGCTGCCAGAGGGACGCTATGACCTCCGCATGAATTTCGTAGGCGTGCCTCAATCCGCCATGGATTCGGCCGTCCAGCAAGCCGTCCTCTCGGCATTGCACGTGCAGATTCAGCCAAAGACCGTAACCAGGAACGCATACATTCTCAGGGCCACCGACGCTAGCAAGAAACTGCTAAGTTCGTCAGCTTCGACCCACAAGGTGAAGCGAGGCTACTGGCACGGAATTTACATTCTGATGAACGGCACAATGGACGACCTCGCCTATGTGCTGGCGACGGGCCTT
>JBAVGI010000311.1:0-3368 GCA_049684755.1 Candidatus Sulfotelmatobacter sp.
GCTGATGCCACTGACATTGGCGGGAACAACTTCAAAGGGATAAAACTGTGGCGCGAGTGCAGCCGAAAGACGCGCAAAACTGGAGAACGCAAAGCTGCTGCAGATTCCCCGAAGGAAGTCACGGCGATCGATCATCCACGGGCCCATGCTATGCGCGAAAACAGGTGCTTTCAATTCTCCCTCAGGCGACGGCACTCATAAGCTCTTCCGTGCGGCTTCCTTTATTTAGCTTCTGCGGGTTGCCCGGCGGCTGCAGGATCATTGCCGATAATGCGCTGGTGAATGGCAAATTCCTTCTCGCCATCTTGCTTGCGCCCCGCGCGAGTGTAGGCCATCGCCAGACTATAGTGGGCATCGGGATTCCTGGGCTCCAGCTTCACTGCTCGTTCCAGCGGCGCAATGGCGTCCGCGTATTGCTTCTCCGAAAGTAACGAGGATCCCAAACCCAAAAAGGCTTCCCCAAATTGAGGGTCAAGCTTTGCCGCGCGGGAAAAACGCTTCACCGCTTCATCCCATTGCTGGCTCTGTCGCGCCAATTCGCCGAGCACATATTCGGCGCCAGCGTTACTGGGATCAATCTGCAGTTCCTGCTCGAACTCTTTTTTTGCTTCAGCAGCTGCATCCGGAGTCGGGTTCGGTACCGAAAGCAAAGCGCGCCCCAGCCGGAAGTGAATCCCGGGTAAATTCGGATTTTGTTTCAGGATCCCCCGATATTCCTTCTCCGCCTCCTCCCACTTCCCTTGCGATTCGAAAGATTCGGCCAGTAATTCATGCGCCTGATACGAAGACGGGGCCGTGCGCGCCAATTCCTGTGAGGCCGAGGAAGAAAGATCGGAATAGGCGTGGATAGACTCATACAGAGCATCCGGGTCTTGCGGAAATTCTCTCGCCAGCAGGTGAAGAAATTCCAGGGCGGCATCCGGCTGATGCAGCGTCATGGCGCAACGCACACCGTCCAGCCCGATCTTGCGCCGCAGTTCTTTATCTTCAACCTTGGTGCTTTTTTTGAGCGCGGGCAAAGCCTCCACGCAATGGCCGTTTTCGGCCAGGGCCGCGGCATTTCGCGCAACTGTAGAAGGAGTGGACGGCGCTTTGCCGGCAGACTGCCCCGCGGCGCTCCCGCCCGCGATCACCACCGAGAGAACACTAACCAGGAATGGAAACCGGAACATATAAACGCGATCATAAATGAAAATGGCAGGACGCCAAAGCGGCATCCTGCCACGATCGTTTGGCGGAACTCTAGGCAGCGACCAAACTGGCCGTGGGGCTGCACCCAGGCGGGCCTTATGCGCGTAACACCCATCGCCGAAAGAACCAACCAGCGGCACCCAGTATTGCCGCCGCCGCCAACCAATACAGTGGCGAATGCAGCGTCATAGCAGAGACCAGACTGACATCTATCCCTGTCGCCCCCCGATTTGGGCCGACGAACCACGGCCCGGGGGTCCGGGCGACGACCCAGAAGTAGGTAAATAACACCAGAACGCACACTGTGACGAAAGCCAGCAGCATGAGCCTTAATAGCAGCATCTTTACCCCCATTCTTTCACGGGTTGTGCGTGCACGAATATTGCGGCATCGGAACGTTCAGCGAAGTTATGAATGAGAGGGGCGTCGCGCAGGCCCACGGCCCGCCCGCGTTGGTGCGGATACACAAGGCAGCATTTATCCAGGTGATGTACGTTGCAATCCCAACGTAGTCGCCGCTGACGATCGCAGTCATGTTCAGGTCCGGGGGTGTCGTGGCTGCTGTGCAGTCGTTGCGAACACTATAGGTACACACCTTAGACGGGGAACAAGCAGGCGGCGGGGCGCCGCTCCAGAACGCCTGCGTGAGGGCGGCTTCGATTTGCAGGCTTATCAAAAGCGGGCCGATCCCGTTCAAGGCCCCCATCACGGAGCACTGTGCGCCCCCTTCGTAATAAGCCTGGCAGGCCTCATTCTGATCAGGATCGCCGAAGAAAGGGTCGCAATTTGTCCCAATTTCCGTCGCCACGGGCGTCAGGTTAGTTTCCGGACTTCCCGAAGCCGTGCCCGTAACTCCGGCCGCACCGTGTGCGCCGCCCCGCCCTCCGAAATAGGCTGTCGCGTGTGACGTATGGTACGACCCCGGCGGGCACCCTGTACCTGGCGGACACGCCCAAAACCCGCCCCCAGTGTTCGTCAGCGCAGGCACCACTAAGTTGAGGTGATAACTCCCCCCAGCGACTTTATGGGTGAAGAGCATCGCGCCGCCGCCGCTGACTGCGGCGGATGTTCCGCTCAGTGTCGTCCATGTGTTGGCCCCATCGGCGGACACATGGATACCATACCCTGTGTCAATCGAGGCGACGGAAGTTTCTCCTTCAGCAGCAAGGGTGTTTGGGGCGGGGGACGCCACAAAGGGCACCGAAGGCGCCTGACTCCACACGGTTCCGTTCCAGTTGTAAAGCAGGCTATCCGTCTTGACCGCCCAAACGTTGTTCGCCGAGGCGACCGCCACGTTCCCGAAGGAACTTCCAATCAGGCTCCAGCTTCCGTTGGACCACTCGTAAAGATCACCTGCCTGCGACCCAATGGCGAATATTGATCCGTCCGGGCCGATTTCAGCGGTGTACGCCCACAAGCCGCCTCCCACTGGCTGCCATGCGGTCCCAGCCGAGTTGAGCACGTAAACGTTGGGGGTAGGGTAGGGTGCCACGCTTAGCGCCAGCACGTTGGCTTTACTACCCACCGAGATATGGTGGATCGACCAGTCGCCGGGACTCTGCAGGGCGGTCGGGGTTAGCACCCATCCCGCCGCGACTGTATAGGTGTATAGCCCGGTAGTGGCCATGCCGTAAATGGTGCCGTCGACGCCGACTTTGGTCTCCACCGTGTCGCCACCAATCGAGGTTAGGCAGTTATTGGCGGTGCACCACGAAGTATTGTCGACGAGACTCAGACTGGGGGTCCAGTTGTACTGAGCACGCGCCATCGTCACGAGCAGCGCCAGCACCACGAACAGAGAACACTTCCTCGCGTGTCGCATATCGATTGTCCTCCTCAGGCAGCCCCGCGGTGGAAACATCACACCAGTTCTGCGCAGGGAATACTCGCACGACAATCCGCAGGCCGAGAACAAATTCTGTTTCTGTTCGTATTTCGTAACAGACCTACATTAGTACTTACTTCTCGCGCGACTGCAGAGCCGTCGGAGGGCTGGCCGGGAGACTGCGCTCGAAAGTTCGCACTCGCGATCACCACCGAGAGAACTACACAAACCAGGAATTGAAACCGGAACATATAAACGCGATCATAAATGAAAATGGCAGGACGCCAAAACGGCGCCCTGCCATGATTGTCGCATTTCGTCAGAAGTAAAACTTCAACGCAAATTGCATCTC
>JBAVGI010000312.1:0-1866 GCA_049684755.1 Candidatus Sulfotelmatobacter sp.
GAAAGATGGAAACCGCCCATCACCGCGTGGATCGGCGTATCGGCAGCGCACTCGCGAGCGTGCTTCAATACGTTTACCACCCCGGCGTGCGAGCATGCCGTAAACACTATCAGCCCCTTCCCTTCGACTTTTACCATCAAAAACCGCTCGTCCATCAGCAACGGGTCGGGCATCCAATTCCCGTCCGCGTTCTTTTGATAATGCGCGGGCAGGCCGCGCTCGAACGGCGTCACCCGCGGGATTTCACCGCTAAGATAGAACATGTCGTCGAGAAAGATCCGGGGTTCTCCGGTGCAGGTGACGTGTGCACCGTGTGCCGTCAGATCTTCAATACCTGGAACATCCTTCATGGGCATCAAATCACCATTAGGTAAGCGACGGGCTCGTGAGCGGAACATCCCAGGATGCGCGTAGTATGGGATCGACCGGCCTCGATTGCCGCTACGAACAAGGTCGAGCGCCTTCAGCATTCCTCCGGCATGATCCCAGTGTCCGTGGGACAGCACGGCGCTCTCGACGATGCCCAAATCAATTCCAAGCCGCATGGAATTGCGCTCAAACGCATATTCCTCCGGCCCGCTGTCGAAAAGAACCGTGTGCCGGCGCGCACCCCGAGTGGCCGTAATCAGGAGGGAAAGGCCGTGACAGGCGCAGCAAAGCGAATCGCCGGATAGTTCCTGCATCCCGTGCCGCTCCAGATAGGCGAACTCCGACTCGGCGTGGGTGGGAATGCTCGACAGGCTGTCGGTCGCGTTATCGACCAGCACCTGAATTTCGATCTTGTCAACCAGTGCAGAACTGCCCATCTAAAACCTCTCCGGATGGAATATGGGACCACTCTTTATCCTTGGCGCCGATCGCGGCCTCCTTGTCCAGTCTAAGGCCCTATTATGCCCCAGCAGCCTTGTACTACTTCGTCAAACTGCGCGTTCAATTTTTTCCGCCGCCCCGAGCGAAGCCACGACACTCCGACCGCGCACAATGCGCCGTTTAGCATGTCCGCAAGTAGATCGGGGCTTCCGGCCCGTATCTCTCCCTGGGCCTGCCCGGCCTTGATAAACGTGGTAAGCACGCGCCGGGCGCTCACGATCTCCGGGGGCAGACTTTGCAAGAACCGCACTTCGTTTTTGCAAAAATATACAAAGGCCTCGCCATGATCCGTCACGGCCGCGAACTCGTGACGAACAATCTGGCGAACCTTGTCCAAAGTACCGCCGGGGCCGTTCACGATCCGCTGAAGCTCCCGGCAGTGCCAGCCATACCAACTCATGAAAATCTCGCGGGCGAGATCATCCTTACCGATAAAGTGACGGTAGATGGCGGCATCCCGTACCCCAGCCGCCTGCGCGATCTCACGCATACTGGTTGCATCGATGCCTCTCTCGGCGAAGAGCAAGGTTGCGGCGCGTACGATCACCGGCCGCTTGGTGCCGGGTTTCTTTTCAAGGATGTCCATTGCGAATGAACCGACACTAAGGCGTGCCGCCAGATACGTCAATCGCAACGGGACCTGCGATCGGCGGCTTGTCCTCATCCTTTTCGCGGCGGCGCGCTGATCCGACGTCGAGGATTAGGTTCCCTATCGTCCCTGACGCCGAATCGCCTCCAGGGTGCAGAACTGGTCGTATAATCTCGGGTTGTCGATGCTGGATACTAAACCGCCGGAGATTTCCGGGACTATTCCCATGCGCGACATCCGTCCGCTGCGCATATCATACATATGCATGTTCAGATAACTGGCCCAGAAGCTGTCTGGCATTCCTGTGGGCCACTGCATTCCGGGCTTCTTCACCGCGTAGTCATAAAACCACTCGCATTGGTGGAAAGGTTTGCCCTCCCGGTCATACGTGATAATCAGCGGCACGA
>JBAVGI010000313.1:0-3787 GCA_049684755.1 Candidatus Sulfotelmatobacter sp.
CCGACCTGACTGGAAGCGAAGCTGAAGGCATGCCCGAATTTAAATCGCAGGAAGAATTAGATAGCTACATCGTCAAACTCGAAAGTGACATGCGCGAAGCCGCCAAACGCTTCGAGTTCGAAAAAGCGGCGAAGCTGCGAGATACGATCAAAGATTTGCGGACGAAGGAGTTTTTGTTCGCATGAGGAGCGGCCTATGACTGAGCCCGAAAGGCGGGCCCTCGTTAGCGAGCTTGCAGAAGCGGTTTCAACCCAAGCGAAGGTAGCAAATCGCGCATGGCTCGCTCTGATTACGGCGGCGGTCTTTGCAGTTTTGCCGCGAACAGAAGACCCAAAAAGCGGCAACCTGTCTCTTCCGTGGAATATCGGTGAGGTAGATCCTAGATGGTTTCATGCGATCGCATTCTTCATTCTTGTGGTCCTTGCCATTACCTTCGCCTCGGCTCATGCGCAACAGATCAGGGCTCAAGTGCTCACTCAGGGGGTGATCAGCTCACTAGCTAAAGTGCAACACCCTGACGAAGTCGTCCACCCAAGGGAGTTGTATGACATGCTACGAACCCCGAGTCTTAATCGGGTCGCGCCGCTCGCTCAGTTGCTCAGAGGAAAATATCAGTTCTACGCCTCGTCCGGCCGATGCCCTCAATGGTTACGCGTGTTGAGCGTCCTCTACTACGGGATCGTGAAGCTGGTGAGCCTTGTCGTGTTCTACCTTCTGCCGATATGGGCTCTGGGGTGGGCCTACATGTTGGTCGCTCTTCCCGGCATCTGGAGAATGGCCGTGATCGCAAGCGCCCGTGTGGCGGGAGTCACTTTGCTTCAGGTGCTGTATACGGACGTTCGATACACTGTCCCAGTTCTGCACCACCTGTGGGGTGAAGGCAGGCCGCTAGGCCAGAAATAGGAGACAATGGGTCCAGTTTTATTAAATGCCACTATTTTCGTGTTACACTATATTCGTGTCCACTACGAATCGCCTACGCAATGTCACCGTGACCCTGGAAAAAGATGTCGCTCAGTGGGCACGGCTAGAGGCAGCCCGCCGGGATACTAGTGTTTCCAGACTTTTGGGCGCGCTGCTGAAGGAACGAATGGCCGCCCATGACGCCTATGAGAAAGCCATGCGGCGGGCCCTGAGCCGCAAACCTTTTCTCCACAGCAGAGGACCCTATCTGACACGCGAGGAAGCCCATGACCGCGCCCATCTTCGTTGATTCGAACGTACTTCTTTACGCCGTGGACGAGACGGACCTCAAAAAACAGCAGGCTGCTCGCACTTGGCGCGCAGAGTTGTGGAAGAGCCGCCGCGGGCGAGTCAGCTTTCAGGTTCTAGGGGAGTTCTATGTCAACGCACTACGGCTGCAGCCAAAAGCGCGGGACGAGGCGCGAGCTGAAGTTCGGGATCTCCTTGCATGGAATCCAGTAATAACCGATGCGGCACTGCTGGAGCACGGATGGAAAATCCAGGACCGCTATCATCTCTCATTCTGGGATGCCTTGATCGTAGCAGCCGCCAGGACGTCCTCCTCTCGCTATTTGCTTACTGAAGATTTGCAGTCCGGTCAGACTTTGGAAGGAATCAAAGTCGTAAATCCATTCTTAGGCGGCCCTGAATCAATCTGAGTCAAGGTCTAGCAGGAAGGAAACCGTTTGTGGTCGTTGGAACTTAAGGTTGCTAGCGCCCGTAAGCCGCGCTGGCCGCCAATGGTTTGCGGTGAAACGTATACCCGTCAAAAGTTTCCGAGCGAAAATTTAGATTCGATGCCGAGAGCTTTTCCGTTTGGCTCAAGAAGAGGTATCCGCCGGGTTCAAGATAGAGATGCAGGCGTTCGAGCACGGCCAGCCGCTGGGCACGCGAGAAGTGCGGCAGAACGTCCATACAGAAAATGCAGTCAAATCGACCGATGTATCCCGGTCGCGCCAGATTCATGCAGTTAAAAGTTACCAGGCTGCGCAGACGCGGCTTCACCAGCAAATGCGGGGTGATTGCGGGCTGCTGCGATGGGGTGGGAGCGTCGCCATCCAAGTCAGCCTCAAGGTTCGTTGCTGCCGCTGCCGTGGGCGTGCCAATCTTCGAAAAATAGTTGCGAATCGTGGCTGGCGGCAAACCCTCCAGCGCCGACTGGCGGTAAACCCCCCGGTCGGCCGCTTCGATGTTTCGCGGCAGCAGGTCGCTTCCTACAATGTGAATTGAGCATCCCGAACCGAGCTTAGCCGGAGGCTGTCCCGCAGGAATATTTTCCGCGATGCCTCCGTTCCTTGCAGCTTTGCCCGTCGCGTTGCTCGATGCGGAACCGTTATTCGGTACGCTTACGTTCGCGGGATTCACCGCGTCACATACCGCCATCGCGATCGAGTAGGTTTCTTCTCCCGTAGCGCAGCCCGCACTCCAAATACGGATTGGTCCCGGACTGTCCACCGACTTGCGCGTCCAGAGTTGCGGCAGTACTTGCCGCGTCAAGGCATTCAACGCTCCGGGATGACGGAAAAATCCAGTATTCACGCTAATTAACCCGTCGAGCAACGAAGGCAGAGTAGATGGATCCTGCTCTGGAGATCGCAAACGATCCAGCAGCGTGGTGGACGAGTCTAACTCCTGCGCTTCGATGAAATCGGCCAGATGCGCTGCCAATGCATTGTTGGGACAATCCAGAACCACGCCGGTCTGGCGTTCGACCAGCAGGCGCAACTCGGAAAGTTCATGCTCCAGAATGGTGCTGGTCGCAAGTGACCTATGCATAAAAGCCTTTCCCCAAGTGGGGCGAACTAACATGCCACGACTACGTATCGCCAAAATCCCAACGCGAATAAACTTTCTTACCACCTGCTTGGCCGCCCGGCTTCAGTTATCCCGGCAAACTAACAGATTACTGGCCCGCAGCTACCGCAGCCCGGCTTTTGCCTGAATCCCGTTCCGTCTGCTGAGCTACTACCGTCATCTCTTTTTCCAGCGAGGAAAAACGCTGCATCACTTCATGAATGCGCAAGGTCATATTGCGAATGGTTTCAATCTGGCCGCGCGCTTGAGCCGACAAACTGCCGGGCTCCAGAAGAAGCAGGTCCGAATTTCCCAGCAGCGAGGTCAACGCATTGTTCAAGCCATGGCGCATTTCGAGCATGTAGCGGCCCAGCATCGCCTGCGGTTCCAGCGCGGAGCACTGCTGTTCGGCTGTCCGTGCCCGAACTTCGGCGGCCGTGCGGTGCAAGGCTTCCGCCGCCGCCAGAATCAACGCATCCAGCCAATTTTCATCCAGCCGCAGCACGGAAGTCCGCGGCCAGCGCTCGCGCACCAGTTTCGCAGTAGTGCCATCTTCGCAGACGCAGAATAGCGGCTGCGAACTCGCGTGCAACGGCTCAATAATTACGGAGAGCAGCTCGCGGCGCAGCGGACCAACAATGGCAACTTCGAAATCCTCGACAGTACGTGGCCAAAGATCTCCGCTCAGGATGGTGAACGTGGGCACATGGCGTTCCGCCTGCCAGCGCGCCGTCAGCCTTCGCGAAAATCCCACGTCGTCGGAGATAACCAGTACGGTCGGACGATCCACTCAAGTTTCCTTTGCCTGGATTCCCGCAGCCTTCGCGGGAATCGTTAGATTACTTTTTTCGATTATTTCTTATGCCCCGCTGGTGAATCTTCATCCGGAGTCCACTCCGGCGCAGCCGCGGAAATTTCAAATTCAGGAGCGTCGTCGTTTGCGGCCGTGAACTTTGCCACCGGCTTCTCAGCCGCCGCACTGCCAGGCTTGGCCGCCGCCGACATTCCGCTCGCGCCAGCAGCCGCAGCC
>JBAVGI010000314.1:0-20666 GCA_049684755.1 Candidatus Sulfotelmatobacter sp.
CTCGTTCCTTGTCGCCCTTCCCGCGCACCAGCATGTATCCGGCGTCCAACTTCAGGTCTTCCAGCTTGGCGTTGACCACCTCCGAAACCCGCAGGGCCCCGGCGTAGAAAACTTCCAGC
This sequence comes from Candidatus Sulfotelmatobacter sp., assembly GCA_049684755.1. GTDB lineage: Bacteria > Acidobacteriota > Terriglobia > Terriglobales > Acidobacteriaceae > Sulfotelmatobacter. The sequence goes on from JBAVGI010000314.1 coordinate 120, forward strand.
ATGGCGCGGTCTCGAATTGCCAGTGCAGCCGCGTGCTTCGTGTTATGCGCCGCATCATTGTGGCGCTTGAGCGGAGCGGCCAGCGTCGATTCCATTTCATCGCGTACCAACGCCTTAGGCAGAACTTTCCATTGTCTCGGCGACTCGATGTCCAGCGTAGGATCGTGTTCGACTTTTTTATCCAGCAAGAGATAGCGATAAAGATGACGTAGCGCCGAAAGCTTTCGCCCCACGCTGCGGCCATCGACTTGATGAGAAAAAAGCTGCTGCAGAAAATCGCGGACATCGGTGCGGCGCGCCGTCAGGAGCACGCGTTTATGTTTTTCCAGGAATTCAGAGAACTGGCGGATGTCGGTTGCGTAAGCACTCGTCGTAAGCGGCGCCAGCCCTTTTTCGATTCTCAGGTAATCGAGGAACCTGGAAAGCACGCGGGAGTTGGCATCCGAAGCCATGATCGGGACAATAAGTATGCTCGTTATCGGACGCTAGCGAAAGTGACGAACCGGGTGCCAGACATTCAATCGTCGAAGGCCGGGAGCATTACGCGTTACGTCTGTCCTAGATCACGCAGCAGATTCTTCGCGTACAAAGCGCCTTCCGGAGTCTCTTCATGTTTGAAATACGCGAAGACGTCCCGCCCGGCGGCCATGTGTTCACCAATACGCGCAACCATCCCCTGCCGCTCTTCCTCTGTGTAGCTGGGCTTGCGAAACCTGTAATAGATGAACGGACCCGTAACAACATCGGGCGTGGTACGTTCCTTCGTTTCCGCAATGCACAACGCAGTCCCGTGGGACTTCAGCGCTTCCCACGTCTCATCGGTGAACCACGAATCATGACGGAACTCGAATGCCGCCGGCAATACCCTCGGAACAATCGCCAAAAAATCATTGAGAAGCGCTGCATCAGCCTTCAGGTTCGGCGGCAACTGAAAAAGCACAGGGCCAAGTTTTCCCGCACTCGCCAAAGGCGCAATCGTCGCCAGAAAACGCGGCAGAAACTCTTCCGTTCCCTTCAACCGCTTGATGTGGGTAATCACCTGATGGGCCTTCACGCCGAAGCGAAAGTGCACAGGGGTTTGCTCCATCCAGTTCTGAATCGTGGTTTCTTTCACCAGTTGGCGGAAAGTGAAGTTCACTTCCACCGTATTGAGTTGCGTCGCGTAATGCTCAAGAAACTTTTTCTGCGCCAGCTTGGCGGGATAGAAATCGGGTTTCCATGATGGATAAGCCCAGCCGGACGTCCCGACAAATAGTTGAGCCATGGTGAACTCTCGAAGGAAACTCGCAGCGCACGGGATTATACCTTGCGTGCCGTCTGGCGCGTCCGCGGCTTCGCGCCCTTCTTCACCGCGCGGCGACGGACTTTCTTCGGTTCCTCCTCTGCCTGAGCTGCGATCGAGATCGGAGCCTCCGTTTCCGCCCCGGACCCCGCAACCGCCTTGAGATCCGGAAGCCGCTGTTTCAACTTGAGCGCGGGAGCAAATAAATCACCCATCTTTTCCGTGCGCGCAACAGTTTGCGGTGCTTCAAACACCAGTCGGTTCGCATCTTTCTTTCTGAGTGCATGTTCCACTTCATCCCAACTCACCGGAGTTGAAACCGTAGGACGTTCGCGCGCCCGCAGGGAATACACGGCCACCGTAGTTTTATGCTCGTCATTCTGACTCCAGTCGACAAAAACTTTTCCCGTACGGAGCGTTTTTTTCATATCAGATACAACCATCTCAGGGTGCTCCTGTTCCAGCAACTGGGCCAAAGCGCGTGCGAAAGTTTTGGTCGATTCGTATGTCGTAGGAGTGTTCAACGGCACGTAAATTTGCAGTCCCTTGGAGCCGGAAGTCTTAGGAAAACTCTGTAGTCCAAAATGATCAAAAATTTCCCGCAGCCAAATCCCAACCTGGCAACATTGCACAATGTTCGCCGGCGGACCTGGATCAAGATCGAAGACCATCATGGTCGGGCAAGTGATGTCTTTCGCCAAAGCCAGCGACGGATGCAACTCAATTGCCGCCAGATTCGCCAGCCAGACCAGCGTGGGCAAATCATCCGCCAGAATGTAATGCACCGTGCGATGATTTCCTTCGCTCCAGATCGGGGCCGTCTTCACCCACTCTGGACGGTGCTGCGGCGCATTCTTTTCGTAAAAAAATTCCGCATCCACACCGTTGGGATAGCGCTTGCGCGTGAGCGCCCGCCCCGCCAAATGCGGCAGCATCGCCGGCGCAATCCGCACGTAATAATCGATCACCTGCTGTTTTGTAAAACCCGTCGCTGGATAAAGGACTTTCTCCAGGTTCGACAGCTTGAGTTGCTTGCCTTGAACCTCAATCGTCGAATCCATTGTGCACGCTCCAGCAGGCATTGTGCATCAAACCCCGAAGAACGCAAAATACGGCGCTCTCCCTACCCTTGTGGCTAAATAAGAGCACTCGATCAGTTTGACAACTTCCCGTCCTGCCACGTAATTTCGAAACTTCTAGCCTTCATCACCGTCTAAAACACGATCCGTCCAAACATGATCTCAAGAATGGTCCGCCCAAGTACGTTTCGATTGCCCGGAGTTCCGATGAAACCTGCACTCAGGTCCCTAGCCATCGTTTTGATCCTTACGGCGCTCGGCTGCGCTCAGGATGTTACGTCTTTTGAGAAACGCATCACGGTTAAGCAACTGCCCAATGGCCTGACCTTACTCGTTTGCGAGCGCCCAGAGGCGCCGGTCTTTTCTTTCTTCACGCTGGTGGATGCGGGCTCCGCGCAGGATCCCATGCGCGAGACCGGTCTCGCCCACATGTTCGAGCACATGGCTTTTAAGGGCACCGACACGATCGGCACCACCAACTACGCCGCCGAAAAAGTTGCGCTGGAAAAAGTCGAGGTCGCCTATGCAGCCTACATCGCCGAGCGCGACAAAAACGTCGGCCGCGACGAGGCCAAGTTGAAGCAACTTGAAAAAGCCTGGAAAGACGCCATCGCGGAAGCCGACGAGTACGTCGTGCCAAACCAGTTTGGCAAGATCATCGAGCAGAACGGTGGTCAGGATCTCAATGCCTTCACCGATTACGATGAGACCGGCTATCACTACTCGCTGCCTTCGAATCGCCTGGAGCTCTGGGCTTATCTCGAATCTGAACGTTTTCTTCACCCCGTTCTGCGCGAGTTTTATAAAGAGCGTAACGTCGTGATCGAAGAGCGCCGCCTGCGCACGGATAGCAACCCCATCGGCCGCCTCCTCGAACAATTTGATGCCGCGGCCTTCGAAGCTCATCCCTATCATCGGCCAACGGTTGGCTGGATGTCAGACTTGAATTATTTTTCCGCCACCGATGCGAAGAAATTCTTCGACAAATATTATGTGCCCGCAAACATGGTGGTCGCCGTCGCCGGCGATGTGAAAGCTGAACAGGTGATGCCGATTCTCGAAAAGTATTTCGGTCGTCTGCCCATGAGCCAGAAGCCGGATGAAACCACTACCATCGAGCCTCCGCAGAACTCCGAACGCAAGGTCGAATTGATGGAACAAACCCAGCCGCTATACCTTGAGGGCTATCACCGGCCTGACTACAGAAGCAAAGACGATGCGGTGTATGACGCCATCACTGATTTGATGTCGGAAGGCCGCACGTCTCGTCTCTACCGCGCTTTAGTTCGAGATAAAAAGATCGCATCGTTCTCTGCCGGATTCAGCGGGCTGCCCGGCACGAAATATCCCCACTTATTTGCCTTCTATGCTTTCCCGCTGCCCGGGCACACTCCGCAGGAAGTGGCTGATGCTATTCACGTGGAGATCGATCGGCTGAAAAAAGAAGATATCAGCGACGATGAGTTGCAGATGATCAAGACTCGCAGCAAAGCCAACCTGATTCGCAGCCTGGGCGATAACGAAGGACTGGCGACTCAGCTCGCCACCTACCAAACTCGTTATGGCGACTGGCGCGAATTATTTCGTTCGGTTGACCGCATCGACAGAGTAACCAAGGCCGATATCCGCCGCGTGGCCAACGAAACTTTCAATGACACGAATCGCACCGTCGGCGTGATCGAGACGACAAAAGGAGTAGGACACGCTAACGATCAAAGCTCCGCCGATCCGGCCCCGGGAGAATCAAGCTCGCCAAATCAGGGAGGTGCGCAATGACAATGACAAAAAAAACGCGCAGCATTCTCTCCTTGATCGTAGTCATCGCCGCGATGACGTTGCTGTCGACACAGCAATCCGCGGCGCAGGAAGCTACCTGGCAGCAAATCCCGATCCCGACTCTGCCAGCTTTTCATCCGCCGCAGCCCAAACGCATTCAGCTTTCCAATGGCATGGTGATCTTCCTGCAGGAGGATCACGAACTGCCGCTGATTAGCGGCAGCGCCCGCATTCGCGGTGGCTCGAGCAGCGAGCCTGTCGCAAAAATTGGACTGGTTGACCTCTTTGGCGAAGTATGGCGCACCGGAGGGACAAAAACGCAAACCGGCGATCAACTCGACGACTTTCTCGAAATACGCGCCGCGAAAGTAGAAACCGGTGGTGGTCCCGATTCAACCAGCGTCAGCCTCTCCTGTCTGAAAGGCGATTTCGACGATGTCTTCAAAATCTTCGTTGATGTGTTGCGGAATCCGGAGTTTCGTGCCGACAAACTTGATATCGCGAAGAAGCAAGCCGAGGACAGCATCTCGCGGCGCAACGACGAGGTCGGAGAAATCGCCGCACGCGAATCCGCCAAGCTAGCCTACGGTGCCGACAATCCCTATGCGCGTGTGTCCGAATATTCCACCATCGCGGCCATTACGCGCCAGGATTTGATTGACTGGCACAAAGCTCATATTCTCCCCAATAATATAATTCTGGGAATCAGTGGCGACTTCGATGCCGCTGCCATGGAAGCCAATCTGCGCACGGCTTTTGAGCGATGGTCCAAAGGCGCCGAGCTTCCGAAAAATAAAATCGAATTCCATCCCGCCCCGCCCGGCTACTACCTTGTCCCGAAAGAAGATGTGAACCAGAGCAGCATCCACATGGTCGGTCTCGGCACCACGCGCAATAATCCTGACTACTATTCCATCGCGGTTTTCAACGAAGCTTTCGGCGGTGGATTCTCCTCGCGCCTGTTTAATGACATTCGCACCAAGCGCGGCCTTGCCTATAACGTGGGCGGCGGTATCGGAACAAACTTCGGCCATCCCGGCATGATGCAATTCGTCGCCGGCACCAAGAGTCAAAGCACAATCGAGTCCATCCAGGCGCTTGATGAAGACATCGAGAATCTGAGCAAGAACCCCATCACAGATAATGAGATCAAGAACGCGAAAGACGCTATCCTGAACGCGTTCATCTTTCGCCTCGATTCCCCCGATAAAGTTGTCGCCGAACGCATGACCTATGAGTTCTACGGCTATCCCGCCGACTGGCTCGACAAGTTTCCCGCCGAGATTCAAAAAGTTGACGCTGCAGACGTAAATCGCATTGCCGCAAAATATGTGCACCGCGATCAGCTCGCAGTGCTGGTCGTCGGAAATACGAAAGAATTCGACAAGCCTCTTTCGTCGCTGGGCGCGGTGAAGACCATCGATATCAGCATTCCTCCGCCTCCGGGAGCGCAAAAAGAAAATGCAGAGGAAGAAAATTCCAAACCAACTCAGTCAAACGCAGAAGGCAAAGCTTTAGCGGCGAAAGTCGTGACCGCTATGGGCGGAGAGGCCAAGCTTTCAACAATCAAAGCGGTGAAAGCTAGCATGACTCTGACCCAGAAGACGCCGCAGGGCGACTTCCCGATGCAGATGGAAAGTGTGATTGTTTATCCGGATCATCTGCACGCCGAAATGCAAACACCAGATGGAGCCATCGATGTCGTCGTCACTCCCGACGCCGCCTTCATGGGCCTGCCTAATGGTCAGGTACAGAATTGGCCGGAGGCCAGAAAAACGGAAACCCTGGAGCAGATCAAACGCGATCCTATTTTCATCGCCGCCCACGCGAAGGACCCGAATGTATTCTTCCTCGCCGACGGAAGCGAAAAAGTAGGCGACATCGAAGCTCGCATCGTGGACGTAAACGCCGACGGCGCCGCAATCCGCTGGTGGGTCGATCCCCAGAATGGCCACATTCTCAAGGAGACATACCGAACTATCGGCGCCCACGGCCCCGTGCAAGGCGAGACTGAGATGGACGACTGGAAGCCGGTCAGCGGCATCACTCTCCCTTTGTTGCGCCATAACAAACAGAACGGTCAGGACTCCAGCACGTCCGAGTACAAGACAATCGAACTAAATCCCGCAGTCGACCCTAAACTGTTTGAGAAACCCGCAGAAAAACCTCCGGCCCAGCCTTAGGTTAGTACAGTCAAAGCCCGCTCAAGGCTCACGGCAAGGACGCCGCGCGGAATCGAAATCCAGCCTGCGCCGCGCGTATGGCCCAGTCTGTGCGTAATCTGAGTTCACTCTTAGCACATAGTCTTCGCGCCTGTAATGCCTTCTCATTGCCCTTTCAATGCGCGATGCATTCTCGAACGAATTCGTTTGAAAAAATTATCCAGATTCGGCACAGCAGTCTGCAAACCTCCAGCAAGTCTGCAGACCTCTGCAATCTGTCGAAAATCCGCATCCCGCGCCAGCATGGATTCATGAAAACTTGGCTCCCCCTTTTAATGCTCTCATTCGCATCGCAATGTTTCGCATCGAACATTGCTATCACCACTCCCACCTTGCCTAACGGTACGGTCAACACCACCTATAGTGAGGTCATCAAGGCCAGCGGCGGCTGCACTCCTTACAAATGGGTGATTGCCTCAGGCGCGCTGCCTGCAGGCGTCACGGCGAAAGCGGCCGGCACAACCACGGCGCTCGACCTCTCCGGGAAGCCTACGAAAGCAGCTACCTACTCCTTCGCCGTGAAGGCGACCGGGTGCGGCGGCAAAACGTCGCAGGTGTCATACAAACTCGTTATCCAAGCCACCGCGGAACATGTGGTTGATCTGAGTTGGAAGGCTTCGACATCGAGCGACGTCTCCGGATACAACGTCTATCGCGGTGCAACCGCAACGACCATGAAGAAGGTCAACGCGAGCCCGATTGCTTCGACGGCCTATACCGATTCCAGCGTCGCCAACGGCAGCACCTACTACTACGCGACGACGGCAGTGGATACCGAGGGGCGCGAAAGCAGCCAGACCGCAGCAGTCAAAGCGGTCATCCCCTAGCCATAAAACGCGACTTGTGTTCTTCCAGGATTACGTAGTCGACGGTCAAAACAGGTGCCGAGGGCGGTGCATATCACGCTATTCGGGGCGTCACATGCAGTTGCCCTCGAAACCCGTCTCAAAAGCGAACGTCAAAAAATGAAAGCCGATCCGAGATCGGCCTTAAATGATTGGTGCGAAAGGGGGGACTCGAACCCCCACGGTTTTACCCGCCAGATCCTAAGTCTGGTGCGTCTGCCAATTCCGCCACTTTCGCAACTCTAACGGATTATACAAAGCGGTTGGTTGCTCTTAGAGGAGGTTATTCTCGGCACGGGCCGCAATCTCAAGACATGGTTCCGCGCCGGACTTTTCACTCAGCAGGGTTCCGGCATGCTGCGGCTTGCAATTCGCAGGCGCTTACTGAACCGCGTTCAGTCCCTGATAAATGAACATGCCCAGCAGTACCAGCAGTAACACGCCCGATCCGGCGCCAAATACCCACACCGGCTTCGTGAGCCGATTCACTTTCACCAATAATTCCGTCTGCTCCTGTTGCATGTGCGAGTTGGCATCGTCAAGATACAACTGCTCATCCTCATGCATGGTGAGAGTGCTGCGATAGATCAGGAGGATGATCAGCCCGATGGTGAAAAGGCCCCACACGCTGGCCAGGCCAAGCAGTAAAGGAGTCCACGTCCAGGTCATAGCCACACCTCGACAAATTGCAAGCTTTTGTTCGGTAGTCGCGAATTCCAGAATGTGTAGCTTAACTACCGCATTTGAAATTCCGCAGTCCCGTAACCGAAATTATTATAGACCCACTTGGCAAGCCCTGCCGAAGGAATCACTCAGACCAACGCCTTGCCACTCAGCGGTCGCACCTGCAACTTCAGCCACCGTAAGGCATCTAAGTTACTGAGGGGCTTGAAGTCGGCCAGTTAAGCACGAGGCGGATTGTGGCTGCGAGGCTCACTCCTCTCTGGTATAATCTAACAATCTCAGAGCCGAGGAGATATAAATGGCTACCACCACCGTCCCAGGAGTTAGCACCAACGTTCCCGAAGTGAAGAAGAGCGCGCCAGTTACGCTCACCCCCAGTGCGGTATCCAAGGTAAAAGAGATCATGGGACAGCAGAATCCCGTGCCTGCCGGTCTGCGCATCGGCGTGGTCGGTGGCGGCTGCTCCGGTTTCTCCTATTCCATGCAGTTCGAAAACGCCGCTGGCATGATGGACAAGACCTTCGAAATGGACGGTCTGAAGGTGTTCGTCGACGCTACGTCGGTGATGTATCTGAACGGATGCATGGTCGATTACGTCGAAACCCTGGAAGGCGCCGGCTTCAAATTCGAAAATCCGAACGTGAAGAGCACGTGCGGATGCGGATCGTCTTTCAGCGTATAGATTTCTGTACCGATTTTTAGCTGTTCAAAAAGGCCTCATCTCACGATGAGGCCTTTGCTTTTTCGAAAACTCCGGTACGGGAGTAATTACTGCGGTTGCGGTGAATTCGCCGGAGGTTGGCTCGGCGTGGATGTACCCCCGAACGAACTGGAATTATTACCACCGAAGGAACTGGAATTGTTACTTCCAAATCCTGTCCCCTGCCCGAATGAACTGCCATTCGTGTTCGAGTTCCCGGTTTGCCCGTTCTGTCCATTCTGCATCGGCTGTCCGGCCATCTGTAAGGGGGGCTGGTTGGGCGTCCTGATCAGGGTGCCCATGTCGCTCGTCGGATCGTATACAAATTGCCACTCGTTATACTTGCGCTTGTGATTGAACTCGCGAATCGTAGTTTCCTTGCTGTTACTGGCCACGCCCACAATCGGCCCGCCGGAAATTACCTGTTGTCCGCTAGAGGTGGCATCGCCCGGAGCCGTTCCCGGAGTCTGCGCCACCGATTGAGACGCATCCGTGCCTGCCGTCGGATTCGTTCCCGGCTGCGACGAAGATGTTTGCGAACTCGAACTGCCCCCGAAGGCGCTGTTCGAATTTCCACCGAATGATGACGATTGTGAGAAACCGCCCGAACTAGCCGAACCCGAACTGCCGAAACCCGATTGTGAGTTGCCGAATCCCGAGTTGCCAAATCCAGAGCCACCAAACGCGGAACTGCTGGAACCGGAACCCGACGTGGAACCATTCATCTGTCCCACGGTATTTGCCCCGGGAATCACTCCACCGCCAAAGCTGCCGCCCAGGGTCACCCCAGGGTCGCCATAATGCAGCAGCCTGAAGTCCTTACCGGTAATCGGATCTTTGTAATGTTTGCGCAGATAGCGCAAGTTGTTGGTGTTATCGAGGTTTTGCAGGCTCGTGGGATACGCTCCGTATTTCTTGTAATAGGCGCGAATCGCCCGCGAATATTGCACTCCGCGATGAATCAGTTCCTCTTCGCGTTCCCGCCGGAGTTCAAACTTAATGGGAGTGGCTACCGCGAGCGCGAATATTGCCATCAGAGCAACGACGAGAAGCAGAGTAAGAAGAACATAGCCGTCTTCCCGCTCACGAACTTCCGAGGATGATGGCCGTCTTCTGAGCAACAACTTCATAGGAATTCGAGTTGGTCCACTCTTAATTAGATGCCGCAGCGTGACTCGAAAATTGGCGACCTGCAAATTAGCGACTTGCAAAATCCCAGGCTTGCAACTCGATCTTCACCCTTGCGTTAAGGGAATGCTTTGCGGCGGACCGCTGCCTACTACGTCTTGAATCTCGACCGAGGTAGCCGAGATCCGAACAACTTTGTAGCGCCGGTCGACAATCTCGCCTTCGCCGGCAATAAAAACATCTTCTCCCTTGGAGAGAAAAACCTTTTTCGCCTCTCCCGGCTGATTCGCGAAGCCGAAAAACTTCAGCGGAATCGGAGCTTGCGCTGTAACGGCCGGCACCTGATACGGCTTGGGATCACTCGGGCCCACAGCGCCAGGAGCCAGCGGCTTGGGAATCTCGACTTCCGCCTGCGATACAAAAATATTTCTTCCCGAGCCTTCGTACTTGATCTGCTCAGTTGCGGCCAGTTGCTGCAGGTGCAGAGTCGGGTCGAGACTCTGTGGCGCGCGCTCTTTCTTACTCGATCCCGAACCGTGACGCGTCGTCTGGTGCGGGAGCCCGCCAATTGGCGATGTGACCGGATTCGTGCTGCTTCCCGTGGAGGCAATGGTCGACGATGACGGAATAAACTGGTAGGCGACCGCGATCACCGCCACCACTCCCAGCACCGCCGCCAGGATCGTGTTCCTCCGGTTTTCCGTTCCCACTTTCACTGCGTTCCTGACCTCAAATACGTTTCGAGTCTCATGCGGAGTTTGACCGGTCCGGTCTGTTCGCCGCCGAGTTCGACGCTGCTGATGATGAATAACATGTCATCCCGTTCCAGCGCGTTGATAAATCGCGCCAGGGCGACGTAATTCCCGGAGAGATCCGCGTCCATCTCGACCGGTTGCAAGTGGTCCACTTCCGCGTCCTCTGCCTTGTACTTAGCCTGATCGATCGTGACCCCGTTGGCGGACGCAATCTTTCCCAGTTGAACCAGAATCTGCGAATCCTGCATGGGGAAACGCTTTTTATAGAAATCCGCGATCTGATGGCGCGCCGTATCCACCTTCTTCGGAAGGTTAGTGAGCGGTTCAACCTGACGGGTTTTCGTCTGCAATTCACTCCACAATTGGTTGAGCTGCAACCGCCGCGAGTCGGTCGAACCTACCAGCGGCGAAAGCAGGACCAGCACCGCCACCAGGTCCACGCCTATAAGCACGGCCAGCGCGGTCTTGATCTTTTTCCGGGTCTGGCGCAAATCTGGCATCAGGGCTCGCTCCGCTTGGAGATTTCTGTTTTCCCGGCTGGCTCCACGTTTGCCGTCGGTTCCGGAACTGTCTCTGGGACGTACGTGGCAATAATATTGAACTGAAACGGATCTCCGTTATTCGTAGGGTGAAACGACTCCGTTTCGACATACGTCTGAGTAAAGCGCCGGGAATCTTCCATTCGGCGGGCTAACTCCAAAGCCCGATCGCGCGAGTCGCCGGCCACCGACATTTTCAGCTTGAGCTGGTTGTCGTCGTCCAGTTCGGGATGAATAGAAACCAGATGAACTCTCGCCGGCATTACTTTTTCCAGGTCTTCCAAAACCCGCGTCCAGGAAAACGCCTTGCGCTCGATCAACTCGTTAAGAAATTGCGATTGATCCCGCGTGGAACGATTCTCCGGCCGAGCTAAAAACTGTTCCGCCTGCTGGCGCTTGACGTCGCGCTGCGCAATACTGGCTTTCAATTGCGCGATTTTGGCGTGATCGCGGCGCGCCGCGAACCATCCAGTGACAGTGATCATGATCAACGCCAGCGTCACCACAGACACGGCCACAAGCGCGGTTCCCCAGCGCATCCAGAACTGCCGTGCGTCTTCGTACGGCTGGCTGGCGAGATTGATATCGAGACGCATAAAATTGCTATTTGTCATCCTCAGCAGCGCGTTCTTTGCGCCGCTGATGGCCTAGGCGAGCCGCGCGACTCCACGGTTCCTGCGCTGAGAAAGCGCAAGCGACCGAAGGGCGCCTTCGGCACGCTTCCCTATTACACAATCAGCGCTCCCACTACTCCGGCCATCCTCCAGCGGGGAACCGAGCCTCCCGTACTGGCGCCTAATTGCGACGAAGTTACCAACTCCTGAACTTCCGCTCCGGTCTGCGAGCGTAACGCCGGCGCTGCACTTCCCGTATCGGACAGCCCAGCCACAAATATTTTTTCGATGTTCAAGTGGTACGTATCCTGAAAAAACACGACGGATGGGTAAATATCCTCCGCTAATTGCTCACCCGTAATGGTTACCCCACGCGTGTTTTCCAGTGTGCGAAAAAGCTGCAACTGGTCCGCGTTGAGGATGGCGATACTGGTGGTCCGCGCATCCACCTTCACCACCAGAGTCGGCCGCTGGCCCTCGGCTGCACCCAGCGCGGCCAGCATCGAAGGCACCACCACTCCCGGACTGAATCCGGCATTGCGGAAGGCATTTTCATAATCCTCCAGCACGCTGGCCAGAGCAACCGCAGCCACCACCCGAACCCCTTCACTGGTCTTCTGCGCGTGATAGGAAACCCGGGCCTTGTCTACGTCAAACGGCAGAGACTTCTTCATGCGAAACCGCACAACACCGGAGGCTTCTTCGGAATCCGCAGGCAGGGTATCGAATTCGAGCAGCACCACCCGCACCGCCGCATCCGGAACCACCGCAATCACGTCGTGCGTCCTTCCTGCCACGCTACTCAGCGTCTCATGCACGGCTTCACTTACCGCCTCGCGCTGGCGCAAGTTGCCTTCCACCAGGTCCGGCACCACGCTGCCTGGCGCCAGTTCGCGGGCCGCACAAGCTTCCAGCGTCCGCCCATCCACGCCCAGCCTGCCCACAAGTACGCGGTCCGCTGCAATCTCGCACGCCAGCCTGGGTTTTGCCGGATTGTTTCCAGAACTCATTTCAGCCGTTCTCTCTCTTCTCAACGGACACTTCTACAATTCAAACGCCCAGCCCCGCGAAATGCAATAGCTGGAAGGGAACTTCAGGCGTTGGCCTGTCGAGCCTGCCTGCGTGCCCGGCGATGCCAAAAAATGCAATCGGTTGTGCGGAATCCGTTACCGCATGGCTTCGATGAAGGTGACCTTATTGATCTCTTTCAAAGTAGTCAGCCCGAGCCTGACTTTATCCAGCGCCGACTCTCGCAGGAATCGCATTCCTTCTTCGCGTGCCGCCCGCCGGATTTCCGACGTGGGTTTCCGCGCCAAAATCATCTCCCGGATGCGGTCGCTCAGATCCAGCAACTCATGAATCGCGGTTCGCCCCCGGAAGCCAGTACCCGCGCACTCGATGCATCCCGGACCCTCATATAGCGGGACTTTGGACCACTGCGCCGGATCCAGTCCGCTGGCCTCCAGCACCTCCGGCGGATAATTCACCGGTGTTCTGCACGATTCGCAAATCAATCGCACCAGCCGTTGCGCCAGAATGCAATTCAATGCCGAGACAAAATTGTAAGGCTCAACACCCATGTTCAAAAAGCGTCCAATCACGTCTACCACATTGTTAGCGTGAACCGTGGTAAAAACCAGGTGGCCGGTGAGCGCGGATTGAATGGCGATCTGCGCCGTCTCCGTATCGCGGATTTCGCCGACCATGATTTTGTCCGGGTCGTGGCGCAAAATCGAGCGCAAGCCGCGGGCAAACGTTAATCCTTTTTTCTCGTTGACCGGAATCTGCGTGATGCCGCGCAATTGATATTCGACGGGATCTTCGATCGTGATGATCTTATCTTCGTCGGTCTTGATCTCATTCACCGCGGCGTAGAGCGTGGTCGTCTTGCCGCTGCCGGTCGGCCCCGTAACCAGCACCATGCCGTACGGCTCTTTAATATAACGCCGGAACTTTTTCAGGTCATCCTCATCAAACCCAACTACCTCCAGGGTAAGCGAGCGAAACTTCTCGCTCATCGATTCTTTATCCAGCACGCGCAGCACGGCATCTTCGCCATGAATCGAGGGCATGATCGAGACGCGGAAGTCGATGGCACGCCCGTTGTACTTCACCCGGAAGCGTCCGTCCTGCGGCACCCGGCGCTCGGAAATATCCAGCTCGCTCATTACTTTGACGCGCGAGATCACGGTGGAATGATGTTCTTTTCCAATCGGCGGCATGGCCTGCGTGAGCACGCCGTCGATGCGGAACTTGATCACCACCGAATCGTCCCGCGTTTCAATATGAATGTCGGACGCGCGCCGCTGCAGCGCGGTAAAAATCGTAGTATCGACCAACCGGATAATCGGGCTGGTATCGCCCGCCGCGGTCAGCTTATCGATGGTTAGCGTCTCTTCCGCGCCGGTATTTTCGTCTTCCCGAATGATCTGGAAGCCTTCGCTGGCCTCTTCCAGAACGCGCTGCGACTGCTCGGTTTTCTTGAGAATGTCGCTGATCTGCTTCAGGGTCGCCACTTTGGTGACGATCCGCTTCTGCAGCAGCAAGCTGATCTCGTCGATCATCATCAGCTGGCTGGGATCGGCAATCGCGATGGCCAGCTTGCCATCCGCGGTCTCTTCCAGCGGCACGAAGTTATAGCGGAACATCAACTCCGGAGAAAATTTCTTGAAGAGCTCGTGATGAAGCTGAAAGTCGGCGAGATCCACAAACTCGCAGCGATAGCGCCGCGCCACGTCCTGAGCGCGTTCCAGGTCGGTGATCGGATTTCCCGTCGTCACCACCTGCCCGCCGTTCTCACCGTGCACGAAAAGTGATTTCTTCTCCGCCATCGCCATTTCTCACATCCCCGAAAAACAAGCTCTTAGCTTCTAGCTCTTAAGCCTTTGGCTCTTTATCCCCTGGCTCTTCGCTTCGGTTCTGCCTAAAAGCTAAGGGCTAACGGCTAAGAGCTATTTTTTAATGGACTCCCAGGGTGAATATCGGCAAATACAACGAGATCAACACCCCGCCCACAAATACCGCCATCACCATTAGAATCAGCGGCTCGATCAGTGCCATGGAGGCTCCCAGCGCCGTCTGCACGTCCTCTTCATAAAACTCCGCCACGGAATTCAGCATCGCCGGCAATGCCCCCGTGGATTCGCCCACCTCGAGCATTTCCACCGCCAGGTCGGGAAAAATATTCTGTTCCTCCAGACTGCTGGCCAGCCCCTGCCCTTCCCGCACCCGGGAACTTGCCCGCATCACACCTTTTAAGATGCGCCGGCTGGTCATTGAACTGCCCGCCGTCTCCATCGACGGCACCAGCGGCAGTCCGCCCTGCAGCAGCGTCGAGAGCATCCGGGAAAATGTAGCCACCTGATGCTTCAGACGAATATCTCCGAGGAGCGGCAGGTTCAGGATGAACCGGTCGATCTGATCGGCGCCGCGATCCGTCTTGCGCCATTGCCACAATACAAATCCCCCTATTACTGCTCCCGCGATCACAAAGGGAAAGTATTTCTGCGCGTTTTGCCCTACCGTCAGCATGAAGACCGTGATGGCCGGCAGCTTCTGATCCAGACTGTTAAACAACTCCGCGAACTTGGGCACAACATACGTAAACAGAAACATCACCATGATCGTCACCACGCTCACCAGCAGCGTGGGATAGATCAGCGATACAAATAGCTTCTTGCGGAAGGTCATCGCCAGGCGCTGAAAGTTGATGTAGCGGGTCAATACCTCGTCGATGTTTCCGCTCTTTTCTCCCGCCATCAGGGTCGTTGTATAAATCTTCGGCACCGCGGGATGCGTGGCAAAAGCGTCGGAAAGCAGCTCTCCGCCCTTCACCCGCTCCCGCACATTCTCCAGAATCTGCCCCAAGGTGCGGTCTTTTTGCCGTTTGATGAGGAGATCCAGCGAATTCAAAATTGGCAGCCCCGCCTTGAGCAAGGTCAAAAATTGTTGGTTGAACACCAGAAACGAACTCTGTTTCAGTTTCCGCCCGCGCCGCAGCGAGAAGCCGGAAAGCATTCCCTGCGGCTTCACCCAGTAAACGAGATAGCCCTGCGAGGCAAAACGGTCGCGCACTTCGGCCACGGAGTAGCCCTGCTCCACTTGCTGGTGCATCCGGCCCCGCTCATCCGCGAGTTTTACAACAAATTCCGCCATTTTACTGTCGTTTTTCCGCCCGGGCGGCAACCCTCTCGGCTCAGTCTAACATTCCCGCTTCCCATCTCAATCGACCTTCGCTCCTGTTCCCCGCATTTCCAGTACCGCAAGTAACCGGTGTCCTGAATCGAACTTCGCTTTGATAAGGACGCGAGTTCAGTCGCGCCCTTCATATCTCAGGAGGACTCGAGCTTTAGCCACTGAGGGAATGCCTTTCAATCGCCACCCGCCTCACCCTCCACGGTCTCCGTTCCCTCTGGCGGCCGGAACTCAAACTTCCCCGCCGGAATCGCCAGATTTTCCTTTTGTTCGCCAAACCGGTATTCGGTGGTCGATCCGTCCACGTCGTCGATCACAAGTCGGACGATCTGATGCTCAGGGTTGATTTCCACCTGAATCTCGTTCACCCGGTCAGCCATAGCCTGCGGCACCCCCCGCAGAACCACATCCCCCGCCGCCAGCGGCTTCACATCCGGAGCCAGTGACAATCCCTGTAATTCCTTTTCCAACCTGCTCTTACCCAGCAAAAACGCAAGTGGAGATCGGATGTCATCCAACTTCCGGGCATCCGTCTTACGCGCCTGCCGGTCTCCCGGAACGTAAAACCACGCATCTCTCCCGTCACTCACGAAGAGCTTCTCCCTTGGAGAACGGTACTCCCATCGCATCTTGCCGGGTTTTTTCGCCCCACCTTTCGCCAGCCAAAGCGTCCCCGATTGCGTCCGCTCCATCCCCGACCCCCGATAAATCTCCGTAAACTCCGCCTCCAGGGTCCGCAAGTGGTTGTAATGCTCATCCACCGCCTGTGCGATGGCGTGGACATCTTCGCCAATGGCGCTGGATGTCGCCGCAAGAGCAAGCAGCAACAGCACTGCAAGAGGTCTGATCATTGCTACGATTCTACCCCGAGACGCTAATCGATCTTTTGAAGGCGATGTACGCCGTGCAGGTATCTTCGGAGGCACAGATGGAGGATAGAAACAACCGTGGAAGAGCGGCGCTTCAGCGCCGCCTAAAGCGCTCATCACGAACAACTCTGTCATTCCGGGCCGCCTCGGAGCCCGTGAACCGGCGAGAGCGAACGAGGGATATGCTTCTCTAAAGCTCTATGAATGCCGGCCCCTTCTAATCCCGGCTCCCTAGCAGAATCATTCCTATATCGTCAGTCGTAGGACCGGCCGCGTCCCCGGAATCCTTGCGCATCGCCGCAACCATCGCGATAAATGCCGTTTGTTGCTTTGCGGACGAGATGACGGCACCGAGCCTCTCGAATACGGCGAATGCGTGAATTACCTCTTTCGAACCGTAGAGGCAAATCCTACCCTTTGCGTCAGCCGCCGCTGCCAGGAGATTGCGCTCCTGCGAACCCTGGGCCTCGTTCAGGTGCGCCAATCCGCTTACAGGTTTCAGGTAATCCAATCAGGCTTGAGTCCTCATTTCTCGGTGATACCGCCGATTGTCGAGATAGCGTGTGAAGACATACTGGAGTGACGCCCCGATGACCACGCCGAAGAAAGAGAGTATAGCGGTAGTCAATGTTCCCTCCCGTGGTTTGAAGACTGTTCACCCCCGCCGATTCCTTGAAGAGTGGTTAGGCGAAGCCGATCCCGAGCCCGAATTGCAGCGGCATTCATTCGAGATCAGCCCTCCGAAATTTCTTCCTTGCCCCGTGCCGGATATGCAGCACTTCTAACACTTTCCGCCTCTCAAGCACGCGATAGATGCCATGATTCCGTCCATAGAGCAGGTGCCTGACTGTCTTTTTCTCGGGCGTTACCGGACACCGGTTGGGATGTTTTTCCAAACTGAGAATTTGCTTCTTCAATCCCGCGTACCACTCTCGCGCGGCATCAGAGTCGGCTGCGTCGATCTCGTTATACAGATGCTCGAGGTCCCGCTCCGCGCGGGAAGCAATGTTAACGAGGTAGGCCACGCCGGCCTTCGAACTCATCAAAAAACTGTCTGGCCGACCGGACCGTTCCTCTTTTAGAGTCCTCCAACCCCTGCCGGATTCCCTCCGCGCCGCTAGCCAAGGCAGCCGCGTCCAGCAAGCGCTGGTAGGCTTCGGCATCCTGCACCACAGCCGCCGCCTTCCCCTTCACCGTAAGCACCACGGGTCGCTTGCTCTTCTTGAGTAGCTTCATGAAATCACCAGAACGTCGGCGGAAGGTCGTCAGCGATTGAATATCCTTGGTTATGTCGAGCACCTCTCATCCTCCACGCAAGCACCTTTTTGGGTGCTCACAGTATACTGCACCACGCCAGACCGAGGATTGTAGCTTCTCATTTCGAACCGCAAAGCGTCGACCCTCTTCCGCCGCGCGGCCGCTTTCCACAGAGCTGTTGCCCACATGTCACATCGTTCCGGATGGGATTCGGCTTAGACTTTCGCAATCCCCTGCCTCAGGGCGGGTACGTGACGCGTTCTTTCGAGGCTTATGCTGGAAAACGGCCGGCAACTCGAAGCAAACAAATATTTTACCGCCAAGCTCTTTGAAAACAATATTTTAGACGAATCGCAGCTGACCGCGACGCCGCAAGTTATTCTTTTCAGAGATTTTACCCGATTCGATCTGAAAATTTTTTCAATCCAGATCTCCTCGCGATCCATACATCGCATACTGATGTGTCCCGCCAATCTTCTCAAGAGCATTACTCTCGCCCAGCACATGCTCCAGCAGAGGATTGTGATAGAGCACATAAACCCTTCGCGGATGCTCTCGCAAACTCCGCTCCAGATTCTCGATCACTTGCCTCAGCCCGCGCTCTGGAAATGGATTGAAGAGAAATAACACGGTCGGCCCAACCGGAAAGGCAAACTCAGCCGCATCCCCGCAAATCGATTCCATCGCGAAGCATTTCTGCGACTCACTCTGATACTTGAAAATATTCTCCTGTGCGGCATCATGCAGCGCCGATAACAGCTCCACGCCCACGATGCGCCGGAAGGGATAATCGGAAGCCATCAGCAGGGTTCGTCCCTTGCCCGAGCCGAGATCGAGGAAAATGAATTCGCGAAAGTCAAAGCCAGCTCGCGCCGATACGGCCCCGATCATTTCGTGGAACAAAACGGATTCCGTCGGCTGATACGGCGAGTGGAAAAATCCTAACAGCCGGTCGTTCCACCCAACTCCAGCGCTGGTAGTGTTGACCCGATATTCCCAATCGTATTCCGCATCACCATAGCGCTGCCGGCGGCGCGCCGGAGTGGAATCGCGAACAAACTCAAACAGAATTATCAGCAGTCGTCGTGTAGCCGCCACGCTTCCATCGCGCACCACCGCATCTTTCCACCAATGCCATGCCGAAGGAAGCAGGGCGGTGCGCTGCGCGGGCGAGACGGCATCTCTGTTGCCATCCATGCTTCGCCATCATAAGCGAAGTAAGCCAGGCTACCGCTGGCTGTGGAATTTTGGCTGCGGCTTGAATCCGGGCGGAAGGCCTTTGGTGGAGAAAGGAAAATCGTCGGGCACTGCTACTTCCACTCGTCCATCGGGAGTCAGCTTGTAGGAATGTCCATCGGGATCGACGGGGATTCCGGGCAATCGTTCGGCAGTCACCAGTTCCGCCATGCTCGCCGGCAACCGTCCCGTGCGCTGGCCGAAGCGGGTAACCGATTCCTGCAAATGGGTCACGTCCTCATCGACGCGTAAGGCACGCAGATGTTCCAGCGCATTGGCGCGGATCTGCTTGTCCTGGCTGTTCTGGTAGGTTGCCGACCAGAGCATTCGTGCCGTGTCATATTCTCCGGCGTGCTGCGCCATCTGCGCCGCCAGCAGCCGCATGAACGGATGCGCATTCGGCACCATCGACCCGCGCTCGAACGCCTGGGAGGCATGGGCGTAATCCTTGAGATTCATGTAATAGACAAAACCCAAATCGTAATAGAGCTTCCAGTCGTTGGGATTATTTTGAATTCCATATTCCATCAACTGAATGGCGCGCTCCGGTTGCCCTGCCCCCTCCGGCGGTGCCGGAGCCAGAAAGCTCGCTCCAAATTGGTAAGCCACTACCAGTTGCGGATCCAGATGGGTGGCAATGCTTAGTAAGGGATAGAGAAGGTCGTAACTTTGCGCGCTGTCGTGGTGTCGACCGCCAAAATACTGCACTGCGCGCGTCCAGTAAATATCGGCAAGAAGCCCGTCGTACCCCAGGCTCATCCGCTTGAGCACCTTCGGAGAGTTCAGATACAGCACATCTTCCAGCGTGGCCCGCGGACGAAGTTGATCGATGTGGTGAAGCATCACGGCGCTGGCCGCCAGGGAAACTGCGACACATATGCCGGCAGCGATCGAAACTTTGCGGCGTGGCTTCATTTTAAATTCCGGTGTTCAAACACCAGCACCGCCCCGCTCAGAGCCATAGCAGCATAGAAAACGGCATATAGCGTGTTCTGCCAGATAAGTTGTCCCGCAACAGGCTGCTCATGAGCGATGGAGCTGACGATATTGAAGGCAGAAAGATTCGGCACCAGGTAAGCAGCACCCGTCACCAGCCAGCGGGTAAATCCGTGCGCCATGCTGGCGAACCCGCGCAAGTCTTCGGCGAAGCTGCCAATTACAAACAAGGAAAAGGCGAACACGGCCGAAAGCAAAGGCGAAGAGAATGATGAGAACAACAGCGCGAGCGAGCAGATCATCAAGAATTCGAGAATGATGAAATATAACGCAACCAGTATCAACGCATCCGCTCGCACGAACTTATGTGAAACATAAAACAACGCCGCGAATACGCCGATGGCCATGAAGAATGTATTCACCACCAGAGT
>JBAVGI010000315.1:0-3270 GCA_049684755.1 Candidatus Sulfotelmatobacter sp.
CTGGACGAGCGGTTCGTCAAATACGGATATGAAGATGACGACTATTGTCGTAGGGTAGTGCAAGCCAAACAACCGATTAACAGGTGTGACAGATGTGTAGTGAACCACTATCACCCATCTCGCTCCACATTCCACGGTGAAAACAATCTGTACCAAGGCGACAACCTAGTCGCATTTGATAGAAAGTGGGGGATTAAGCGGACGTATACGTGGCCCGAACATTTGGAGCAAATCAAGAATCCTTAGGAGACATATGACGCTCTCAGAGGTCAAATCGCACCCGTTATTTGTTCAACTCACTGAAAAGCAACAGGCGTTTGTGATTGCTTATATCGAAACACAGGACAAAGTCGCCAGCATAAAGACGGCTAGCTACTCCTGCAAACTAGATAAGACCCCAACCCTAGCTGCTATGGCAATGCCCTAGAGGGGCTCGCAGAGTGGGGACTCGGTGAAGGGGCTATTGAGGCGGGTGCGGCTGGACTGGCAAAACATTACCAGACGGTTGCCAAACTGGCTGACATCTTAGAAGACTACCCAGCACTTCAACGTGCTCTGAATATCGCCAAGACTACGACACTCGGTGGTGCACAAGCGGGTTTACACGGTCAAGACGTAACCTCGGGTGTAGAAGCAGGTGCGGTAGGTGGTGCGATTGGTGAAGGTCTGGGGGCACTCGGTGAGAAAGTATTAGACCCGAGAACCACTGCCGTAGCAGAACAAAAGGTCAACGCCGCCACTACGGAATTGCAAGCGTCCGCCAAGGATGTAATCGGCACTGCTCAGGACGCTTATGAGAATGCCACTGGTCTGAACGCTCCGAAGAGTATAAACAATTTCCATGATGCCGCTGAGGGAATTCGTGATGCCTACAACGACACTTATGACAAGTTGCGTCAGGCTACTCAACTACCTGAAGGTGGGAATGCCTTTGACATCGCCCGAAATAAAGTATCGGCGGCAAAGAAGGTATTGTTCAATCCTAGCAGCGTAGATGCATCTGCAGACGCACAAGATGTCATAGACCACAATCCAGTGACCGCCCTATTTGCTCCCGATGGTCCTGCTGCACAAGCAGGCATTTCTCCTGTGGATTTGAAAGCAGCAGGGGATGCGTGGAAAAAAGCCGCTACACTTGATGACCTACACGACATCATTGATAAGGGGTTCACAGAAAATGCTGGCGTACGCAGTCTTGGTCCGTCCAGTACCGATGCACGGACCGCGGTTCGGGCACAACTCGACCCTAAGAAATTCGTCACCCAAGCCAACACTGCTATAAACAAAATCCCAAAAGCGGATTTGCAGAATGCCATGGGGGAAAAGGGTTTTAACGACCTCAACGACTTACGTTCTGAAATGGCGTTGAATATAAACAAATCGGGCTACCAAACAAAGGTAGCGAAACTTCTTAAAGCCAAAGTGGGGCCAATGCAACAGCTAGTAGGTATTGGTGGAAGTGCGGGTCTAGGTTTAGTTGCCCATCTGTTTGGAGCAAGCAACCCTCTAACGGCTGGGATTGGATTAAGTGCTGAGGCACTTCACTTCTTATACAGCCATCCTGACATTGGAGCACCTATAGCAAAAGTTGCTGCGAAGATGACAGCACCCGTCGTCACACAAGCCGCAAGGCAGTGGGGAAGTCAGTTCGGTGGTACTCCCGCACAATAATTAAGGAAAATCAATGGCAGTTCACTCAATCATCGCTCCCGATGGTTCGCAGTCCTATGTTCCATCGGAGCAAGTACCCGCTGCTATTCGTGCTGGTGGGAAACCCGCTCAACCTGTTCAAGCCCCAGACGGTTCCATATGGCACATACCGTTCACCCGTATTAGTGATGCAGTCAGTGCAGGTGGAAAACTCTTAACTGAAACTCCAGAAGGTCGCTTCGCTAAGGGAGTTTACGATAACTCTGTAGGTGCCGCAGTTAATCTCGGCAAACAGTACGTTGATACAACGTTCTCTCCTTCGAAGACGCCTGGTGGAAACTTCGTAGACGACCTCGTAGAAGGTCTGGCTAAGGGGCAAGTAGCGGAAGCACAGAAAGCAGCACAAGCGTACAAGGCAGGAAGATATTCAGAAGCAGCAGGACACGCTGCGGCTGCGGCCCTTCCCGTCGCCGGACCTGCAGCCGCTAAAGCTGGTGAGCAGATTGGTAAGGGAGATGTGGCAGGCGGTTTAGGTGCAGGTGCGGGCTTAGTAGGTTCCGTGCTGGTGGTACCTGGCATGAAAGACGCCGATGTCGATATCACCCCTGCTGACCTGAAGAACCTTGCAACGAATGAGGATGGATTCCTCAATTTCGGAAAGACGAAAGTTGCTCCAGAAACAGAAGGCGATGTCGTCCAGAAATATGCGAAGGAATACCAAACCGCAATCAACCCGAAGCCGATTCAGGTAAGCAACGTTATCCGTCAGGCACCAGAGGCTCCCTCGCCTACAGGAGCCGAAATCGACGATACGGCGAATGACTTTCTGAAAACTTTAGGTGGTGACTCCACGCCTGTTGAGGTGGAAGCGGACCCCGCTGACCCCGATGCCCCACCCGACGTCGCTCCATCTGCGTTAACGGGTTCAACACCCTCGCTTGATGCGTTAAACGCTTTGAGCGAGACTCCTGAGATGCCCCGTATGGCAGTAGGCAGAGATTACATCGACGACCCGAGCACACAAGCGGCTATCGCAGACTTGTACAATCGGGCGTCTCCGACGTTCATCCAACCACAGTTGAATAACGAGCATATGATTACGCTCGGGAAGGACAACTCTATCCAGACGTATGAAGGTCACGATGCGATGGGGATGAAGGCGTCTATTCCAACGGATTCCCAAGCCATCATTCATACTCATCCGATGACGGCGACTCCTGTTCCGTCGCAACAGGATTACGACACAGCAAAGAAGGCGGGCATACCCAACTTCGTTCTGAGCCGTGGAGCAATTTATGTCGCTATGCCGAACGGCGATGCAAAGCACCCTGTGAAGGTCGCTGATGTCAGTCCAGCGAAGCACGGTAAGCTCAACATAAAATATCAGTAAACCTCGCCCACTGGCTAACGCTGGTGGGCTTTTTGTTGTCTAAAGGTAACCCTGTTATATTCGGACTCCTTAAAGTGATATATACAGCACAGTTTTATTGATTTATCCTAAAAAGTGATGTATAGCTCACATTATGCAGACACTGGCAGATTTTCATGTTTTTATTTCTAAAACTGAGCCTCTGCCTATATAATGGAACCGCAGGGCGGCATCGTAAGGGTTTGTAAGAC
>JBAVGI010000316.1:0-12806 GCA_049684755.1 Candidatus Sulfotelmatobacter sp.
GCAACGCTTCGCCTGCCGCCGACGGAGTGCCTCCACTACTTGCGCTGGATGCGGCAGTGGAACTCGCTTCAAGCAGCGGTCTGCGCCGAATTCCACTGGCAGAATTCATCGTAGGCAACCGCAAGACCTTGCGGCGCGCCGACGAGTTGTTGACTGCAGTGATCGTGCCACGAACTCTCGACGATGCCTCCTCCTCGTTCGTGAAACTTGGAGCCAGACGCTATCTCGTGATTTCGATTTCGATGGTTGCCGCAGTCGTGCTCGCCGATGGCGCAGGACGAGTTGGAGCAGCACGAGTAGCGGTCGGCTCATGTTCCTCTGTCGCCCGCCGATTGCTTCAGCTTGAGCATGATCTCATCGCTGCACCTGTCGATGCCGCCCTGGGAGCGCGCGTCAGGCCCGAACACTTGTCTGCGCTTTCTCCGATTGATGACGTTCGAGCCACTGCCGACTATCGCCGTGACGCCTCGTTGACTCTGGTTCAGCGCGCGTTGAGCCGTTGCGCGGACAAACATGGCGCGGAGAAGCGCAGCGCGGAGAAATTTTAATGGCGACGACACCAGAATTGGGCGTCGCTGCAGATGTGAGTTCCATTGCTCTCTCCATCAATGGACGTCAGATTGTGCTTTCCACTTCTCCTTTGCGCAGGCTCTCTCGAGTGTTACGAGAAGACCTGGGGCTTACCGGAACCAAAGTCGGATGTGACGCTGGAGATTGTGGCGCCTGCACCGTTCTGCTCAACGGTGAACCAGTCTGCTCGTGCCTGGTAGCAGCAGCCCAAGCAGGGAATTGTGAGATCACTACAATCGAAGGCCTGGCGCATTGTTCGCAGTCCGGCGCGCAATTGCAACAGTCATTCCTGGAGCATGGAGCCGCTCAATGCGGCGCGTGTACGCCGGGAATGCTGGTTTCCGCGGCGGCCTTACTCGATCGTAATCCCAACCCAAATGAAGCCGAGGTCATGGACGCGATTGCTGGCGTGCTCTGCCGTTGCACCGGCTATCGCAAGATCATCGCTGCGATTCTCGACTCCGGCAAAGACGCTCCGCAAGCCCAGCTTCCAGTTGCGGGCAGTGCGGTGGGCAACCGTTTGGCGCGTTTGGATGGAAGAGCAAAGGTAGCAGGCACGGAGATTTTTGGCGCCGATGAAATACCTGACGGAGTTCTCGCGGTACGCGTGGTCCGTTCTCCACATCCTCGTGCCCGCTTCGAATTTGGAGATCTCCCGGCGTTCATTCGAAATCATCCCGGCCTGAGCGCAGTCCTCACGGCGAAAGATGTTCCTGGAAAAAACTGTTACGGCGTGATTCCTCGATTCGCCGACCAGCCTGTCTTTGCGGAAGAGGAAACGCGCTTCCGCGGCGAAGCGATCGCAGCCGTGGTTGGCGAAACAACAGCTGTTGAATCTTTTGACGCTAACAATTTTCCTGTGGTGTGGCAAGAACAGCCGCCAATTCTTGATATCGACGCGGCTCTGGCGCCCGGCGCGCCACTCATTCATCTCTACCGTGAAGAAAACATTCTGGTGCGCGGACGAGTCGTGCGCGGCAATGTCGACGACGCGCTCCGCCATTCTGATTTCACCGCCGAGGGTGAATTCGAGACCGGATTCATCGAGCACGCCTATATCGAACCTGAGGCTGGATTCGCCCGCCGCGTTGGCGATCAAATTGAAATTCAAGCCTGCACGCAGTCGCCCTACATGGACCGCAGTGACATGGCGATGATTCTTGGCATCGCGCCAGAGCGAGTGCGGATCATTCCAACCGCGGTGGGTGGAGGCTTCGGCTCGAAACTGGATTTGTCTGTGCAGCCTTTTATTGCACTCGCCGCCTGGAAACTTCGCCAACCGGTACGCATGGTCTATTCCAGAACGGAATCGATGATGTCGACAACCAAGCGGCATCCATCCCGCATTCGGCTTCGCGCAGGCTGCAGTCGCGACGGAAAACTGACCGCTCTTGATTTCTCCGCCGATTTCAACACGGGCGCATATTCTTCGTGGGGTCCGACGGTTGCCGGGCGCGTGCCCGTGCACGCTTCCGGTCCTTACTATGTGCCGCACTACCGCGCACTGACCCGGGCCGTGCACACGCATCTGGTGCCTGCGGGTGCGTTCCGCGGCTTTGGCGTGCCGCAGGCGGCGATCGCTCAAGAGCAGCTCTACGACGAGTTGGCGGACCGCGCAGGAATCGACCGGCTGGAGTTTCGCATCCTGAACGCGCTCGATGGAAACACTCCCACGGTGACGGGACAGATTTTGGGCGCAGGCGTTGGAATCCGCGCATGTCTTGAGGCGTTGCGCCCCGCGTGGAAAGCTGCTCGCGTGGAAGCGTCGAGTGTCAATTCCCACGATGTGGGGTTACGGCGTGGCGTCGGAGTGGCGGGCATGTGGTATGGCTGCGGCAACACTTCCCTTCCCAATCCTTCCACGGTAAGAATCGGACTGAAACGCGATGGCAGAATCGCCTTACATCAGGGTGCCGTGGATATTGGCCAGGGATCAAACACGATTGTCACGCAGATATGCGCCGATGCACTCGGAGCTCCCATCGAGCGCTTCGATCTGATCTCCGGCGACACCGCGCTGTCGCCCGACTGCGGCAAAACCTCAGCATCCCGGCAGACCTTCGTGACCGGCAAAGCTGCGCAAATGGCGAGCCTGCAGTTGCGAAATAAAATTCTTGCGCTGGCGAAAGCCTGCGAGTGCGCAACCATCAGTTTTCAAGACGATGCGGTCATCGTGACTGAGAATGGCAAAAGCTCAACGCTCCCGATTCTCACACTCCCGCTCGACAAATATGGATACGTTCTTACCGCCGAGGCCACATTCGATCCGCCCACTCAGCCGCTCGATCAGAATGGACAAGGAACTCCATACGCCGTGTTCGGCTTTGGTGCTCACCTGGCCGAGATCGAAGTCGACACAGAACTGGGAACAGTTCGCGTGTTGAAGATCACTGCCGCCCATGACGTTGGGCGCGCAATCAACCCCACGCTGATTGAAGGGCAGATTGAGGGTGGCGTTGCCCAGGGCCTCGGCATGGCGCTCATGGAGGAATTTTTCCCCGGCAAGGGCGAAAATCTTCACGACTACCTGATCCCCTCCGCCGGCGATATCCCGGCCGTGGAATCGATCCTCATCGAAGTACCCTCGCCCGTCGGGCCGTATGGTGCCAAAGGAATCGGAGAGCAGGCAGTCATTCCAACCGCCCCGGCGATCTTAAATGCTTTGTACGATGCGGTCGGCATCCGCATACGAAAAACTCCTGCCACGCCAGACCGCGTGCGCGCAGCCATTCTCGCCCGCGAGAAGGGCGGCGCGCATGGCTGACGATGCCATCCGCTGCGATGCTTGTCCGGTCCTTTGTTACATCAAGCCCGGAAGAACGGGCTCCTGTGACCGCTACGCAAATCGTGACGGACAACTTGTGCGCATCGATCCGCACATTGTTCTCGATCGTGCAGTCTCGCGGGGCGATTCGGTTGTGCCTTTCCTGGGAAAAAATCGCGAGTGGGATGGTTCCCTGATCAGCGGCACCGACACATTCGTCACCGCGATAGGCGCGGGCACCACCTATCCCGATTACAAGCCTGCGCCTTTCATCATCTCCTCTGAAACCGAAGGCATCGATATGGTCACGGTTGTGACCGAAGGGATATTCAGCTATTGCGGAGTGAAGTTAAAAATCGATACCGATCGCCATCTTGGCCCAGAGTGCAGCACAGTTCGCGCCCAGGGCGAAGCCGTGGGCCATGTGACAACGAGCGAGTACGGGTCCCAAATGCTCTCGCTCGGAGGCGTGCGGCATCTCACCGGAGGCAGCCGGCAAGAAGGAACCGTGACTTGCGAGACGCTCTTGAATCTCTGTAACGGCAAAGCCGCCGAACTCGAAATCGATGGCGGAGCGAAGATCGTAGTGCAAGCTTCTCAGCCACCGATTGTAGATGGCGTGCGCGAACAGCGCATGCGCGTCGGCTGCGGTTCGGCCACCATCGGAATGTTCGCCAAGCAATGGGAGGGCAAGGTCGACGAGGTCGTCGTAGTCGATGACCACATCACCGGCGTCTTGTCGGAACACCAGGCCGGCAAGCTACTCGGCATCCCCGAAACCGGGATCAAGATGAAAGGCCGCCGCTCCACTCCCGGACGCTACTTCAAAGTGGCCGAGCCCGGCACCTCATGGGGCGGAACCAATATTACGGATCCACTCTCAATTCTCGC
Organism: Candidatus Sulfotelmatobacter sp.; assembly: GCA_049684755.1. Taxonomy (GTDB): domain Bacteria; phylum Acidobacteriota; class Terriglobia; order Terriglobales; family Acidobacteriaceae; genus Sulfotelmatobacter. The sequence continues at coordinate 4,226 of JBAVGI010000316.1, forward strand.
TCCCTTCGACCACGAACTTTCCTGGAAAGGCCTGCGCCTGCTCATGGTAAGCACCACCGGTGAGCACCACGCTTACTTCGAACTCGATGATGCCCGGCGTCCGATCGAGAAAGAATTGCCAGTAAGTTTGCGAGAGTCCGTGGCGCGGATTCGTGAAAACTGCGAGCCGGCATTGTGTACAGTGCTGTTCATGGGCGGAGCAGGCGGATCACTGCGCGCCGGAGTCACAGAAAATCCGGTGAAGCTCACGCATTCCGTACGCGAAACTCTCACGCGCGTAACCTGCGGCGGGGCTCCGGTTTACGTTTGGCCCGGAGGTGGGATCACGATCATGGTGGATGTGAGCCGCCTGCCTGAGAACGCATTCGGGTACGTTCCCACCCCAGCTCTCGTGGCCCCGATTGAGTTCACCATGAAGCTCAACGACTACGCGAAGCTGGGCGGATATATGGATCACGTGCGTCCTCTCAGTTCCATTCAGCGAGCGGAAGAAAGTCGAAGCCGGATTGCGGCGCGTCCGGAAAATCCGTGGCCGCTCGAAGTTAGCAACAAGGAATCCAAACCTTGAATTCGCGCGCACAAATCCGGATGCTGCCCGATGGTCGTCGCCTTCATATGCACGATGGACCCATCGATTTAATTGTCGAGGCCTTTGGTGAAGTTGCAGAAGTCGAGCACGCTTATCGCGCAGCTTGCGACCGCTTCCCGAGTGTGCTCGATGAATTATGCGAGGAACTAGCCACGCTGCGGCAACCATGGCGCCACGATTTAACATTTCACGGCCCGATCGCTTGCCGTATGGTGCAAGCCGTCGCGCCGCATGGGCGCAGCACGTTCATCACTCCGATGGCAGCAGTTGCTGGCGCGGTAGCAGAAGAGATTCTTGCATCAATGACGGCGAATGCGAAGCTTGCAAAAGCCTATGTGAATAACGGAGGAGACATCGCCTTGCATCTTGCGAGCGGCGAAGAATTCTCCGTGGGAATGGTCGAGCGTCCGGATCGCCCTTCGTTATTCGGCACGCTGCGGATTCACGCTGCGCATCCAATTCGCGGAATCGCCACCAGCGGCTGGCGCGGCCGGAGCTTTTCACTCGGCATCGCGGATGCCGTCACCGTGCTCGCGCGCAGTGCAGCCGACGCCGACGCTGCCGCGACCATCATAGCGAATGCAATTGATCTTCCGGGAAGCGAGAAAATCGGACGCGTGCGAGCTCGCGAACTCGCTCCCGATAGCGATCTCGGCAAGCGACTCGTTACGCAATCAGTCGCCCAACTGAGTCTCGCAGAAATTCATCAGGCGTTAGACGCAGGAGCGATTGTCGCGGGTCATCTCTGGGACAGGCGCCTGATCGCGACAGCCGCGTTGCGCCTGCAGGGAGAAACGCGCCTCGTGGGCGCAGACGCTGAGTCCCTATCAGAAGAGTCCACACTAAACCGGAGGAGACTCGTACATGCCTGAGGTTCAAGTCCGCAAGAACCTTCTCATGCTGGAAGAAATTTTCCACGAAGGCGGCCCCGTCGCGCAAAAGCCTTTGAAACGCGTAGCTGCCCTGGCGGTGATCCGCAACCCCTACGCCGGCGCGTACGTGGAAAAGATCGAAGCATTCATGGACGATCTGAAACCTCTCGGACTCGAAATGGCCCACAAGATGTTAGTTGCGTTGGGCGGTGATCCCAAATTGGTCGAAGGTTACGGAAAAGGCGCGATCGTTGGTTCCGCGGGAGAAATCGAACACGGCGCGCTCTGGCATGCCCCGGGAGGCTATGCCATGCGCGAGGTTTTGGGCGGAGCGAAGGCGATCGTTGCTTCAACTAAGAAGGTTGGGGGCCCCGGCGCGCGGCTCGATGTGCCAATCACGCACGTCAATGCTTCCTACGTGCGAAGTCATTTCGACGCAATGGAGATTGGCGTCACCGATGCTCCCCGCGCTGATGAAATTCTTCTCGCTCTCGTGATGACGACTGGGCCACGCATCCATGCGCGAAGCGGCGGCCTGAATGCGTCGGAGATTAAAGGAGATGACGGACTGCGATGAGCGCTGATTCCCAAGCTGGTTCGCATACTAGTTTGCTTACTGGTTTTCGTGCAAAGATCCGTAAGATCGTGACGATTGTTGAAGAAACGCGCCTGGAGATGGGGCGCTCCGTCGCTCCGCCCACGCGAAAAGCTGCCGCAGTCGCAGTAATCGAAAATCCCTGCGCCGGAGAATATGTGGAGGATCTAACCGAGCTGATAACAATCGGCGAGGAACTCGGCGAGCTGCTCACCAAACGGGCCATCGCTGCATTGGGCATTCCGGGACCGTCCGCCGAGAGCTACGGCAAGGCCGCCGCAGTGGGAGAAAATGGCGAGCTCGAGCATGCGGCCGCAATCCTGCATCCGAAGTTGGGCACTCCGGTGCGGCGCGTCTTAGGCAAGGGCGCGGCGCTGATCCCGTCTTCAAAAAAACGCGGCGGCCTCGGCGTCACACTTGAAATTCCTCTCGGGCACAAAGACGCGGCCTATGTTCGCAGTCACTTTGATGGAATGGAAGTTCGAATCAACGATGCACCGCGCGCCAACGAGATTATGGTCGCCGTTGCAGTGACAGACTCCGGACGGCCTCTGGCTCGCGTCGGCGGACTAACCAAAGATCAAATAAAGGGTGATGACGGACTGCGGTAATCGCGTCCTCATTATTCCTATTGCGCCTGCTTTCAAGAAGCCACAATTTCAGGAACGCGCGTCGCCGGCGGCGTGTTCCGGCTGCGCTGCGCGCTAACAACTCCGTCCGTAATCACCATCCCAATGCCGGGAAGGTCTCCCTTTTGCAAGCTGTCCAGCAGGTCCTTGCCTGAGGAGTGCTGCGCTTTATCCATCAGCACGAATGAAGCCTCGCGGCCCGCTGCAATCAGTCCACAATTTAGGTTGCGCATCTTGCCTGTGTTGCCCGTAGCGAAGCAAATCGCCATCTCTGCCGGCACTTCTCCTAAAGACGCGAGCATCGCAATCATGCGAAAGATTCCAAGCGGCTGCACCCCCGAGCCTGCCGGCGAGTCGGTGCCGAGAATCACCCGATCCAACTGACGTAGTTCCTTGGCGGTGCGCAGCGCCAGCAATCCGGCGCGTTCGTTGCCGTTGTGCACAATCTCCAGCGCGCGCGTGGATTTTTCACAAAGCGCAATAATCTGGTCGTCGGGAAGCGCGGTGTGTCCGCCATTCACGTGCCCAATCACGTCGGCATCGGTTTCCAACACCATGTCTTTGTCGATCAGGCTTGATCCCGGAATCGAAGGCCCGCCGGTATGGATCGTGCTCTGAATCCCATGATGGCGCGCCCACAGGACCATCTGCCGCGCCGTCTTTCCGTCTTTCACACTGCCCAGCCCAACTTCACCGAGAAACTTTACCCCAGCCGCAGCCAGTTCTTTGAAATCACTTTCCACCATCCCGTGTTCAATGACTGGGGCCCCCGCATAAATCTTGACTCCGCCAGGACGAAAAGAATGAAACACACGTTGTGCGAAGATCGCCATCGCCTTCAGGCCGACGATATCTTTCGGGCGTCCGGGCGTGTGCACCTCTCCAGCCGAGATCATTGTGGTCACTCCGCCATGCAGATAGCTGTCGATCCAACCAAATTGATTTTGCCGCGGCGTCCAGTCTCCGCAGACTGGATGTACGTGGCTGTCGATCAGCCCTGGGGCCAGAGCCGTGCCTCTAGCGTCGATGGTGACTGTGGCCGACGACGTATCCAAATCCGCCTCTCTGCCCACCGCGGCAATTCGGTCGCCGACTGCGATCACAGTATCCGCATCGAGAATCGGATGCTGCAAATCTCCGCTCAATAGCAACCCGATATTTCGAATCACCAGATTGGATGGATTCGCAGATTTCACCGCCTCGCCATGAGCCATCAAGTCCTCGCTGATCTCGTCCTCTATAAACAGTGTTCAAAGCGCGCAAATTCTTCGAGACTTGAATGCTATCTCGTGACTTCGTTTTTTGGGAAGTCGATATCCGGACGGACCTTATTTTTCATCTCTCACGGATACCATGCGGCCAGAGAGTATGAAGTGGACATTGTTGTGCGTCAGGCGCACAACCGTTCCCATCTGACATCAATGCGACTCGTCGTTGCCAAACGTCCAGGTAAATGGACTGGGTAGCGCGGCGCTTTGGCGCGCGATTCTGACTCAAAAAAAGTCGGGCGTGAATGCGACGCTAACAATAAAAGGGCCCCGAATCTCTCTCCCCCATGAGACCAATCGGGACCCCAAGTCTTGCTTGCGCTGAGAACTATAGTCTTGCACCAGGGGCTGTGCAAGAGGAGTTTTGACAAAAAAGAGTGTTCTTCCATTCCAGTTACAAACTGTTGCATTCCTGAACAAAACAGCACACAAGATCTAGAGCGACCGTTAGATTTTGAGTTAGGAGAGCCTCGAATGGCTCCAGATTGTCAGCTCCATATTGGCAGCCGCCAAGAGTGCTAAAATTTCAAGTTTGCTCCATTCCTCCGCCGGAAGGAATTCATATGCCCGAGACCCTCCAGTCCGCCGTTCCAGCACCACTGACCACGCTCTCCGAAGATGAAATTCTTTTTCGCGACAACATCCGCCAGTTTGCCGACGACAAGATTCGTCCCTTGGTCAAAGAGATGGATGAAAAAGCCGTCTTCGAAAAAAGTCTTATCCATGAATTCTTCCAGCTCGGTTTGATGGGAATCGAGATCCCCGAACAATATGGCGGCGGCGGAGCCAAGTTCTTTGAAGCCATCTTGGCCGTCGAGGAACTCTCCCGTGTCGATGCTTCCTCAGGCGTCATCGTCGATGTGCAAAACACGCTGGTCAATAATGCTCTGCTGCGCTGGGGCAGCGCTGAACAGAAGAAGCTCTACCTGCCGAAGATGGCCTCCGACACAGTTGGCGCCTACGCGCTCAGCGAAGCCGGTTCCGGCTCCGATGCCTTCGCCCTGCAGACCCGCGCCGAACTCACAGGCAGCGACTACGTCATCAACGGCCGCAAGCTCTGGATCACGAACGCCAAAGAATCCGGACTGTTCGTTCTCTTCGCCACCATCGATCCGTCGGCGGGATACAAAGGGATCACGGCATTCTTGATCGAAAAAGGTTTCCCCGGATTCACCGTCGGAAAAAAAGAAGATAAGCTTGGTATCCGCGCCTCATCCACTTGCGAACTGATCCTCGAAGATTGCCGTGTGCCCAAAGAAAACATTCTCGGCGAGCCCGGCAAAGGCTACAAGATCGCAATCGAAACGCTGAACGAGGGCCGCATCGGCATCGGAGCGCAGATGATCGGCGTCGCCCGCGGCGCCTGGGAGTTCGCCGCCAAATACGCGCAGGAGCGTAAACAATTCGGCAAGCCTCTCGCCGATTTCCAGGGCATCCAGTTCCAGATCGCGCAGATGGCCACCGAGATCGAAGCCGCCCGGCTCATGGTCTACAACGCCGCCCGAATGAAGGATGCCGGAGTGAACTTCGTGAAAGAAGCCGCCATGACCAAGCTCTTCGCCTCGCAAGTAGCCGAGCGCGTCACATCGCTTGCCATCGAGATCTACGGCGGCTACGGCTTCACTAAAGATTATCCCGTGGAAAAATATTGGCGCGACGCCAAGATCGGCAAGATCTACGAAGGCACCTCCAACATGCAGCTTGCCACCATCGCGAAACTCCTGCTGGCGGGCAAGTAAAGCCCCAGGGCCAGGCTCAGGGGGGTGCCCCATTTCTCGCTTCCTTTGCGAGAAGTGGGAACCACAAAACAAGCCCCCACTGCAGAGCAAGGCAATTCCCTGGCTCCTCCGGCTGATTAAAGCGGAATGTGCCGGATAGAATCCAGCCCCGGCAATCCCCGTTGCTCATAATGTGCATCGAATTGCACTTGCACCCGCCATCCGCCGGACTTGAACTCACGCTAACCCAAACCATTTCAATCCGATCCATGCCTGCCTGCCATTGGCTCACAAGCTGCATTCTCCCTTATGCCCGCTGTAGAGGGGCAAAGCCTGGGGTGGCGCTTGACAACTTTGTTCGGTAACGCTGCGGTGAGGCTGGTGGTAGCTCCCAAGCCTGTTCTGGTTCCAAAGAAAAAAAGAACCCTATTGCCGTTACTCACGCTGCTATTTATGGCTTCTTACGGTTTAATGACCCTGCTCATCGTGGAGCAAGGCTCGACCATCCAATCGCAGCGAAATCTGATTCAGGTATTGCTGAGTGACAGTCGGCAACTTTGGGCCCTGAAGGGCAGAGCGTTATCCGACAAGCTGACTGCGGACAAGCTGGCACAGAGCCAGACGAAGAGATCTTCCACGCAAACCCCGTTGAGCCACGCGCAAACTCCGTCTACCCAGACTCAATCAACCAAAACTCCGTCAACCCAGATCCCGTCAACCCAGACTCCGTCAACCAAGGTACCACGGCACCATGCTCCAAGCCGGGCCGGCAAGAGTGCAAAACCCTACACCCAGGTTCCACCCATGCCCGCTTCAGATTTAGGAGATCAGCGCCGCGAATTGATTACGCTTTAGCCCAGGTTTCAAGAATTGTTTCGCAACACGCGAGTTTCAGACAGCAACGAAACTCGCGGACTTAAGCAGGAGATACACCATGAAGGCCCTGACCCTAGCCTTGTTGTTCATTACGGCGTTTTGTCTGACGCCGAGCACCACGTTCAGCATGACGGTGGCGAACCCTACGCCGCCGCCACGCCGTCCCACCGGTCACATGGAGCAACACTCCAAAGGCGGACGCTGGTACTTCGCCGCCACCGGCCACGCCGTCTACTGCTACGGACCGGTCATGACCCTGCCCCTCGCCAACGGCGACCTGCAAAAAGTCGCCACCTTCTGCCGCGATGGCCAAGCCGTCGTCCCGCTAAAAGACTAAAGCCTAGAGAATTCCAAGGATGGGGTGCCCCATTTCTCGCGTCCTTTGCGAGAAGTGGGAACCACAGACGCGGGCACAACCGTGGACGAGCAACGATCCTTGTAAACTAACCAGGCATGCCCGAACTCCCCGAAGTTGAAACCATCGCCCGCGGCCTGAACCAGCGCATTTCCGGAGATGTGATCGAATCGATCTGGCTCGGCGAAAAACCAGAGCCGCTAAAATCTCCCGCCCCGGAAATCGCCTCTGCCTTGGAACACACGCGCATCCTCGCCGTCCGCCGCGTCGGCAAACACATCGTCTTCGACCTGGCTCGTGTAGAGCGGGCGCCCTCGCCCGCGAAAAGCCAGAAATATAAAACACCGCATCCCGAACCATATCGCGAAGGTTTTTCGCCGCGATCCCAATTTATCGTTCACCTCGGCATGAGCGGCCGTCTGCAAGTGTGCGATCCGCAATCAGAAATCGTCAACCACACCCACGCTATAGCAAAGCTCGCTTCAGGCCGCGAACTTCGCTTTGTCGACCCTCGACGCTTCGGACGTTTGAGTGTCGCCGCCCGCGGAGATTTCGCAGCCGCCGGCATCGAGCCGCTGGAAGCCGATCTCGAGCATTTCATTGCCCTGTTCCGTGGCCGCAAAACTCCCATCAAGAGCGCTCTGCTTAATCAGAAACTTCTACGCGGCGTGGGAAACATTTACGCCGATGAATCTTTGTTCCGCGCCAAAATCCGCCCCCGTCGCCGCGCCTCCACACTTACCCGCGATCAACTCGCCAAGCTTTTCAAAGCGGTGCAGAAAGTTCTCCGCGAAGCCATCGCCGCCGGAGGCTCTTCCATCTCAGATTATGTCGATTCCAATGGCGAAGAAGGATTTTTCCAGCTGAAGCATCGCGTCTACGGCCGCGAAGGCAAACTCTGCCTGATCTGCAAAACTCCCATCAAACGCATCGTCATCGGCGGGCGCAGCAGCCACTACTGCCCGAAGTGCCAGAAGTGAAGAGCAATTGCTGATTGTCGATTGATGATTGCTGATTAAGAGCCTTCCTCGTCGAGTTTTCCAATCAACAATCAGCAATCATCAATCAACAATGATTCATAGCCAAATCTGCTAATCTTTCTCAGCCATGCCCGATTTTTCCATCGGAGTCGATCTCGGCGGCACCAACCTGCGTATCGCCGCTATCTCCACCGACGGAGAGCTTCTCCAGAAAGTCACCCTCGGCACTAAAACCGCTCTTGGTCCCAACCATGTCATCACAGAAATGTGCGATGCGATCCGGCATCTCTCCGGACAATATCAGCAGGAGGGAAAATTCCTGGGCGCCGGTATCGGCATCCCCGGCATCGTCGATCTGCACACCGGAATGCTGCGCAAATCCGCCAACCTTCCGGGCTTTGAAGAATATCCCGTGCGCGCCGAAATCGAGCACCGTCTCAAAGCCCCAGTCGTCCTTGAAAACGACGCCAACGTGGCCGCGCTTGGCGAGCAGTGGCTGGGCGCCGCCCGAGGCGTGCCGAACATGGCTGTGGTCACGCTGGGCACGGGAATCGGCGGCGGCATCGTGCTCGGCGGAAAAATCTGGCATGGCATGAACGGCATGGCTGGCGAGTATGGCCACGTCACCGTGGAACCCGAGGGCGTTCCCTGCGGCTGCGGCAACCGCGGATGCGCCGAGCGCTACGCCTCCGCCAGCGC
>JBAVGI010000317.1:0-7719 GCA_049684755.1 Candidatus Sulfotelmatobacter sp.
CGCGAAAGCCGCATCCTCCGATCCCGAGTTCGGCGCGCAGTCGATCTACAACCTCGCGATGCACGGCGACGAACCCTCCCGCCGCATCTTCCACACCTTCGGACGCTATCTCGGCATTATGCTCGCCGGCATCGTCAACATCTTGAATCTCGACATGTATGTCCTCGGTGGCGGCGTCCTCAGCGCCTGGGATGCCTTCGCTCCCACAATGTTCGAAGAACTCCGTGCCCGATCTTTGGTCTACGCCGCCACCGCCCCGGACAATCCTCTGATGACGCCGAACGATTCCTCACAAAAGGAAAAAGGCCGGGAAGAATCCGGAGCTTCCCTCGAACAAGAATCCAGTACAGTCCGAAAAACCATCATCACCCGTGCCCAACTGGGCAGTGATGCCGGACTCTACGGCGCAGCGCACGTAGCCGCCGTCTCAAATTAAAATCTGTGCAGAATGATTTTTCTGCCTACCACGCTGAGCGCAGCAAAATAAACTCCGACGCACCACCTGCCCTACCAACGTCAGCGAATGCCCAACAAAACTCCTAAGTAGCCTCGCACCTTCGCCAAAAGCGCCGGATCAGATTTGGAATGAAACACCGCCTTGCGCACCGACCAGTCCATGCTCTTCACCTGATCCACCAGTACCGCCCCTTCAATCTTGTCAATATCTACGGGCAACGCAAACGGATAAGGCCTGCGCCGGCTGGTGAGTGGACAGACGATGACAAGTCCGCTGGCTCGGTTGTAACTCTGCTCGGTCACAACCAAAGCCGGACGCCGCTTCGCCTGCTCTCGCCCCGCCTGCGGGTCGAAGTCGAGCCACACAATGTCGCCCGCGCGCGGGATGTAAGAATTCACCGCGCGTCTCACCAATCCACTCTCTCTTTTCCGCGTTCCGCTCCCGTCGCGATTTCACCAGGCTGGTTTTCCGGCGTGATTTGCGCCACCAGTTCCTTTAGCGTCGGAATTCTCAGCTTCGAGCGCAGGCTGATCTGTCCCTTCGCCGCCTCAATCACAATGGGATCGCCCTCCCGCACGCCCGCTTGTTCCGCCACCGGCTTCGGGATCCGCACCGCTAAACTATTTCCCCACTTCACAATCTGCGCTGCTGGCATAAGTTCCACCCGCTCTCCTGGGATGATACACAGTATATATGCATGTAGCTACAATGTATACACCATCTAACTGTCTCCGCTTGAATTTGAGTTGAGCCGCCTATCAGACGCCTGTTTATTGAACAGCGCCTGTTATCCAGTTTCGTTTCAACCACTTAACAGATAGCGCGCCTCCCATCGCGTTCCCTTGCGTCTTTTTCGCTGCCGCCCGCGTATGTATCGGTAGTATGAACGCGACTGCATTCTATTTCGAGAGCTCGATGGCGCAAGAGAGCACGGAGATCGCTCGCGGACTTCGACGTCGAGATCCCGACCTGCTCGACCGTCTGATCGAGCAATACCAGCATCGCCTTCTTCGCTATCTCATGTACCTGACCGGACGCCGCGAATTGGCGGAAGACTTTTTTCAGGAAACCTGGATTCGCGTGCTCGAGCGCGGGCACCAGTTCAACGATAAGTATGCATTCAGCACCTGGCTCTTCGCCGTCGCGCACAACCTCGTCATCGATCACATGCGCCGCAAACAACCGGCCAGCCTCGACGGTTTAATGGATGAAAACGGCGAGGAAGAATCCTTCGACGTGCCTGCCACCGGACAGGCCACAGCTTTCGATCTGACTTTGCAGCGCGAGCAAAGCGAGCACATCGCCGCCGGCATGCAACATCTCCCGGCGGAATATCGCGAAGCGCTTGTGCTCCGCTTTCAGGAGGGTATGTCTCTCGATGAGATCGCCAGCGTGGCGCGCGTGCCCTTGGGAACTGTGAAATCCAGAATCTACCGCGGTTTGAGTTCGCTCGAACAGTGGCTCAAAGGAGCGCAGCTGTGAACGACATTTCGAACAATGACGCACATGAGCGCGCGCGGAAACTGATCGCCTTAGCCGGCCCGGACGCGCTTTCCGCCCCCGGTTGGCTCTCTGCTGAGCTCTCCAGTCAGCTCTCAGATCAGCCGTCGTCAAATGCATGGTTGGCCGCGCACCTCGAAACCTGCTCTTCCTGCCGCGCCTTCGCCGAGAACGCCGCTGAGATGGTTCAGGGGCTGCGCGCGATTCCAATCGCAGCCGAACGAAGCCTGGTCTCGACGACGCAGCTCAATGTACGCCGCCGCGCGCTGGAATTGCAGCACCATCGGGAACGGCTGTGGGTGGTTTCAGTCAGTTGCGCGGCCGTTACCCTGTGCGCACTGCTTAGCGCAGTGATTTTGTGGCGCGGCTTTGCATGGCTGGGCGCGCGAGCACACTTGGCTTCCTCGGTATGGCAGGTAGCTTTCCTGGTCTTCTGCATGATGCCAGCCCTGGTGGCGGCAATCCTGCTGCTGGCCAAGGATCGGCACCTTGCGGATCACTCCGGTTCCTACCAGGGCTAACCGAAGCGCGAACAGGATTCTTAACGAAGTACGCAGTCAGGAGATTCTAGATGACACTCGGAAATCAAACGCGATCCAAGGACGAGATCCGTATATTTGCGCCTTGGGCCTACTCATTATTCACCATAGTGTTTCTGACGATTGTGGTGCTCTTTGTGACCATCGTGGGCATGGACCCCAAAGCACCTCCTCTTGCGATCCGCTGTCTGTTAGGGATGCTCGCCGGAGCGGTGCTCGGCTGCTACGCCGTGCTGATCGGTTACGTCAACCAGGACGCAGGCCGCCGCGGCATGAACCGCCTGTTGTGGACGCTGATCGCCATCTTTGTCCCCAACGGCCTCGGCATCGTCCTCTATTTTGTATTGCGCAAGCCCCGCGCGGTCACATGTCCGCAATGCAATGCCGAAGTAGAGCCCGGTTTCAGCTTCTGCCCCCGCTGCCGGAACCGCTTGCGCCCCGCCTGCCCACACTGCCAGCGCAGCGTAGACCTCGGCGACAAGTTCTGCCCCTACTGCGGCGGGACACTCGAGTTGGTTGCCGGAGTGTCTTCCGCTCCGCACATACAACCCCAATAACGATTTCCAGAACTAACAGGATTTTTCGCGGTGCAACTACCTTTTATGGAAGATCGGTTCCGGCGGATCTGGGCGCCGAGCCTGGAATTGCGCGAGGCAAAATAGCTAACGTTTCTTGGCTGGGGCAATCGTCGTTGCGAGTATCGACCGGCGTACCGGCACGATGGCGCCCTTGGCGGGATCGGCGGCGGCGTGGGCGCGGGTGAGGACTTCTTCCTGGATGTACTGTACGAACTCCTGGATCTGACGCTGCATTTCTTCCATGCGCTCGCGCATTTGCAGGATGATGGCCATGCCGCTGATGTTCACGCCCAGGTCGCGGGCGAGCGACAGGATGAACTCCAGCCGCTGCAGGTCTTCGTCGGTGTAGAGGCGCGTGTTGCCTTCGGTGCGCGACGGCTTTAAGAGGCCCTCGCGTTCGTAGAGGCGCAAGGTCTGGGGATGGATTCCATACATCTCGGCAACCGCCGAAATCATGTACGCCCCTTTCGATTTGCGTTTAGTCATCGGCTGTACTGTCTGGTCAACAGCCAATTTAACCACAAAGGGCGCGAAGGCACACGAAGGAAGATCGATCTTCTTAGGCTGCAGGTTCGGCTTTGCGTTCGCGTGCGGCCCAGCCTTGAGGCTTGAGCAGATGGTTGACCACATAAGCCACCACGCCCGCGCCGATCAGGATCATGCCGAATTCGAAGGAGCTCATGTTCCAGATCTGTTCATGCTCGCTGCGGATGATGGAGAAGGCGAGCAGCAGCATGGGCGGGATGCCGATGGCGATCGCTCCGAATAAGCCTCCGGGAACGCGGAACGGGCGCGGCAGGTCGGGTTCGCGGAAGCGAAGCACGGCTAGCGCGATGAACTCCAGCATCAGGCTGAATCCGTAGAGAAGGATATCGATTGTGACCAGTCGGGCGAAGCCCAGGCCGAGGCACATCGCCCAGCATGCGGCCAGCGCGAGAATTGCAACCCAGGGTGCGCGCGACTTCTTCTGCAGCTTGGCGAAGACGCTGGGCAGCATGCCATCCTGCGCCATGGCCAGAGGCAAACGCGAATAGCTCATCACCAACGCGTTGAACATGCCGAAGGCGCTGATGATTCCGCCGAGGACCACGCCAACGCGCAGCAAGGGACCGCCCAGCAGTCCGGCGATGTCTGCCCAGGAGCCCGTCTCCCAAGCGGTAGCCTTCAGGCCGGTCATCCACATGGCAGCGAAAGGAAGAACGTAGCTGAGCGCGACGATTGCTACGGCGACGAGCATGGCGCGCGGATACGTCCGCTGCGGCCGCTCGACTTCCGTGGCGATGGTGGAGGCGTTGTCCCAGCCCATGTAGTTCCACATGCAGATCAGGAGGCCGCCCAGGATATCTACCGTAGATGTGGTGGGCTTGGTTACCGCGTTGGCCAGCGCACCGATTTTGAACGGAGCAAGAATCACGATCGCAACGAACGGAGCCGACAAGGCGAAGAACAACCACAGAGATGTCAGCGAGACTACTTTCACGCCGGCGATATTCAGCAAGGCGCACGCGATCACGACGGCGAGAGCGACCCACCATCCCCGATTCGCTTCCTGGAACCAGGGGAACATACGGGTCAGGTAGGCGACGAACAGCGTGGGATAGATTGCCATATCGAAAATAGAAGCGACCAGCGAGAGCCAGGCTTCCTGAAATCCCCAGAAATTTCCCAGGGCGCGGCGCACCCAGGCGTAGTAGCCGCCTTCGTAGGGCAGAGCGCTCGATAGCTCGCCGATCATGAAGGCTGTTGGCAGGCTCCAGAGCAGCGGGGTGAGCAGCAGAATGAGGATCGCGCGTCCGTACCCAGCGCCGTGAACAATGTCTTCGGTACCGTAGGTTCCGCCTGAGACCATAAAGAAGGTGGCGGCGACCAGTGGCCACAGGGTGAGCCGAACGAATCGTTTTTTTGCGGTCGGGGTCCGGTTGGGGATGACGGCGAAAGGCTGGGCATTTCCGGTTTGTTGGTGCGGGGCGCTAGCTGTTGCCAATTTCGATGTGTTCCTCCTCAAGCGACTCACTCTCAGCTGCTCCACAACGGGCTGGGTCGTGTTTGAGCTTTCTGGTTTTTTAGATTCCAGAAATCGCGCTGAAGTTAGTTCGCACTTGTGAGATTACGGGAAATTTGCAACGATGCAAGAAAAATGTGAAATTTTTGGAAAAACTTTTAACAGAAAATCGGGTACGGACGTAACTTCGAAATCTTTAACACCGGGGGCACGGGGGGACACAGGGTAGGTCTACTTCTCCCAGGCTTTTCCGTCTACCATGCGTTTGATTCCGTCTCTTAGGTGAGTCACGTAGAAGTTAATAAGGGTAATTATTTACTTGACTCGCCCACGGTTTTCGCGTACATTTTGATTCGTGGAGAGCAAGAAAATGTCGGAACCTAAAAGCCTTCAAGAAGCGATTGTTCATTTTTCAAATCCTGACAACTGCATCGCCTATCTCGCCGCTAAGCGCTGGCCGAACGGCGTAATTTGCCCGATTTGCGGGTCTGAAAAGGTCAGCGCATTTAATCCTCAGCGCAAGACTTGGAAGTGCTCTAAGCATCATTCCAAGCGTGAGTTTTCCGTCAAGGTCGGCAGTCTTGCCGAAGATTCCGCTATTGGCCTTGACAAATGGCTCACCGCTCTCTGGATGCTGACTAACTGCAAGAACGGTATCAGCAGTTGCGAACTCGCACGCGATCTGGACGTTACTCAGAAAACCGCTTGGTTTATGCTGCATCGGATTCGTCTCGCGTTGCAGGATGAAGTCTTCGGTAGCAAGATGAGCGGCGAAGTAGAAGCAGATGAAACCTTCATCGGTGGTAAGGCTCGGAACATGCACTTGAGCGAACGGCAACGTCGGATTACCGGAACTGGCGGCAAGGACAAGACTATCGTGTTCGGAATGCTGCAACGCGATGGCCGCATCCGAGCGAAGGTTATGCCGGATCGCAAGCGCGAGAACTTGCAATCGGAAATCAAGGAGCATGTCCAGACTGGCAGCGCTCTCTATACCGACGAGTGGATCGCCTACAAGGGACTCGCAACTGACTATCAGCATCAGGTCGTAGACCATGCGATGCAATACGTGAACGGACGCGTACACACTAACGGCCTTGAAAACTTCTGGGCGCTCTTGAAGCGCGGCATTGCGGGAACTTACGTTAGCGTAGAACCCTTTCATCTCTTTCGATACCTCGACGAGCAGATGTTTCGTTACAACAATCGCGCTACTAAAGACAACCCACTAAACGATTCCGACCGTTTCAGTTACGTTGTTACCAAACTCTTCGGCAAGCGCCTTACCTTCGCCGAACTCACTGGTAAACTCTGCGAAACGACCCCGTTCTAATCACGGGCGTTTGAAGCGCGGAAGGCGGGCTTCTTAGCTCGCCTTTTCTGTGTTAGTTGCTTGTGTTTCGTCTCAATTGGCTTGATACTTTTGTATTGGAGACGCCGTCGTGAGCGATGATGAGATCGTTGATTTTGCCTGTCCGAAGTGCGGACATAAAGTCATGAAAACGTCTGCCGAACCGAATGACGATGCGATGCTCCATGATGCCGTCTGTGCCGAGTGTGGAACTTCGGTCAGCGATAGAGATTTCGAACGACAACTTAGAGAGCACGCCGATGATCTCGTTCGGAAGATGCTCGACAAAAACTTCCCGAAGTAATTTCCCGAGTTCATCGATTTGCGCTTCTGCCTCCGTCGTATCGAACGTAATTCGTATAGCGTGCATTTATTCCTCCGCACATCACTTCTTGCAGAAGGTGATATTCCGAGTGGCGTAGCACCAATAATCGTCATCTTTGACGATTGTGTAAATTAAATCTCGCGTGCCGCCTAGCAACTTGATGCACCTAACCGGATAGTTATTTCCGTCCGGGCCTTTGATTGCGTGGGCCTTGCAGGAGTCGCTGTCCACGGCATAGACGAATGGCCAAACGTCCTTCGCAACAAGAGGAGTACAAGCCTTCGCCTTATCGCACGTCAGGATGTATTTGGTACGGTTGATGGAGGCGGTTATAATGCAGCTTATACAGTTTGACGAGTTTAGATCCTTCGCGCCAACGGGCGCTGTACAACTGTTTACAGCACAGTCTGATTTTATGATCGTCAACTTTTGTTGCTGTGCCTGAGCACGAGCAAGAGACGCGCCTAACGCGAGAACGATCACTATTCCCCTCATTTTCTTTGCTCCTTTCCCCTTGCCCGCTTTTCTCTTATGCGTTTCCGTTTGCGCTGGTATTCCTTCTCGCGCTTTAGAATCTCAGAACGCGGGACGGAGAATACCTTACTTACAATTGCGTCGAATTTGTGAAATTCGGATTGCTCGTCAGTCATAAACTTGGAAGACCCTCATTGTATTCAGGCAGCCATTCATCTCCAGCAAGCTCTCTTGATCTAGTCAAAGTTTCCGTTAAACGCTGCTTATCTTGGTGTCCGATATCGCTACGAGTTACAAAATTGGTAATGCATCGCTTTAGGAGCGGAGAGGATGATATTCCTAGGGACGGATTGTCCTTGTACTCCAAAAGAAATTGATAGGCTAAATGGACAAAGAGATCAGCAGCCTGAAGCTGCGGAGTTTCTTTGGCAAGCGGAAATGCGGGATCGCCTAAGGAGACTCTGATTAAGTTCTCCCTTTCCACAGGGAGTAT